>NZ_JBHWIY010000042.1:0-51741 GCF_042731715.1 Streptomyces sp. NPDC059832 | reverse complement strand
CCAGGCTCGACCGGCACACCGCCGATCACCCAGAAGAATCCTCCGTCGCGCTGGCAGCATGATCAACCCCCGAAGGACTTACGAACTCGACCACTTAGGGACACGAGCCCGCAACGCCAACCCCCTGACGGGGCCATCGCCGGGAAATGGGGAGGAGCACCCCACCGGAAACGGGGTGCTCCCACGCCTGCTGTCGAGATCACGGAGCGTATGGGCGCCTCGGACGTGACGGGTGCGTACGTAGGCACCTGCGAGGACGGGTGTGACTGCTGTACGGGCAGCAGCTGTGCCCACCCAAGCCGCTGCGCCGTGACCCATCGTCCGAGGTCTTGCTGGTCGAGACCCTGTCCGCCGAGATCGCCATCACCCGCCCCTCCGGGATCGCCGTGTACGCCAAGGCGTTCGGCGAACTCCAGCAGCTGGCCGTCTTCGGAGCCCCGGCCCGCGCCCTGATCGGAGCCGCGATCGAAGCAATCGAGTGACCAACAGCACTTCGTGATGCCTGACCGCGCCCCTGGAAGGCGCCGCCCGCCGGGCCCAGAACCGCGCCCGGCTCGATCGCCTCACAGCGGCCCTCCCCGTTGCCCGGGAGCCGAAGGCCCCCAAGCCGTCCCGCGACCGCAGGAATGAACACAGCGCCCGCTCCAGCTGGCGCTGCCCAGGGCCGTACAGCGCCCGTACCACCCCGATCTCCTCACTGCCGGCGGGTGCCGCCTTGTTCAGCAGACCGGCCAGGTGCGCCCGGTCGACGTCCTGTGGGCCCTCCGCACGGCTCTGCTGCCGGCTGAGCTGGAGAAAGTCCTACACCCACCGGCTTCGACCGTGAGTGCAACCGTCGCCGCAGCGAGGTCGAGCGGACCATCAACCGACACACATCGGAAAAGAAGCAGACCATGACGGTGTGCGACGCCTGGGCCCACCGAACGGAGGCCGATCCGAGGGCAGTGGAACGGGACTTCTGACACGACGCGCGGCGACGCGCTGACGTCCCGCACACCATCCGCCCACATTTTGCGCGACCGTCACCTCAGCCCACTTTCCTCAAGCCCGGGTCCTCTTGAATACTCCGTCTGCCCCTCTTCGTGGACCGACATCACCGAAGCAACAGGAGGATCCCCACAGCCATGACCGAAATCAATCGGCGTCGCTTCCTTCAAATCGCCGGAGCCACCACGGGGTTCGCCGCCCTGTCCGGCTCCATCGACCGCGCCGCAGCCATCCCCGCGGCGCGCCGCAGCGGAACCGTCCAGGACATCGAACACATCGTCGTCCTCATGCAGGAGAACCGTTCCTTCGATCATTACTTCGGGTCGCTGAAGGGTGTCCGGGGCTTCGGCGACCCGCGCCCGGTGGTACTGCCCAGTGGCAAACCGGTATGGCACCAGACAAGCGGCGGCAAGGAGACCCTGCCCTACCACCCGGATGCCGACGACCTGGGCATGCAGTTCATCGCAGGTCTCGACCACGACTGGGCCGGCGGCCACAGCGCGTTCAACAACGGCAAGTACGACAACTGGATCCCCGCCAAAGGCACCGGCACCATGGCGTACCTGACACGGGACGACATCCCGTTCCACTACGCCCTCGCCGACAAATTCACCATCTGCGACGACTACCACTGCTCGTTCATGGGTGCGACCGACCCGAACCGCTACTACATGCTCTCCGGACACGTCGGCAACGACGGCACCGGCGGCGGCCCGGTCCTCGGCAACCAGGAAGCGGGCTACGGCTGGACGACATACGCCGAACGCCTCGAGAAGGCAGGCATCTCCTGGAAGGTGTACCAGGACATCGGTGACGGCCTCGACGCGGCCGGCGGCTGGGGCTGGATCAACGACGCATACCGCGGCAACTACGGCGACAACTCCCTGCTGTACTTCAACAACTACCGGAACGCCAAGCCCGGCGACCCCCTGTACGAAAAAGCCCGCACCGGCACGAACGCCAAGGCGGGAGACGGATACTTCGACATCCTCAAAGCCGACGTCAAGGCCGCCAGGCTCCCGCAGATCTCCTGGATCGCCGCCCCCGAAGCGTTCTCCGAACACCCCAACTGGCCTGCAAACTACGGCGCTTGGTACATCTCGCACGTCCTTGACGCACTCACATCGAACCCAGACGTATGGAGCAGGACCGCCCTGTTCATCACATACGACGAGAACGACGGCTACTTCGACCACGTCGTACCGCCCTACCCGCCGGCCTCCGCCGGCCAAGGCCTGTCCACCGTCGACACCACGCTCGACCACTACAAGGGCGGTATCGGATACGCAGCAGGCCCCTACGGCCTCGGACAGCGCGTCCCGATGATCGTTGTCTCGCCATGGTCCACCGGCGGATACGTCTGCTCCGAGACCTTCGACCACACCTCGATCCTGCGCTTCATGGAGAGCCGGTTCGGGGTGAAGGAGACCAACATCTCGCCATGGCGGCGCGCCATCTGCGGTGACCTCACATCCGCCTTCGACTTCTCCCTCAAGGTCACAGACCCGGCCGACCTGCCGGACACGGCGGGCTACGCCCCTCCGGACCGCGACCGCCACAACAGCTACGTACCGAGGCCACCCGCCCAGGGCACCCTGCCCCGGCAAGAGGCCGGGGCGCGGCCGAGCCGCCCGCTCTCCTACGCTCCCTACGTCGACGGGGCCGCAGACCTCACGACCGGTAAGTACAAGCTGACGTTCAGTGCAGGGGACCAGGCGGGCGCCGCCTTCCAGGTGCGCTCGCTGAAGCGCACCGACGGCCCGTGGACGTACACTGCGGCAGCCGGAAAGCCCGTTTTCGACAGCTGGAACTCGGTGTACTCCGGCGGCAGTTACGACCTCACGGCCCACGGCCCGAACGGCTTCCTGCGCACCTTCAAGGGCAACAACAAAGCCGCTGAGCCGGAGGTGACGGCACGCCACGACGCCGGCAACCTGAAGCTCACCCTGACCAACCCGTCGACCGCCGACGCGCACCTCACCGTGACCAACGCGTACGGCGGCGAGCGCCAAACTTACACGGTCCGCGCAGGCGCCACAGCCGTGCAGAGCATCGACCTGCGCGCCACCGAGCGCTGGTACGACCTGACGGTCGTCGTCGAGGGCAACGCCGGATACCTGCGGCGCCTGGCCGGGCACGTCGAGAACGGTCAAGCCGGTGTGAGTGACCCGGGCATCGCAACCATGTGAGACCCGCACGCCACCCGGCGGACGGAAGGGCACACACTCGGAGGGTGACGAGGCATCAGCGCGACGTGCCGGAGTTCGCCAAGATCTTGGACACCCCCCGAGCAAGCACATCGGCAGGAAAGCCCTGACCGGTCGGGCGAGCCACCCGCTGCGGGAGGCCGCCCGGCCGGGCCGTGAGGCTACTGACTTCGGCCTGTCAGGGTGAGGTCGGGTTGCCGAGGGTGAGGCCGGTGCCGGCAATGAAGCCGTCGAGGGTTTCGGGCCGGTACTGGAGTCGTTTGAGCCGGTTGCGGACGAGGACCTCCAAGCGGTCCAGGGCGACGACAGCGAGGCTGGCCCGCCGCACGGGGACCTGTGGGGGAGGGGCCGAGTGGCCCCGACCCTGTTTGCGGTCAACGGCGACCAGGTGCGGGCCTGGACTGGAACCGCACTGTCCCTCCGCCTGGCGTGGCTGTTGGGGTCGTCGGACTCGCTGCGGGTGGTGCGTGCGCTCCGCGACCTCGATGTGCTGCGGCCCCCGAGCCGCCCAGGAATCCTCAAGGCCGTGCCGGGGTTGGCCCTGGGAACATTTCTGGTCACCGGCGGCCTGGCAGCCTCACCCGCGCAGGCTGTGACCCGCGCCGAGGGCAGTAAGGCGTCGCGATGGGTGAAGGTCAACCTCGGCCGGCTGCCCTCCGGCTACTCCGAGTTCGCCTCCTACCCCGCGGCATATCGGCGCGCCGTTTACGACGCGCTGTCCGCTTCGGCTCGGAGTGATCTGTGGGTGGCGCACTTCGCGAACTACCGGAAGACACATCCCGGTCTGTCCGCCAAGCAGTCCGCCGTCCTGGACGACGCGACGCGGCTGGCACCGCAGATCATCGCGGGGCGCCAGCAGGGAGCAGTCGTCGAAGGGCTGGAGACGGCGGCTGTGGCGGCGCGAGGCGAGAGCGGGGCGCAGGCGATTCTCATGACGCTGGGTCCTGCCGGCACGCAAAGCGCGGCGCCTCGGAGCGATCTGGCGTGGTCGATGTATGGGGTGACGGCGGTGAGGACCAGGCGCCGGAGCCCCGGGTGCGTCGCGCCGGGATCCGTCAGGAAGTGGTTGCCGGGTGCGGGTTGCCGAGGTACGGGAACCGGTCCAGGGTGTCGGTGTGCGGCGTCAGACCGGTGGGCGGCGCCTCGTTCTTGGTGAGGAACGCGACGCGGATGTCGATGACGTCTTCCGTGAATGTCCGGCCATTCGGGTACGCGGCAGGCTTGGACGGGTCGAAGTGCAGCACGTCCGGCAGGAGGCCGTGCTCGTCGAGCGCGGTGATTGCCTCCTCACGCGAGTAGCCGCCGGTGTGGCCCAATAGGTGGACGAACTGGTCCGTCCATCTGGCCCGGTCGTCAACCGGCTCGCTGGCGTTGTACTCCTCCTTCGTGTCGTCGGTGTTGAAGAAGCTGCTCATTGACGGGTGCCCGGCCCGGTCCGCGTGGACGAGTTCGCCGTCGCGTTGGACGCTGCACCGGCCCCAGATGTGCAGCTCGGGCTTGGGGGCCAGCTCCGCGGTCGGCAGTTCGATGGCCATGGAGAAGACGTTGGCCGTGCTGTTGGAGTCAACGCCGGTCCACGGGGACTCTCCGCCCAGATGTGGCGCGGTGAAATTCCGGTTGCCGCTGGTGTCGAACAGATTCTTGATTCCGTCGAAGTCGAAGAAAAAGGCATCGCTGCGGCTACCGGCGGCCACCTTGTAGTCGCCGCTGCTGACCACGTTGGCCTGGGGGCCGAAGGAGACGGCGGCGTCCGAAATGATCTTGGTTCCGACCGCCTCGGGCCTGCGGGAATCCGCACCGGTTGCCATGAAGACGCTGTAGGTCTGCGAGCCGTCGGATGCCGGGGGACTGAAGACCCAGCTGAAGGCGCCGTCGGTCAGGTAATCGCCGTCGTTGTCAATGTTCAGGCGGTATACGGCGTCGGGGTGCATGGCATCTGCGTTGGGATTGGCGTTGAGGATGAGAACGGTCCTGCTCGGATTGCCGGGTGCCCCGAAGGCATATAGGTCGCACAGATCGAGACGCTGATCGCCAAGTGGTGGCCCAAGGCTGAGGCCGGTGAAGTGGTTGGACATGTCAGGCCCTTCTATTGCTCGCCCGCCGGGATACCACCAGAGCGCTCGAACGGTCGTTCTGGGGCGTGTGAGGTACACCCACACCTGGGTGGTGCGTCCACGCTAGCCGCCACAGCAGTCCGACCATCGAGGGCGAAGGCACGGTCGGCAAACAACGCTCGAATGGGTCACCGACAGGCGGGAGGCGATCGTCTCTCGGTCCGAGGGCGAGCCTTCAGGGGGTCGCCGATCAGTTGATCAACTGACTCATAATGAGACACGCTCAAGTTGTGTTGTCCGGACAGGTTGGTGACGCGGCTTGCTGGGGTCTGACCGCCGATTCCGGTGTGTGGTCGGTGGTAGTTGTACCAGTCCAGCCAGTCGGAGAACGCTGCTTGCCGTTCGGTGTCCGAGGTGTAAGGCCGTTGGTGGGCCCATGCGTCGAGCAGGGTGCGGTGGAATCGTTCGACCTTGCCGTTGGTCCGGGGATGCCAGGGGAGGGTCCAACGCGGGCTGATGCCCAGGTCGCGGCAGGTCTGGCGCCAGGCGTTCTTGGTGTAGGCCCAGGGGTTGTCGGTCAGGACACGTTCGACGGTGATGCCTCGTGCGGCGAACCATGCTGTGGCGCGGGTCGGGAAGCCGGCGCAGGTCGGGGCGGTCTCGTCCGGCAGGTCCTCGGTGTGTGCGAGGCGGGTGCGGTCGTCCAGGGCGGGCCCGCGTTCTACGACCGCGTCCCGTACTTCTTCACCGACCGGTACGACCTGGGCATGGAGTACGCGGGCCACGCCGAGCCCGGTAGTTACGAGGACGTGGTGGTGCGCGGTGATCTCGCAAGCCGGAAGTTCATCGCCTTCTGGCTGGCTGCCGGTCGCGTCCCGGCCGGCATGATCGTCAACATCTGGGACGTCAACGACGCGATCCAGCACCTGGTCCGCTCCGGCGAGCAGATCGACCGGGACAGGCTCGCCGACCCGGATTTGCCGCTGGAACCCCTGACTGCCGGGTGACGTATGGCCGCGGGCCGTTTCACGGGCCCGTCGGGCGCCCACCCGCAGGGGTGGGCAAGCCGGCGATGCCCCAGCGAGGCTGAGTCCCCTGTTTCATGCCCGCTCGCTCCGGGCGGTCGCGGCGCTTCAGCCAGCTCCGCATCGGTCAGGTCCGATGGACCCCGGCGTTGCGGATACGGACGGTTGCCCGCGTCCCCATACACATGCGCGAGGCAATCATGCGATCGGGCAGCCGAGTTGGACTCCACCCGGACCGGCACGGAGGACTACGGCACCAGGGCCTCCTGGAACCTCGAACGGCTTCAACAACTTCGGGCTACCGAGAGGCCCTTCCGCCATGCGTCGGTTGTCCCACGACCACCCGATCGGGACCGCCGTTCGGTCCGCAGCCTCCTCGATCGACACAACAACGCCAGGGTCGCGGCATCGGCGGAACCGCCCCCACCAGTCGCTCCACCAACGACCTCCCCAAGCCACGGGGAACGGCGGGGAGCCCCGGTAGCCCCGCTCGGCACCGCGTCCAGCGCACCCAACAGCCGAGAGGGTGGCACTCCGCGGCTTCCTGGGCGTTGCGGTCGATCGACGCGGTGGATTCGAGTTCGATCCCGTAGCTACGCGCTTACTGGTTCGATCAGCGGCACACCCGGTCCCGTACACGATGTGAGCCGCCGAGTCCTCGGATCACATGACCCGGGGTGCGTCGGACCGACAGGTGATCGCGGCTCCGGCGCGCATGACGCCACCGGTGTGTGCATCGGCTGACGGTGCAGCGGGTCTTCGGTCGGGTCGAAGTGCAGTGCTTGTCCGCCTTCGCCTGCGGCCCGGTACGGACACCGCAGAGACTCTCCTGACTCCAGACGTACTGCTACCCGCCGTCACAGTGAAACAACGAAGACTTCACGGTGGAATTCGTTTTGCTGAATGGAATCTACTGACCCCCGCCTAAAGTAACCCACCGGGTTGCGCCCCCTTCAAATACCTCCCGAGGGGGCATGACCCGGTCGTCTATCTGCCTGAAACAGGCCAATCCCGGATCGGTCTTGGATCACACCCGCCCTAGCGGCGGGAAACGCGTAGAAGGAACGATGACCATGAATGCGAACTCCTCTGTGCTGGTCCGGCGGTCACGCACGTGCCTGGCCGCTGTCGCCGTTGCCGGAGTACTGGGACTGCTCAGTGCGTGCGGCGGATCGTCACACCCCAAACCATCGGGCGCACTGAGTCCCGGCACTGGCCAGACCCTGCCTGGAACGCCCGGTGCCTCCGGAACGGGCGGTACGGTCAGCCCACCACCAATCACGCCCTCGACCTCACCTACCACCAGCCAATCGTCCGCTCCGGCGGCCGCCAACGCGGTGACGATCAAGAACTTTGCGTTCTCCCCGGCCAAACTGACGGTCAAGGCGGGCACGAAGGTGACCTGGACCAACACCGACCCCGACACTCACACCGTCACCAGCAAACAAGGATCGGGCGGGCCGCTGAAGTCGGCAGGCCTGGCCACCAACGACACCTACAGCTACACCTTCACCAAACCCGGCACCTACCCCTACTACTGCACCATCCACCCGTTCATGACCGCCACCGTGGAGGTGACCCCATGACCGAACCCACACACGACTCCGACGGCGACGGCGAGCACGGCATGAACCGCCGTCAGCTCATGCGGCACTCCGCCTGGTTCGGTGGCGCCGTCATCCTGACAGTCACCGGGGGAGAGGTGATCAGCCATATCCCCGGCTCGTCGGACCCCACCCCGGCGGGCAGCGCAGACCTGCGATTCGTGCAGGTATCCGACAGCCACATCGGCTTCCATGGCCCGCCCAACATGAATGTCGCCGGAACGTTCAGCGCAGCGCTCACCCAGATCAACTCACTCGGGTTCCGACCCGACTTCGTCATGCACAGCGGCGATCTGACACACCTTTCCACCCCCGCCCAGTTCGACCAGGTCAAGCAGATGCTGTCGCAGCTGCGCACGGACCGGATCTTCACCGTGCCGGGCGAGCACGACTCGATCGGAGACAACGGACGCGCATACCGACAAGCTTTCGCCAAAAACACCCTCGGCGACGGCTGGTACAGCTTCGACACTCATGGTGTGCACTTCATCGCGCTGGTCAACACTCTGCACCTTGAGCAACTCGGCCACCTGGGCAGCGATCAGATCGATTTCGTCCGCAAGGACATCGCCGGCCTGTCATCGGACACCCCGATCGTCGTCTTCAGCCACATCCCGCTGTTCGCGATGTATCCGAAGTGGGGCTGGGGCACCGACGATGCCGTGCAGGTGCTGTCGATGCTGCGCCGTTTCTCCTCGGTCACGTGCCTCAACGGCCATGTCCACCAGCTGTTCACCAAGACCGAGGGCAACATCACCTTCCACTCGGCCGCTCCCACCTGCTACCCGTTTCCCAAACCCGGCCACGGCCCAGGCCCCATTCCGCAGGTGCTGCCCGCCGGACGACTCAAGGACGCACTTGGCATCCGCACCGTCAACTATCGGCAGGGCAGCCACGCACTGGCGGTCAAGGACACGAAACTCACATGAACCCCCGGAGCCTGCCCACCCTCGCACTGCGTTTGATGCTCGCCGCCACGCTCGCGGCAAGCGGATACATCCACGCCCAGCTCTACATCGACGGATACCGCTTCATCCACGTCATCGGCCCGTTGTTCCTGCTGCAGCCCAGCGCCGCCTTCGCAGTTGCCGCGCTTCTCCTGTTGGCGGCACCTCTGCTACTCCGAATCGCCGTCGCCGCAATCGCCATTGGCGCCCTCGCCGGGTTCGCCACATTCCGCACCATCGGATTGTTCGGGTTCACCGAACGCGGCCTGCAGCCCGCCCCGCAGGCGCTGCTCAGCCTCATCGCCGAGACGCTCACCCTGCTGACTGTCGCGGTCTGGCAGGCACCCAAGGTCTGGCGACACCGTCGCACCCGGCCGCACCACGACGAGACCAGCCGAGTGCGGCCCGACCTCCACACGTCAGTCCGCACCACCGGCACTCCCAGTGCTGCGCTCGGCATCACGTGGTGTGCCGTCCAGCTCCAGGGCGGCAAAATCGGGAGCGGGGGCGGCTGATCACGTGGACGACCTCGCTCACCCTGCCAACCACCGACGGCTCTACGACGTCCTGTGGATGCTGCTGCCCGTGGCGGTCACGGTCGGCCTCTACTGGTACGGCCGGGTGCACACCCCCGCCTACGAGAACAGCCTCTTCGGGCAGCGCGGCGACGACGCCAGACTACTCAAGGCTCAACTCGGCTCCGCACTGCTGGGCCTGGCGCTGATTCAGCTACTTCTCGCCCTCTGGATGTACGGCCGCCTGCCCGCACTGCGAACCGCACCGCACCGGGTCAACACGACGCACCGCCTCATCGGTCTGACCGCCTTCCTCCTCTCCCTCCCCATCGCTCAGCACTGCATCACCACCTACGGCGTCCAGTTGACCGACACCCGGGTGGCGCTGCACTCGCTCACCGGCTGCTTCCTCTACGGGGCCTTCGTCGCCAAGGTCATTGTGGTCCGCCACCGCCACTGGCCCGGCTGGGCACTCCCTCTGGCTGGAGGTACCCTCGTCACCGCGATCGCCCTGATCTGGTACGCCGCCGCCCTCTGGTACCTGAACGGCTTCCAGGCACCCGGCCTGTGAGCGGAGCGCGAGACGTCTCTCCCGACGGCCCCGGCCGGACCGACAACATCGCGGTGAGCGACACGCTGCCCAGTGCCACCCTGTATTTGGGCGGTGCCTCCCGCCTCGGTCGAAGTCGGGCAAGGCTGGAGACATGAAGTCAGCCCTGCCTGTTGTTCTGGTGGCAGCCGGACCCTCAGGAGACATCGGCCGTCAGTCTCACTTTTAGGGCGCCTACCTCGCCCGCAATCAGCGCGACGTGCCCCCGGCGCGGGGCCACGATCAACGGCCGCAGTCTGTGGGCGCGCCCGGTAGCCGAGGGCTGGGCGGAACAACAAGTTCGTTCCGTAAGAGGGCGGGCGAGCGGGCGGGGCGGAATCGGAGTCGCCGGAAGCGCCTCGATCCGCAACACTGTTGTTGTGACCGCCTCCATCCACTCAAAGAGTCCTTCCAGTTCGGAGTCGACTCCCGGGTGAGCCTGCGGCTCATCAGGTCGATCATTGCGAGGCGGATCATGGCTTCGGAGCGGTGCGGGTGGGTCTCGTAATCGCGGGCGAGGCGGCGGTGGTGCATGAGCCGGCCGAAGGTCAGCTCGACGACCCAGCGCCGTGGAATCACCTTGAAGCCCTTCTGGGCGGGGTCGCGGCGGGTGACTTCGACATCGATGCCCAGGTGGGCGCCGTGGTCGATGACCTTCGTGCGGTAACCGGTGTCGGCCCACGCCTTGGTGATGCGGGGGTGGTCGGCAGCGATGTTCGAGAGCACATGTATGCCGCCGACGTTGTCGGAGACGCTGGCGGCGGTGACCAACACGGCCAGGAGAAGTCCGAGCGTGTCGACGCCGATGTGGCGCCTGCGGCCTGCGATCTTCTTGCCCGCGTCGATGCCCTGCCCGGCAGCGGGCACGTTGGCTGAGGTCTTGATGCTCTGGGCGTCAAGGATGCAGGCGCTCGGCTCGGCATCCCGGCCTTCAGCTTTCCGGACCAGGCGTCGCAGGAGGCCGTTGAGCTGGTCCAGAATCGGGGGTCAGGGCCCCTGTCAGCCCACCCAGCGAAGCGTGCACATCCGCATCGCCGTCATCAATCAATGGCTCCCCAACCGGTGAGGGCGGGCTGCGCCCGCCCTCACACCGGCTTCGAAACATCGCTAGGACTGGGGAGCCATGTGCTTCGGGTTGGTTTCCGAGCCGGAGCCTCAGATGTTGGCCAGGGTGCGGTCGAGGAGAGGCAGCAGGCGGTCCCAATGGCGCTGCAGCGCGGCGGGGTTGAAGGCGTCGGTGTCGGACATGGTGAAGCCGTGGATGGTGCCGGGGTAGATCTCGGAGGTGTAGCCGACCCCCGCGGCGTCCAGGGCCTGGTTGAGCTCGCCCAGGGCCTCGGGCGTCATGTCGCCTTCGGCGTGGCCGAGGTGGACCTGGGCGGTTAGCTTGGCGAGGCTGTCGGGCCCGTCAGCGCCCACGGGGCCGTGGAATGCGGCGACGGCGGCCACCTGGCCGGGGTGGGCCGCGGCGGTGCGCATCGCCAGGAGGCCGCCTATGCAGTAGCCGGTCACCGCGACCGGTCCGGTGCCGACCTCGGGCTGGGTGGTGAGGAACCTGAGATAGGCGTCGGCGTCGCTCAGGACACGTTCGGTGGTGTGCGCCTCGATCAAGGGCATCAGCTGGGCGAAGACCGCGGGCCGGACCTCTTCTCCGATGTACTCGGGAAGTTCGATCACCGGTGCCGGGCCGTGCCGGTAGAAGAGGTTGGGGACGAGCACGTAGTACCCGTGCCCGGCCAGTTCGTGGGCCAGCTCCCGCAGCACGGGCCGGATGCCGAAGCCGTCCGCGTACATCAGCACGCCGGGGTGCCGCTCGCCACGATCGGGGAAGGCGGCGAAAGCGTCGGCCTGGCCGTCCGCGGTGGGGATGTGCAGCATCTTGGTGGGCATGAGTTCTCCTGTCGTGGTTGACGTGTCGAGCTGTGATCAACACGACAGGAGGCGGAGCCCGCGCAGCAGCGCCGGATCCTCGATCCAACAGCGGGCCAGTTCCGGCCCGTACGGCGCTCAGGGGAGCGCCGGGTCACCAATCCGTGTGTGGCGCAATGCCGTCCCGGTAGTCATCGCCGCACAACGTAGCCCACTGGACAGGATCGATGCCAGCCCTCCCCGGTCCACAGCGCTGTTCGCGAGAATGATCTTGGTCGGCGCCTCGGATCCTGAACCCGGTCGACGCGCTGCCCGTGACAGCGATACCGATCTTGTGTCTGCTCGGCCCTCACCACACTTCGAAGGCCCTGTTCGAATTCCGAGCCGGGTAAACGCTCGCCAGGGATCGAAGACAGGCTCACCGGTGCGCCGGGTTCAGCCAGCCCTGTGCGTCGTTCGTCCGGGCGGGTGTCTGCGGGCGTGCCCGGTCCGGCGGTGCCGCGCGCGTCGCGCCTTGCGCTGGCTTCAGGCGAGGGCGTTGTGGAGGGCTCGCACGGCGGGCTCGCGGTGGTGCTGGGCGGGGATTGACTGGTACAGGTCCGTGGCGCGGGCGTGGATGAGGCCGGTGCGGTAGCCGGCCGGGAGGACGTCCAGAGCGGCGGCGGCGCGGCGGTACGCCTGCTCGATGCCGCCGTCGTGGTGGGCGCAGGCTGCGCCGTCGATGGTCAGCAGGGTGCGGGTCATGCTGCTGGTCGGGGCGGACAGTTCGAGCGCGCGGTCCTGGCTTTCGCGGGTCCGCCCGGTGTCGCCCAGATCGGTGAGCGCGTGGGAGAGGTGGACATGGTGCTTCTGCTCGCAGTGCCCGAACCAGGTGTCGGCCCGCTGCTCGCCGCTGAGTTGTTCCATCAGCCGGTCGGCGACGGCCAGCGCATTGCGGGCCTGGTCGGGTTGGTGGGAGAGGGTGTAGGCGCGGGCGGCGGCCAGGGTTGCGGCGGCGGTCGGTGAGGTTCCGGCGACACGGCGGGCCTGTTCGGCCAGGCCCGCCGCGGCTTTGGGGGAGCCGTAGTTCAACCCCGCCATCACCTCGCGGGCCAGCACCCATGCGTGCAGTTGGCGGCCGCCGGATTCACCGGCGGCGTGGGCGGCGGTGGCGAACCGGGCGCGGGCCTCGCGTCGGCTGCCGAGGTCGTGCAGCACGATCGCGGTCATGCCCGCCATCTGCCCGGCGGCGGGGCACAGCCTCACCCGTGTGGCGACGGGCTGCGGGATGCCCAGCAGCGGGCGGATGTCGGCGAAATCGGTGACCAGGTCGGCCAGGACCCGTGCGGGGGCCTGGCCGTGGTAGCCGTAGCTCTCCGCGGCGGCCTCCAGGTCGGACAGGTCGGCCGGGTGGGTGGCGAGAGTCTGGTCGAAGGAGGTGTGGGTATCGGTCAGGGCGGTGAGCGCCGCACCGGTCAGGCCCGCGGCCAGCGCGCCGCGCAGCAGCTCGCGGCGCGCACCGGATCATCTCCATCAGGTGGCTCCGTGCTGGGGGCGATGGCGGTGTCCTCCCCGGGTCGCCCAGCAAGCCCCAGAAAGGCACCGGGAATCCGAAGACGGTCCGCGATCCGCTCCACTGTGTCCAAGCCGACCCGAGCCGCATGGACGTGTTCAAGATCCGGGGTCAAGGCCCCTGCTTCTCTGACCCTTGCGCTTGCCGGTGGGGATGATCAGGTCGGGCTGGATCTGATCGACGGACTCGCCGCCGGAGCGGCCGCGGAGCACGGTGTGCAGCGTGTCGTCGGTGATGACAGGGGGCGACCGCCGTGCGGGGCGTTGGTGCCCCCGGTCTTGAGGTGACCGGCGTCGCCACACCTCGCGGCCGGGGGCGGCTCTGACATCCAGCACCGGGGCGACGATGGCTGGCTGCGGGCCCAGCCCGCAAGTACGCGCCTCATATCCACGTGTGCGACTGATGCTCTGAAAGTGACATATATGGCATGAGTGGAAATATGGGATGTGTGGTCGTTGGTGCTGGCGAGAACTTCTTTGCTGAGCCCTCGGCTGGGAGGGCTCAGACAGGCGAGAGGAGCGCATCATGATCGCCAAGCTGCTCGGCAAGCTGTCCTTCACCCGCCACTACGGTGCGTACGGGGAACACGACTGGGGTGCGTAAGGCGGCGACAACCGGGTCTGACCGCACTGCCGGCGGGAGCCCCCGGGCGCCCGCCGGCTCCTAGTAACGCTGCCGACGATTTCGGCCTGGACAGGTACGAGAGTCAGGGGCGATCCCATGGGCCGAATGAATGAGCCGCCGCGGTTGCCCGAAGGCAGCTTCGCGGCATGGAGCCGCGACCGACTGGCACTGGCGCGCCGTGGCGCCGCCGAGTGCGGGGACGTCTGGCAACTGGAGCCGGGTGTCTACGTAGCCGCTACGGCTGGGCCGTGTGAAGCAGTCCTGCACCGCGGGCAGGACTTCACCAAGCCACCCTCGCCTCTCTTTCCACCGTTGAAGCGGTCGAGTGGAGCAGCGACGCCTGAGGAGCGTGTGCACGCTCACGCCGCCCGCATGCGCGGACTGCGCCCGCAGGCGGTTGCAGCCCGGATCGGTGAGATAGCGCCCAGGACCGCTCAATTTGCTGACCAGTGGCCCACGGGCCAGGACATCGAGATTCTGCCCCCGGTCCGGCACGCTCTGGCAGAGATCGGCGTGCGCTACCTCTTCTCCGAAGACGCTCCCACCCTGCTGCCCTTTGCCTCACAGCTCTTCCTGGCCCGTGAGGTGCTCGTACGCCCCTCGCGCTGGGTATGGCCGCCCTGGGTCCCCACACCGGCACGGCGGTTCCGCACACGGCAGCAAGTCGCCTTCGTCGACGCCTTGCGGCCCATCGTCCGCCGACGCCGTTCATCGGGCCGGCTCGGTGACGACGTGCTGGGACAGATGCTCCGGCCCTCCTCCCGCTATGGCCTACTGCCGGAAGAGGCCATCCTCGACCCTCTCCCCGGAATCACCGTCGCCACCTTCGAGACACCTTCCCGGGCAGCCGGATGGATTCTGCTCCATCTGGCCCGGTACCCCCAGGCAGCGGGCCGCGTCGCGGCCGAAGCCGCCTTGCTGCCCGCAGACCCGGCCGCGACGACCAGCACCCACCTCGACAGCCTGCAATACACCCAGGCACTGGTACTCGAGGTGCTCCGACTGCACCCCCCGAGCTGGCTACTGACCCGGCGCGCCACGCGGCGGACTCAGATCGCCGACTACACCATCGACGCCGGGTCCACCGTTCTCGTCTGCCCCTACACCGCCCAGCGCGACGCACGGGAACACCCCGAGCCGGACGAGTTCCAGCCCGAGCGCTGGCTCGATGATTCGGGCTCGCCGGCGAAATCCGGGGTCTTTCTCTCCTTCGGTACCGGGCCGCATGGCTGCGAGGGAGCCGCTCTGGCCATGGCGATGCTGACGCTCCTGACTGCGCAGACCGCCCGCTGCTATCACTTGAGCGAGCTGCCCGGACCAGAACCCAGCTACCAGGTCGCCACCTTCGAAGGTCTCGCCACTGTCGGCCTGCGCCTGCGTGCCACCGCGCGCAGCTGAGGGCAGTCCCGCTTTCGGTGACAGGCCGCCTCCACGGCGAACTCGCCCGTCTCGACTGACGGTCTCACTCCGCGCTGGGCGTTGCGCCCGGTCACGATGACGGACGTTCGGCATCGGCCAGCCGCTTGGCGGCCGCCCGGCCGGTGCCGAACGTAACACTGGTGACCAAGGCGGTAGCGGAATGCACGCCGAGGTTGTCTTCGTGCTTCACAGCCGTCGGATACTGCTTCCGTATGTCCACGAAGGCGCCCTCACACGGGAACGCGGCGTGGCCGCACGGGCACGGCTGCCGGCAGCGAGCTGTTCTACGCCGAGGGCGTCCAATCGGTCGGGATCGATCGAGTCATCCAGCACGCCGGAGTCGCGGAGGCAACGCTGTACAGCACGTTCGGCAGCAGGGACGGCCTGGTCCGGGCCTACCTCCAGGCGCGGCATGCCGCGACCGCCGAGCGCATGGCACACGTGCTCGAAGCGCGTGACGACACCCCGAAAGAGCGCCTGGTCGGCGCGTTCGAGGGACAGGGGCTGTCGTTCACCGAGCCGGGATTCCGTGGTTGCGCGTGCATCAGCGCGAGCGCCGGCGCCCCCGAGGCTGCTATGTCGTGTCAAGCCGCTTGATCAAGGTCCACGATGCTCCTGGGCGTGGGGCGGTCGATCCGTTCGAGGTCTTGAAGAGTCGGCGGCAGATGACGCGCTTGAGGCATCGCTGCGCGTCGCGGACGGTCTTTCCCTCAGTGATCCTCCGAGCGACGTACGCCTTCGTGGCGGGGTCGAGCCGCATGCGGATCAAGGTGATGGTGTGCAAGGCCCGGTTGGGCTGCCGGTCTCCGCTGCGGTTGAGCCGGTGCCTGTTCGTGAGTCCGGACGATGCGGGAACAGGCGAGACGCCGGCAAAGGACGCGAAGGCCGCTTCGGAACGAAATCGTCCCTGGTGGGACCGGCTGACCAGGATCTGAGCCGCGGTGATCGGACCGACGCCGAGCAGGCCGAGGAGCTCCGGAGCCAGCTCTGCGACCAGGGCGTGGATGTCCTTCTTGAGATCCTTGGCCTCGGCCTGGGCTTGGATGCGCTGAGTGGTGGACCGCAGGGCCCGCGCCGTCATCCGGTGCTCAAGGCTCTGTGCCGGACGGTCCCGAAGTTGAGCACAGTAGGCGATCTGGGCCGGGCGCTTGAGCTTCCGTAGCTCGGCGCGGAGACCATCCGGCGCGGAGACGATCAGGGCCTTGAGCTGGTTGATCGCGGCGGTGGAGGCGAGGACAGCGCCGTGACGGGGGCGAGGAGGACCCGCAGGGCCTCGCGTTCGCCGCGAAGCCTGGGTTGGATCACATGCTCGGTGGCCGGCGCCTCCTTCGCGGCCCGGATGGCGTCGAGCATGTCCGTCTTGCGCCCGCCCCGATTGGGCAACCGCTTGGGCCGGCAGACCTCGACGACGCACTCGCCTGCTTGGTCGAGAAGGGCTGCGAGGCCGGCGCCGTAGCTGCCGGTACCCTCCAGGGCCCAGCAGCGCCGCCCGGGTACTTGCTCGCGGGCGAAGTCCAACAGGCGGCGGTATCCGCGGGCGTTGGCGGGTGAATCGGTGCTGGCCAGTACGGCGCCGATGGGACCGACGGCTGCTGCCGCAAGGGTGTCGCGGTGGGTATCGACGCCGATGACGCCGTCGACTTGCTCTGCGAGGATGGCCACGCGGTTGTTCTTCTTACTGGGCGGACGGCTGCAGGTGGCGTCGGCCTGGGTGGAGTCACCGCGTGGCGGAACTGTGATGAGTGCGTCGGCAGGATCTGCCGGGTGTCTGCTGATCTTGTGCCTGATGACTTGTGGGAGCGCGTAGCCCCGCTGCTGCCGGTTTGTCCGCCTCGTCGGCAGCGGTATCCCGGGCGGTTGCCCGCCGATGACCGTGCTGCCCTCCGGGGCATCGTTTACGTGCTGCGCAAGAGTGTGAGCTGGCGGGATGTACCCACAGAGCTGGTCGGCTGCAGTGGGGTGACGGCCTGGCGGCGCCTGGGGGACTGGACCGAGGCTGGCGTACGGCCCCGCCTGCATGAGGTCCTGCTTGCAGAACTACGCAGAGAAGGTCTGCTGGAGATGGATGACGCTGCGATCGACGGTTCGCACGGCAGGGCGCTCAAAGGGGGCTCACACCGGACCTTCGCCGGTCGACCGTGCCCGGCCCGGCAGCAAGCACCACATCATCGTCAACCGACACGGCACTTCCCTTGCCGTCTCTCTGACCAGCGGAAACCGTCACGACGCACCCAGCTCACGCCCCTGCTGGACGCCATACCCCACATTCGCGGACTGCGCGGCCGGCCACGTCACCGACCTCCGCGGCTGTTCGCCGACCGCGGCTACGACTTCGACAAGTACCGGCGCCACCACAGTAATCGGAACGTGCAGCTGACACACCGGAGTGCACTGGGCACTGTCGGACGCGGGGCGATCGAAAAGGGCTTGCGGACGGGGTGGCGCTTGGCTAGACCTTACGGCGGAACCCCCACCACGAGAGTGAGGGGCCACGACAGCGAGAGGAGGGATAAGCCCATGATTCCCCTGATCACCGCGCTTGTGTCCTCCCGGGGTGAGGACCACATCTGACCTCGGAGCGGACGGGCGCCTTCGCCGGAGCGTGCCTTGACCGTGGAACAGAACAGCCTGACCATGCGTCCGATCACCGGACGCGAAGAACTCGTCCTCTTCTCCCAACTCCCTTACATCCTCAACGAGGAATTGGCGGACGACCTTGCCGTCGGCCGCCGACGTCCGGAATGGATGTGGGTCGCCCTTCGCGGCGAGCGCCTACTGGCCAGGGTCGCATGGTGGGGGCGGGCCGGAGACGACACACCGTTCCTTTTGGATATTTTCGACATCGACGACAGCAGCGCGGATCGTGATCGCGTGGACATCGGCGTGCGGCTGCTGCGGGCTGCCACGGCCGCAGTGGTCCCAGCCGACGCCCGTCCACCCGAGTACAACCGAGCCGTCCCACCCGATTGGCGCAAGGGTGGAGTGACCGGGCGCATCGTCGAGGACCGCATGCTCGCCCTAGAACGGACCGGCGCCCGCCAGTTCGTCGAACGGCTGCTTCTGGAGTGGCGTCCCGGGACGCCACTCCCCGAGCCGAAGGGGCGCCTGGCGTTCCGGCCGGTCCGCGGCACCGAGGAGATCCTCGCCCTGATGACTCGGGTCCTGGACGGGACGCTGGACGCGCACAGCAGGGACGACCTGACCCGGATGTCCCCCCGCGAAGCGGCGGCCAGACACTACGAGGAGGAGCTCGCGCACTTCCGGAGCCCGCAGGACTGGTGGCGGATCGCGACACTGCCGGACGGCGAGCCGGTGGGGTTCGTCACCCCGGCCCGCAACGACTACAACCCCGTCATCGGATACCTCGCCGTACTCCCCGAACACCGGGGCAACGGCTACATCGACGAGATCCTTGCCGAAGGCACCCGGATCCTCAGTGCGCAGGATGTCCCCCGCATCCGGGCAGCCACGGATCTCGGTAACACCCCCATGGCGAACGCTTTCCAGCGCATCGGATACGTCAACTTCGCACGCCGGATCTGCATGATCTGGAGCTGACCGAGGGCGCGGGGCTCCCGCAACGGCGTCCCGCCCACTCACCCGCGATCAATAGAGGGAGCTGCATCACACCAGTGAGGCTGGAATGCAACACGCACTGCCCCCATCGTCGCGAACGCGGCGTCAAAACCCGTCTTCCCAATCACGACACGACTCCGAATGCACACGGCCTCTGCGGACACTCGTGCTGTGACCGGAAACGATCACCGGGTTGGACGGTCAGACGGCTGAGCGAGCGGTCGGCTGCCTCGTCGGGATGCGGAATCCGGTTGCCTGATGACGCCCTCGCGGGATACGAAGCCGGGATGACGATGTTCGAGTGCCGGGAATGTGGCAATGAGCTCACAGGTGTGCTGAGTCTGCTGTCCGCGGTCCCGGAAGCTCCTGCTCGGAATCCGGATCAGGAGGCCGCCGAGGACCGACGTGCTCCGGCGACAATGCCCAGGGGCTGCTACGCGGTTGAGACGGAGCCGTGGGGGCCACCCTTCATCCCAGCCGAGACGGATGGGCCTGCATACCCGCGCGGTCCGTGGATGGACGACGAACGTGGTTCGCTCACCTCCGCAGGCCCGCGCGGCAACTTCGTCCTCCACCCAGACGACGCCGGTGAGCTCGCGCTGCACCCGAGCAGCGGGTTCGCATGCTGTGGCCCAAGCCCGAGCGGTGGGATGAACCAGGCCTGCACCTGCGGAGTCCTGGTCGCGACGCTCGCTGCTGACTGTTGGGGGCCATACGAACTCCACCTGGCAGCGGACAAAGTCCGAGAGGCTCATGCTGGCTGAGCCAAACGATCGCCGGATGGGTGGTCAAGTTGCGGCTGAGAGCGGCCGGCCGCCCCATCGGGCGCCTTTCGCTGCGGATGCGTGCGCGCTCGCGGCGCTGAGCGGCGAGGATGTCCGGGTGGCGGGCGTTTTGGTTGCGCCGGCGCAGGTAGCGGTGCAGCGCCCAGGTCTGGACGGTGTGGTCGGGGTGGTGGGAGTTGGCGAGGGTGAACTGCCGCAGCGGCCCGAAGCGCGCTTCGATCGGGTTCGCCCAGGAGGCGTTCGTAGATCGGGGCGCCGTCCGGAAGTGCTGCTCGGATCGACCTGAGCGCGGCCCAGGTGGGGGCGATGCCCCTGCGGCGCCGGTTGACGCCCCACAGGGTGTCGTCGCCGACCGAGTAGCAGCCCGTACCCTTCAAGCAGGCTCGATCGGGCATGAGCGGCAGCCCCGGGGTCTTTCGCGGTTGTGCCACGCGAATTGGGCGACGGCGACCTTGTCCGAGCGCTCCAGCGCCTTGCGGAGCAAGGTGTACGGCTTGGCCGCGACCTGTCCGTCGATCGCGAGGTAGTAGTTGTCGCTGATCCGGATCGGGTCGATGCTGTCGGCGTCGACGAACGGCACGATCTCGATCGCCTTCGCGGTCGGCAGCGGCATCTCGTCGAGCTCTTCAACTGTGACCGAGACAACCTCGTCCTTCGCGACCTCGTAGCCCTTGCCGATCTCCTCGTGCGGTACGACCTCGTCCTCGATCGAGCAGACCTTGCGAGTACGGACCCGGCCCATGTCCTCCAGATGCACCTGGTGGAAATGAACCGAGCGGTTCTCAGCCGCGCTGACCACCTCGATCGGGATCGTGCCGTTGACTGAACTACCAGGGGAATATTCACAGGTCAGAGGCGCTTTCTGCTACCTTCCGGACCGTGCTTGAGACCGGAGATTCGCCCCCTGAAGTGGTGGGTTTCATTCCGCCGCAGACCGCGACGCCTTCGAGTACGCCATCGAGTTGCGCAAGTCCGGCATCGACAGAGCGGGCAGCAAACTCTCCTACTCGTGGCTGCGAGACCTGGGGAACCTGCCGCCCGACGCCCCGGTGACGCTCCGATTCCTCGACCGGGTCACCGGACAGCTCAGCTGCGAACAGCTCGTCGACCGCCACGGTGTGGCCTGCGAGCCGATCCGTGCGTTGTTGATCGATTACCTGGAAGAGCGACGGCCCCGCCTGGACTACAGCACACGCTGGACAATCTCGCCCGCGCCCTGACCCGTAACTTCTGGTCGGACCTGGAACGTCACCACCCCGGCATCGGCCCCCTCGACCTGGCCCCCGGGGTCGCGACTGGGTGGAAGGAGCGCCTCAGGACCCGCGTCCAGCTACGCAAACGCCCGGACGGCACTGTCGAGGAGACAGTTGTCGAGTGCGCCGACCGGGCCATGCTGTTCATCGCGCTGCGCGCCTTCTACCTGGACATCGCCCGCTGGGCGGTGGAGGAACCGGGCCGCTGGGGGCCGTGGGCCGCGCCGTGCCCGATCAAGGAAACCGAGACCACGGACCGCAAGCGGGTCAAGCAGGTCAAGGCTCAGATGGATCAGCGGACCGTGAACGCCTTCCGGCCCTGGAGGCGTTCGCGAAGGCCGCTGCTGACCACCACCGTTACCGGCGGGCCTGCCTGGAGTCCCTTCTCTCCGTACAGCCCGGCGAAACCTTCCGCATTCGCGATGCGATGTTCGTCCGCACCACGAACGGCGATAGCGCCGCCGCCCGGGATGCCGGCGGGAACCTTCTCCACTTCGACCTGGCCGAGCAACGGGCGTTCTGGGCCAGGGCTGCGGTCGAGTTCCTGCGCCACACCGGTGCCCGCATCGAGGAGACGCTGGAGGTCAGCCATCACGCGGTGATCCAGTACCGGCTGCCCACCACCGGCGAGATAGTCCCCCTGCTGCAGATCGCTCCGTCCAAGACGGACCAAGGAACGAGTCCTGCTCGTCAGCCCCGAACTGGCCGACGTCCTGTCCACGGTCATCCGTCGCGTCCGCGACTCCCACGACGGCACGATTCCGCTCCTTGCCGCCTACGACTACTCAGAACGCACCTGGAATCCGCCGGCACTGCTGCTGTTCCAGTACGACCGCGGTGGTGAAAACTCGCGCATGAGCGGCGAACTCATCCGCCGAACGCTGGGCGAGGTCCTGGCCTTTATCGGCCTCACCGACTCTGTCGGCCAACCGCTGGCTTTCGCCCTGCACGACTTCCGCCGCATGCTCATCACCGACGCCGTCCGGACCGGCCTGCCGCCTCACATCGCCCAGGCCATCGCCGGTCACGCCGACATCAACACCACCATGGGCCACCACGCCGTCTACCCCGCCGAGACCATCGAGGTCCACCGCGCCTTCATCTCGCGCCGCCGAGCACTGCGCCCGGCCGAGGAGTACCGCACCCCCACCGACGCGGAATGGGAAGACTTCCTTGGCCACTTCGAACGCCGCGAACTCTCGGTCGGCACCTGCGCCCGCGCCTACGGCACCACCTGCATCCACGAACACGCTTGCGTCAGATGCTCGCTCCTCAGACCTGACCCGGCCCAACGGGCACGGCTTGCCGAGGTCCGTGACAACTTGATCGCCCGAATCGCCGAAGCTGAGACGGAAGGCTGGCTCGGCGAGGTCGATGGTCTCCAGGTCAGCCTGGCTGGCGCTGGAGAAGCTCCGTCAGCTTGATCGGAGCCACGGGCAGCATACGGCCGTGGACCTTGGCATCCCCACCACGCGTGGTGATCGATGAACCCACGAAGGTGGCTGCCGCATGGCCCTCAAACAAGATCGAGAACAAGTTCAAGGAAGCGTGCACTAAACGCCCTTCAGAACACGATCAAGTGCCGCCCGGCCTACAGGTCCCCAGTTCGGCTTGCCGCCGGGAAGGCCCCGATCTCCGTTCTGCCCCATGAGCATCAGGAAGAGGCTCTTCATAGCGGCCAGCCCGCGGGCGCGCCGGATCGCCGCCTCGTCTGCATGCGCGTACATGTCGAAGAACCGTGAGGCCGTGCCCGCGGGTAGCAGCACCCATGCGGCAGCGAGGTCCCACGCCGGATCGCCGGCGAACATGCAACCGAAGTCGACGATGCCCGAGAGCGTTCCGTCCGAGACGACGACGTTCGCGGGATGGAGGTCGCCGTGCACCCACACCGGCGGGCCCTCCCACGCGTGGGCCGCAACAGCGTCGTCCCAGACGGCCCGGACGTCGGCAGCGATGTCGTCGGGGGCAACGGCCTGGAAGAAGTTCTCGAAACCGTCCGTGCAGTTCCTGGGATGGGCACCGCGGTCCGTAGTAGTTGGCGCCTCGGCGGGCGCCTCCACATGGAGCGCCTGGAGGAAGCCCGCCAGCGTGTCGGCCGCGTGGGCGCCGCGGCTGATCGAGCCGTGGTCCAGCGGCTCGCCGGGAACCCACGTCATCACGGTCCAGTGCTTGGGGAAGCGCTCGGACGGTTCGCCGAGCCGCACCGGGGTCGGCACCGGGAGCGGCAGGCGTGGGGCCAGCACGGGTAGCCACCGCCGCTCGTTGAGCTGGAGCTCCGGGGTGGGGTCCATGCGCTGCATGCGCACGGCCAACTCGTCACCGAGGCGCCACATTTGGTTGCCCCAGCCGCCCGCCACCTCACGGATGGCCAGCCCCGCAAGGTCTGGATGTTGCTCCTGCAGCAGGTCGCGCACCAGGTCTGCGGTGATCTCGATCTCGGTATCGGTCATGCGAAGTCACAGTACAGAGGCGGCAGGCGGAGCGGCTCTCGCTCTTTTAGGAATATCTTGCTGTGATTCCTCTGGCATCACCAATTCGGTTTCAGAGAGCTGCAGCTCAGAGGCTTTGGGACGGAACGGCCCCAAAGTTCAGAGAACTGACCAGGCCAAAGGAAATGGCACCGGTCCACAACGGCCGCGGCATGCGTACCTCCAGGCCCCCTGGCGGGCATGGGCCGGGAAGAGGACCGGCGCGCCGGGATAGGGGCTTTCCCCCGTTCAGACCGGGGCAGGATGCGGCCGGGCCACTGCCCGTAGTCCGATGCTTGTGCGGGGCGGGCCTGATCGCATCACAAAGACGCCGCCCTGAGCCGTGGTCGGCCCGGCCACGGTGGAGCGGGCCGCGCCGACAGGAACCGCCAGCGCTCCGGTCGGGCCTACCGCCTGCTTCAGAGCCGTGCCTCGGGCTCGGTGACGACGAACTCCTCGCCGTCCCAGTGCACGGCCAGTTCCCGTACTCCGCCCGGACCGCTCTGGGCCGATCTGTTCCACGTTGAGTACGACGACAACAGCGCGTGGCCGGTCAGTTCGGCCGGAAACCCGTTCCACTTTGTGGCGTCGGTGCCGGGCTGGCACTACCGACGCACGGGCGCCGACTCGATTCTGCTGTTCTTCGAGCCCGTCGAGCGGCTCGCGCTGCTGACCTTCGACTGGAGCTGAGGCACCGCCCAGAGGCGCGGGGAACTGCTGTCAGCAGTGGTTGGCGAGCCAGTGGTCCTCGGCGGCGTAGTCGAAGGAGAGCGATCTTCGGAAGCGGTTCCAACAAGAATGACAACTGAGCGCTTGGTTCCAAGAAGCTTGACAAATCAGTTCCAACAAGCGTGTCACCCACGTGGAGAACGGTCAGGTCAGCACGCCTTGGCGGTTCCAACTACCGTGTCACGGCTCAGAGGCAGAACAGGGACCCGGCGCGGTGAATGCACCAATTTCGGGCGTACCTGGTCTGCTGCGGAGGCAGGAACGCGGAAGGCTGATCACCGGATCCTCCGTGAAGCCGTCGGGGCCCCCTCCCGGGAACCGAACCCGGGAGATGCCGTGGTGATCAAATCGTTGCCGCACTGCGTACAACCGCGTACAGCCCTCTCCTGTCCGACAGTCAGCCGAGAGGAAGAACCTCCGGCCGGTGCGCCTGCGCGTTCGGTCCAGGCTGCAGAGGAAAGGGCGAGCTCGAAGATGGGGAAGACGATGTGGAAAGCGGTGGTGGCCGGTGGAGCGGCGGTCGTGTTCACAGGGGTGGCGGCGGTGCCGGCTGGGGCGGCGGAGGGCGGGGTCTCCTTCACCCGGGTCTCGGTGAACGGCGGGAAGCCGATCGTGATCGGGGTCAAGGAGGAGGTCGAGGTGCATGCGGTCTTCCGGATGACGACCAAACTCAGATACGACTTCGGGCCGACGGTGTTCCCCTACCGGGGGAAGCCCGACACTGGGGACACCCTGCACAGCTCCATCATCACCAGCGACTGCAAGGTCGTGGACAGGGCGAAAGGAGTCTGCGACTTCGGGGAATGGCTGTACATCGACCCGCGGAACCATGACTTCGGGAACGAGGACGCCGGCACCTGGCGGACTGCTGCTCGGGTCTTTCTCGCCGGCGACGCGCACGACACTGACGACAAGGACCTCCCGTTGCAGGTCAAGCGGGCCACACGCGTCACTGTCAACGCCTCGCCGGAGCCGGTCGCGAAAGGGAAGACGATCACCGTGACCGGGCGGGTTACACGCGCGAACTGGGACACCCACACGTACCAGGGGTACGCGGGTCGCACGGTCAGCCTGCAGTTCAAGGCGGCGGGCGCCTCCTCGTACACAACGGTCAAGAAAGCAACGTCGAGTAGAACGGGGGCGCTCAAGACCACGGTGAAGGCCACCGGGCCGGGGACATGGCGGTGGACGTACTACGGGAACTCCACCTCCGGGGCGAAGTCGTCGACCGGGGATCACGTCGCCGTGCGGTAGGCGACGTGCGCGGACCGCCTCCCCTTCCAGAAGCGTCGTCATCCGGACCAGCCGGACCGGGGTACCTCGTCGACATGTGGCCGACCTCGCAGAAGTCGGAACTCCATGTGCTCAAGCAAGTCCGATCCGCTGGGCCGGCTGACCTAACACCGCTCTGAAGTCCGCTCCCTGCGAGCGATGTGCGCGGCGCGGAACCCTGAGCGCGCTACTTGGTCAGGCTGGCCAAGTAGCGCGCTCAGTCACACGAAACAGCGACTCCTGTGTCAGCAGTACACGCCGGCCGCCGCTGGCCTTGACCTGGTCGTACGACTCACGGACGGCGAGGCCGTGCGGCAGGCCGAGGGCGAGAGCAGTGGCCACCGTGCGCACGGCGGGACCGCCCAGGGCCAGCACGGCCACCACACGCTGCAGATCGGCGAAGCACTGATCGACGGTGCAGCGCAGCGGACCTTCCTGGAGGCCCTGGATCAGGTCGGACAGATCACTGGTGCCCGGCTCGCCCGCCTGTGCACGGCGCAGGGCCTGGAGGACGTCCCGGAGGTGATCCAGTTCCCACGCCGCAGGGAGAGCAGGGCGGCACCTGCGCAACAGTGGTTCAGGGATCGGGTGAGCTCGCAGTTGGCTGCCGGGACGCTTGAGTTCCTCGGTTCGCTCGTCGAGTGTGCCCTGCTTGTCTGCAAGCTCCTGTTCCAGTGTGGTGATGCGGCGCTGGAGCTGGTCGATGGCTCACCGCCGGATCTCCCGCTACGGGTGCAGCACGACCTTCGTGTAGCCCTCGATCCGCTTGTCGAACTTGTCGTATGCCGAGGGCGCCTGGTCCAGGGGCAGTTCATGCGAGACGACGAAGTTCGGCTGCGCCCGGCCCTCAATGATCATGTCGCGCAGGTACCGGTTGTAGCGCTTCACGTTGCACTGCCCCGTACCCATGCGTAGGCCCTTCTCGAAGAGCTTGCCGATCGAGACGAGCAGCATGCCGTGCTTGGCCTGCTCGTCGGGGCCTCCGGGGTCGGACGGAACGTAGAGGCCTGGCACGCCGAGCGCCCCGGTGGCCCGGACCGTACCGACGAGCGAGTTCAGGACTGTCGCCGGTTCCTCGTGGTCGGTGCCGCGCGCCGCCGCCTGGTAGCCGACGGCATCGACGCCCTTGTCCGTGCCGATGCCTTCGGTCTGCTCCTTGATCTGCTCCACGGGGTCGCCCTCGGCGAAGTTGACCGGAATCGCACCGATCTCCCGGGCCTTTTCCAGCCGCTCGGGAACGCGGTCCACGACGAAGACCTTCTTCGCGCCGCGCAACAGGGCCGAGTAGGCGGCCATGAGCCCGACCGGCCCGCCGCCGTACACGGCGACGCTCTCACCTGGGCGGACCCCGGCGAGTTCACAGCCGTGGTAGCCGGTGGGGAAGATGTCGGCAAGCAGCATGAAGTCGGTCTCATGCTCGTTTCCCGGCGGCAGCTTCAGACAGTTGAAGTCGGCGTACGGAACGCGCAGGTATTCAGCCTGACCGCCTGGCCAGGGTCCCATGGCGACATATCCGTAAGCACCTCCCGCAAAGCCAGGATTGACGGTCTGACAGAATCCGGTGAATCCCTCGACGCAATTGGCGCAGAACCCGCAGGCGACATTGAAGGGCATGACCACGCGGTCGCCCGCCTTGAGCGAGGTGACGCCCTGACCGGTTTCGTCGATGATCCCCATGTTCTCGTGACCGAAGACGATGCCGGGCTCGGCTGCGGTACGGCCCTCGTACATGTGCAGGTCCGAGCCGCATATCGCGGTGGAGGTGATCTTTACGATCACGTCGTTCGGGTGCTGGATCCTGGGCTTTTCGACGTCTTCGACCGCCACGGTGAACGGTTCTTTGTATACGACGGCCTTCATGGCTGCCACCTCCGCTCGGCGATGCACGCTTTTTCACCCGCCCCCGACTGCTGTATTTCGCGTGACTCATCTCTCATGATTCTCCGGCTTGAACCGATGGACAACCCGGTAATATCGCGATGAATGGATGAATATCCACTGCTCTGACATCGCGCCGAAATCGAAAAGGGAGGGCGCAAAGTGGCTGCACAACGCCTCGGGACCCTGCTCGTCCCAGTGCCCGGCCTGTCCGGCACCATGTACCCGCCGGGAACGACGGTGACTGTCCGCGGTCGCGGTGCAACTGTCGATGCCTTCATCAACGGCGACTGGCTACCGCTGTCGTGGTGGGAATTCTCCGACGGCCTCCGCGAGGACATCGCCGACCGTTGACCCCGGTGCGGGCGATGGTCCGGGCCGGCGCCCCGGGCTCTTGATCATTCATCGATGCCGGAGCGCTCCGCGCCCGCGACGATGTGGCGCTGGAGAACCAGGAAGACCACCAGCAGGGGCAGGATCGACACGGCGGCTGCGATGAACAGCTCGTGCAGGTTGACCGTCTGAGCCGTGGTGAAGGTTGCGAGAGCGACCTGCACGGTCCAGGCGTCGCGCTGCTGGCCGATCACCAGTGGCCAGAGGAACGAGTTCCACGAGCCGATGAAGACGATCGCCCCCACGGCGGCGAAGACCGGCCGTGTGTTGGGGACGACGATCCGCCAGTACGTACGCCAGTAGCCGAGCCCGTCGACCCTGGCCGCGTCCTCCAGCTCCCGGGGAAAGCCGAGGAAGTACTGCCGGAAGAGGAAGGCTGCGAACGCGCTGAAGAGGGTGGGGACGATCAGTCCGCGCAGGGTGGAGATCCAGCCGAGCGACGAAACGAGGACGAAGCTCGGGACAAAAGTGACGGCGGACGGGATCATCAGGGTGACCAGGAACGCGTAGAAGACCTGGCTCGCATAGGGATACTCGATGCGGGCCAGCCCGTATCCGGCCATCGAGGCGAGCAGCAGGGTGCCGATGGTCGTGAGGACGGCGATCACGGCCGAATTCCACAGGGCGTGCAGCATGGGGACACTGCTGTCGTTGAACAGTTCCCGCAGGTTGCCCCACTGGAGGCTGTGCGGGAAGAACGTCCAGTCCGCCCCGGTGATGTCCGCTTCGGTGGCCAGGCCGTTGCGTACCAGTAGGTAGAACGGGACGAGGAAGAGCATGGCGAGCGCGATGAGCAGCACGAGCCGCAGTCCGCGCGCGAGCCGTCGGAAGGCATGGGCCGTGGAGAGCCCCGTTGGTTGAACCGTCGAGTGCTGTCGCATACGTCAGTCCTCCTGGCGTCCGAGACCGAACCAGCGTGCCTGTACCACCGCCACGACCGCGATGATCAGTGCGAGGATCACCGCGCCCGCGCTACCGAGGCCCAGGTTCTGTCCCTGCCCCAGCGCCACGTAGTACAGGTAGACCAGGGGCGGCCTGGCGTAGGGCGGGTAGCCGCGTGCCGTCGACAGCAGGTTGTAGAACTCGTCGAAGGCCTGGAAGGCGTTGATCACCAGGAGCAGGGTGACGGCAACGGAGGTCGCACGCAGTTGCGGGAAGGTGATGTGCCTGAAGACCTGCCAGCCGGGGCGGGCGCCGTCGACGGCCGCCGCCTCGTAGAGGGTGCGTGGGATTCGCTGGAGTCCGGCCAGCAGGATCACCATGTAGAAGCCTGCCTGGAGCCACAGGCGCACGGTCACGATGACCAGCCAGTACCAGGGTGGGCTGGTGGTCGACAGCCAGGCGATGTCCGAGCCGCCGAACCATCCCAGCACCGTGTTCGCCAGTCCGAACCGTACCCCGTTGAAGATCGACAGCTTCCAGATCATTGCGGCGACGACGTACGAGCAAGCGGTCGGCAGGAAGAAGACCGACCGGAAGAACGCCTGGGCGAAGCGCAGTCTGGCGACCATCAGAGCGAGGGCGAGCGAGAGCCCGTAGGTGGCCGGAACGATGAAGAGCGAGAAGACGACGAAGGTGACGAGACTGGAGATGAAGGACGGGTCGCCAAGGATCTCGGAGTAGTTGTCCAGGCCCACGAAGTCGGTCGGTGTCACCGTGTTGTGGGCGTCGAAGAAGCTGAGCCACACGCTCCACAGCAGCGGTACGTACGTGAAGAGGGCGAGCCCGGCGGCGAAGGGGCCGACGAAGATCCAGAACCACAGGTAGCGGTTCTGGGGACCCAGCAGTCGCCGTCCCAGCGGTCTTCTGGCGCCTTCAGTTGTCTGCGTGGCTATGACCGCACCCGCTTCAGCTCGGCGTTCGCCGTCGCGACGACCGCCCTGATCTGGGCGTCCGGGGCGGCGCCTTCGGTGATGATCCGGCTCAGGGCGTCCTGGTAGGCGGTCTGGCTCCGGTCGGTCCACAACAGGGGCTGTGCGTAGCCGTGTTCGGTCGTGAAGCGGACGGCTTCGGCCGCCGCGCCCTTGGCGAGTCCGGCTGCCTTCCTCGCCAGCGAGATCCGGGCGGGAATGTGGAAGCCGTAGGACAGTGCGAAGTCTTCCTGGTAGTCGGTCCGTTCCACCCATAGCCACTTCACATATGCCTTCGCCGCGTCGATGTGGCTGCTGTGCGCGCTGACGGCCGCCCCGTAGGCGCCGACCGGTACCGAAGGCCTGCCCTGTGCCCCGTCGCGGGGAAAGGGCAGGACGCCGAAGTCGTCGCCCAGCGCCTTCTCGATCTGTGGGAGGGCCCACAGTCCTGTCCACTGCATGGCGGTCAGGCCCTGGAGGAACGCGGACGGGTCGGACCAGTCGGTGGGGGCTCCGAGCAGCAGGGAATCGTCCTTGTGGAATCGATGGAGCTTGCCGAGGGTCCTGGCGGCTTGCGGGTCGTCGAATCCGACCGCTCCGTCGGAGGTCACCAGTTCCAGGCCTGCGGCGCGAAGCGGGGTGGCGCCGAGCACGCCGGCTCCCCCGTCGTTGCCGAGGAAGAGGCCTTTGACATCCTTGGTCGTCAGGGCCCTTGCCGTGTCGACCAGTTCGTCAAGGGTCTGCGGTGGCCGGACTCCGGCCGCGGCGAGCAGGCTCTTTCGGTAATAGAGCATCTGCATGTCGATGGCCTGGGGGATCCCGTAGACCTTGCCCTTGTACGTCTTGGGGGTGAGGACCGCGGGGTTGAAGTCATCACGTACGTCGTCCAGGAGGTCGGTGAGGTCGGCGACCTGCCCACCCCGGATCTGGTCCAGGGTCGGACTGCCCTCGAAGACGTCGGGTGCGTTCTTGGTCAGCAGTGCCGCGGCCGTCTGCTGGTCATAGTTGCCGGGCCGCCATTCGATCGTGATCTCCGCCTTGCGGTAGGCGGCCGCATATCGTTTCACCGCCTGTTCGGTCCCGGCCTCGCCGTACTGGTGGTACCACTGGTCGAGGGCGGGGCGATTGCCCGCTCCGCCGGCACGGCCGGTGTTGGAACCGCAGGCGGCGGTGAGTGCGAGTGCGCCCGAGGCGGCCAGCAGATACCGGCGGCTGATGCTGTTGGCTGTGGTGCTTGAGTGGGGCATGGTTCATCAGTGTGGCGCCGATACGTGTATGAGTTGTTGCCCGCCCATGAAACGGCCAGTTTTAGCCGAAGGGGCGGTTCGATCAGAGTCTTCAACGGTCAAATACAGCCAGGGATGTTCAGACCGTCGCCGTCATGAGTCGATGGCCCGGCTTTGTCAACGCCGAGCCGGCAGAGACAACGGCATCGGGTCCGCGCGACGCGCCGCGCCTGTCCGTGCCGGACGCCGGACGGCTGCCCGTAGGCGGTGCTGGGCGCGACCGGCGGTCAGGGCGGCGCGGTCGCCGCGCCGCTGGAGGCCGGGGTGCAGTGCGTGCCGTGGTGCGTGATCCCGGCAGCGGGCAGGCCGCAGCGCCGGCGTCCGTAGGAACGGAGGTCGCCTCCGGGGATCTGCTTCGACGCGGCCTCGCTCACCGATGTGTTACGGGGAACGACGGCCGCGTTCGCCGTCACCACTTTGTTCCAGGACGGTCTGGATGCGGAGCTCGCGCAGGGCGCGGCGATTGTGCGGGGCAGGGGCGCGTCTCAGGACCACGGCGGGGAACAGTAGTGCTGCGCCTGCGATGGCCGCGATCCAGAACCCGTTGCTCGCGCCGAGGCCGTCGATCACGGGCCCCGCGGCTGCAGGGCCGATCGCGGCGCACCGGTCGGTGGTGCCGGGTGGGGTCAGGCGTCGCAGGTGTCGAGCATCCGGGACAGGGCTTCGGCCTCGGCCGGGTTGGCGGTGAGCCGGTAGTTGGCCTTCATACTGATCCAGGCACGGCTGTAGGTGCACCAGTACGACTGAAGCGACGGCTTCCGTTTGTTTGGGCGGCGTTGTCACGTTGGTGTGGTGTTGATCGATTGAGGGCGCGTCAGGGTGTGCAGGGGTCGGGTGGGGGCCTGGTTCACGCTGTGGTGGGCAGGGCGGTGGCGCCGGTGATCTCGTCCCAGATCGCGAAGCGGGTGGTCATCTCGGTGTGGTATTCGAAACGACAGGAAACGGAAGTACAGCCACACGCAGTGCGCGATGATCTCCACCGGGTACCGGTGCCCCTTGTACGACGGCGGCGCGCTGTCCACGCGCCTTCCGGGGCTACCTGGCCGGCTGGGCGTTCGTGGTCGGCAAGACGGCCTCCTGCGCGGCCATGGCCATGACTGTCAGCGGCTACCTCTGGCCCGGCCAGACCCGCGCGGTGGCCGTGGCCGCAGTGGTGGCACTGACCGCGCTGAACTACTCCGGAGGGCAGAAGTCCGCGTTCGTCACCCGCGCCATCGTCAGGGTCGTCGTGACCGTGCTCGCCACCGTGGCGGTCACGACCCTGACGTCGGCCGGAGCGGACGCCACGAGGCTGGACATCGCCTCGGACACCTCGGTCGGCGGGGTGCTCCAGGCCTTGGGGCTGCTGTTCTTCGCCTTCGCGGGGTACGCCCGTATCGCCACCCTCGGAGAGAAAGTCCGCGACCCCGCCCGCACCATCCCGCGTGCCCTCTCGATCGCACTCGGCATCACCCTCGCCGTCTACGCCCTCGTTGCCGTCGCCGCCCTGACGGTGCTCGGCCCAGCCGGGCTGGCGGACGCCGCCGCACCGCAGTCGGACACCGCACGCGCCGCGGGCGCCGACTGGCTTCTACCCGTCGTCCGCGCGGGCGGGGGCGTCGCCGCACTCGGCTCGCTGCTCGCGCTGATCCTCGGGATCTCCCGCACCGTCCTGGCCATGGCCCGCGACCGGTATCTGCCGCACGCCCTGGCCGCCGCCCACCCCCGCTTCGGGGTTCCCCACCGCGCCGAACTGGCCGTGGGCGCCGCCGTCGCCCTCCTCTGCGCGACCACGGACGTACGCGGTGCGATCGGCTTGTCCTCCTTCGGTGTCCTCGTCTACTACGCCATCGCCAATGCCTCTGCCTGGACCCTCACGACCGAGGAGGGCCGGTCTCACCGCCTCGTGCCCGTCATCGGCCTGGCCGGGTGCGGGGCCCTCGCCTTCGCCCTGCCCGCAAGCGCCGTTGTCTCGGGTACTGCGGTCCTCGTCCTCGGTGCCGCCGTCCACGGCATACGGAACGCCAGGACAGGAAGGGCCGGTCACTGACCCTGGCCGTGCCGCGCGGCCGCCCAGGTGGCCAGGCCCGGGAGGAGCGGAGGCGGAAGCGAGAGAAGCCCGGCGTAGGGCCCGCCACGCCCGCCACGGGATAGTGGTTCAGGATTAGCCACCAGAAACAACTACAACCCACGTATAGGGCTCAACAGGATTGGAATCTCAACTAACAAGCAGCATAAGGAAATTCAAGGAAAGGGGTGCAAGCTATGCCGGAGAAAAACGTTCACTTCGGGAAGTTCGGTGCCCGCGGTATCAAGGGCAGTGACGCCGTGATGCGCCGCCTGGACGACCTCGCCGGCGGGATCAGCACCCCCCGTCACTGAGAAGCGCGGCCTGGCCGCCCGCCTCAACTACCTCACCAAGACCACCAACAGCCGCTCTGCCGCACGGGAGGCCGGCCTCACCGTCACCGACCGCATCCTGAAAGCCTGGCAGGCCGGCAAACGCCGCCCGTCGAGAGCCAACTTCGAACGCATCGACAACGCCTACCGCACCGTGCGCCGCCAGAACGTCGACAACCACCCCTGCGACGTCTCAACGCGGGCGGCGGAACCAGTGTGGAGATGCACCCCCTGAACCAGTCCCAGGTCGCACGACCACTCCAGCGGCTGGTCGAGTACGCACGATGAATATCCGCCGCTGGGGCCGCATGGTCGGCTCCTGGGCTGCGGGCGACCATCAGGGCCTCGACGACGCATGGACCACCGACGTCCTCCCCGACCTCGGAGCGCAGTGGGGCCAGTACGAGTACGTCACCGACATCGGCTTCGCCGCGTAAACCGCCCCGCGCACCGCTTGAGGGCCTGTCCGCACGGACGGGCCCTCAGACACTCCAGCCGGGAGCTGTACCGCTACACTTCCGCCTCGGCCTGGTGCCGCTCCTGGTCGTGGCGGGCGGCGAGTTCCGTGCCCCGGGCGAGGGTCTTCTGTCCCAGGGTGCTCATCTCGGCGGGGGTGTACGTGCGTTCGCGGACGACGGCCCAGCCCATGGCGCCGTCCGGGCCCGCTGCGGTCGTCATCCTCGGTTCGGCGGTGTCGGGGCGGGCCAGGGCGTGATGGCCCTGGTGGACGAGGACACTGTCCCGGGTGATGGTGAGATGCACCTACAGCCGCGCCTGGATCAGTGTGAAGGCCAACTACCAACTCGCCGCCGACGCCGCCGAGGCCGAAGCCCTGTCCCGGATGCTCGACACCTGCGACGCCTGACCCCACCGGGCGGTACCGACCGGGAACCCCGCCCGGTAAACCCCCGGAGTGACTGAATTCCTACGCCCCGATCGAGCCCGAGCAAGCGGCGCAGGTCCAGGAGCTCCTGGAGGACGTCGGCCGCCTCACTGAGCTTCAGCTTGTACGCCACAGGCCCGAAAACAGGGGAGTCCTCGTCCAGGCACTGTCAACTTGCCGAGGGTCTGCCGGGGGCCGATTGTCGGGTTGATCGTGGGACGGCCGGGGAGGGACTGCTCGTGGAGTCTGGGGCGCCGTCGTACAAGGGCTTCCGGTACCCGGTGGAGTTCATCGCCCGCTGTGTGTGGCTGTACCACCGCTTCCCACTCGGTTTCCGCGAGGTCGAGGAGCGCATGCTTGAGCGCGGCGTCGTCGTCTCTTACGAGACCGTCCGGCAGTGGTGCGCGAAGTCCGGGCCTGAATATGCCCGCGAACTCCGGCGCCGACGCCCCCGGCCCGGCGACAAGGGGCATCTGGGTGAGGTCTTCATCACCATCAACGGTGAGCGGCAGTACCTGTGGCGGGCCGTTGACCAGGACGGTAACGTGCTGGACATCCTCGTGCAGAGCCGCCGGGACAAGTCCGCGGCCAAGCGCTTCACGGGGAGACGACCACGTGCGTACACGAAAGCTCATCGCCGCATCAGTAACCGCCCTCACCCTTGCCAGCGGCGTAGCCAACACCGCCCACGCCGCCACACCCACCACAGCCACAGCCGCCGCGCCCGGGAGCGGGGGTGTCGCACCTGCTGGGGACGACGAGAGCGGGCCTGGCGCCGGCATCTTCGCGCAGGGCAGCTGATTGTGCTGAGTGCGGCCCGGTTCTTCGATCTGTCGGAGGGTCGGGCCTGTGCCGTACTCCTGGCAGGCCGTTCGCGAGCGACCTCCCGGATCCGACAGCCCGCCTTACCAGCGTCGACCTCTCAGGTCTCAAGGCCCCCTGTCATCGAGGACATGAAAGCGCTGGTGGCACGTCTTGAGCGCCCCGCGTGACGCAACGGCCATGAACGGGACGCTGAACATTTCCGGGCGGCTCCGTGAAGTCACTCAGGACCGACCGGTAACCGAACAGCGGATCATTAACGTCCGCTTTATGAAACACATATGCAGAACAGCCGGGCTCGCCCTCGCGCTGCTGTTCCTCGTGCTGGGCATCGGCGCCCAGGCCGCGTCCGCGCATGTCACGCGCGAGCATGCGGAACTCGTAGTCGCGCCCGGTGACAACGTCACCAGCGGTCGCCTCATCGTGCACAACGCCGTCGTGGCTCCCGAGCAGGCCGGTGCGTGGGCGGCCGGGCTGCTCTCGGCCCCCTGCCCGGCCACCGGCTCGGGCGTGCCCGGTGACAACGGCGGCGTGCCCGGCGGAGTCGTCATCGAGCTGGCGTGGAGCTGCCGCGTCGACTCGCTCGACCTGAGCCCGCTCATCGCCAAGGGCGGACTGACCCAGGTCGTCGTCGAGTTCGACGGCACGGCGGTCGACGCCTCTGCCGCCGCCCCGCTCGTCGACGTCCGCGGCGCGCACGCCCTGCCGTCGTTCCCCTGGCTCACAGTCGCGCTTGTCGCGGCAGCCGGTGTCGTACTGCTGCTCGTTGCCTGGCGACTGCCGTTCCTCGCCCGCGGACTGCGCCGTAACCGGCGGCGCCGGCAGCTGGCGATTGCCGGAGCCGTCGCGCTGTCCTTCCTCGCGCCCGAGGCGGCCTTCGCCGACGACAGTGCGGATCCGGTCGACACCGTCACCGTTGCGGGCACCGTCTTCAAGGACCGTAACGGCAACGGCGAGCGGGACAGGGGCGAGCAGCCCATGCCCGGCATCGACGTCACCGACGGCGCCGGGTGGACCACGACCGGCGCGGACGGCTCGTACAGTCTGCAGATCGACCCGAAGCGGCGTGAGACCGACCTCGTCAGCATCGTCTCGCCCGACGGATACACGCCCGCGCTGCGCAAGGACTACATCCCGCAGTTCTTCCACAAGGTCCCCGAGACCGGCGGCAGAGGCGTCGACTTCGCGCTCGTACCCGACCGCAACGCCTCGAATCCCACCGAGAAGTGGGTCATGAACTCCGACCCCGAAGTCAGCAACACCTCCGACGCCCAGGCCCGGGGCGCCCTGCCCCAGTGGACCGGCCAGGTCCAGGCGATGTCCGAAGTCGACGGCGCGACGATGCAGATCGCGACCGGTGACCTCACCGTCACGGACTACGCCGACGAGCCGCGCCGCCAGGGCGGGTACGACATGTTCAGCAAGGGCCTCGAGGAGGGGCGGCTCGGTCACCCCTTCTATCCGGTGATGGGCAACCACGACTTCGGCGGCACGGCGACCTCCCAGGGATACGCCGGCAGCATGGAGTACTACCGCCGCAACATTGGCCCCGAGTGGTACAGCTTCGATCGCGACGGCCGCCACATCGTCGTCCTCGAGGACAACTACGACGCGAGCGGGCTGAAGCCGCAGCTCGAGTGGCTGCGTCGGGACCTCGCCCGGCACGCCGTCGGCAAGCAGGTGTTCGTCTTCGCTCACCGCTCTCTGTTCACCCAGTGGGGCCCGGGCGCCGGCATGCAGCCGACGATCGACGAGCTCGCCGAGTACGACGTACGGATGGTCGCCGCCGGTCACAACCAGCAGGCCGAGTTCCGGCGCGGCGCCTTCGAACGGTCCGTCGAGATCAACAACCAGGGCACGTACGGCATCGACGGTGCCCACCCCGACTACAAGGTGCTCGACTTCAGCGCGATCACGGACGATCCGCGCACGCACCGCAACGAGGACACCGGCCATGTGACCGGCATCCACCGGCAGTTCGAAATCGACGACGACGCCGCGCTGGTCAGCCCCGCGCAGGGCAGCGTGCACGGCGCCAAGGCCGCGGTGCCCGTCGAGGTGTACGCGGAGGATGACGGCCGCACGCCTGTCAAGGCGGTACTCACCGTCCGCGACAGCCGAGGTTACCCGGTGAAGCGTCAGGACGTGCGCTTCGGCAAGGGGGCGTCCCGACCCGGCATCGAGAACTGCTACACCCCGGCCGGTGGCACGCCGGAGCCATGCCCCGACGCACGCGGGGCCTGGACACGGGCGAGCGGCACACTGCACGGGCTGCGGCCCGGCACGTACACCGCCGAGTCGGTCGCGTACGACACCCGGGGCAAGCGGTTCCCCGCCATGAAGAACACCTTCGAGATCGTGCGCGACTCCGAGCTCGCGAAGCCCAGGACCGGGCAGGACTGGCTGCGGCAGGGAGGCGACGAGGCCGGGCGGTCCGCGAGCGGCGACGAGCCCGGCGCGAAGCTCGACCTCAGGTGGGCCCGCCACACCGGTGAGCAGTTCAACCTCAACGGCTCGGTGGTCGCGGACGACAAGCTCATTGTCTCGTCCCGCGCCTTCGACTCGCCGTACAGCATGATGCTCGCGTACGACATCGCCTCCGGGCGTGAGCTGTGGCGTACGTACCTGGACGGTGATGCCGAGTCGGCGCCGACGCTCCACGGCGGCATGGTCTATCTGACCACCGGCGTCGGCCGGATCTACGCGCTGGACGCGGCGAGTGGCCGCATAGCCTGGCAGTCGATCGACCGAGAGGAGACCCACGGGGACACCGTGCGCCGATACGGCCGCGCGGGCGGACCTGTCAGCGTCTTCGCGCTGGCGGGCGCGGAGAGCCGCTCGGTCGCCGTCTACCAGGACGCCTACACGGTCCGCTGCCGGGACGCCGAGACCGGCGGGATGCTGCCCGGCGGCTTCGACGCCGCGTTCTCCTGGGGTCAGGCCCACAGCACAGTGATCCGGGAGCCCGGCTCCAACACCGCCTACCTGCAGTCCATGTCGAGCAACACCGTCATCGGCATGGACCTCGCGACCTGCACCCGGCTGTGGGTGAAGGACACCGCGGGCGACATCGACAGCCACTCCTCGCCCGTCCTGACCGACCCGGCCACGGGCGAGGCGAAGCTGGTGACGTTCACGGCGTACGGCGTCCGCGGACACGACCCGAAGACGGGCGCGGTGACCTGGGAGTCCAAGCTGGGCGGCGGCAGCACCTGCGAGCCGGGGCGCGCTCCGCTCACCAGTCCGGCCGTGCGGGGCGACATAGCCTATGTCGCGGGCCGGGACGGCGTCGTACGCGCGTACGACACGGGTGCGACCGATCCGTCGAAGCCGGTGTGGGAGACCAAGTCCGGCTATCTAGCGGGGGAGAGCCCGCTGGACGACAAGTGGCGGGTCGCCATGGGCTGTTCGTCCGGTGCCGGTTCGCCGACCATGCACCCGCTGGTGACGAAGTCCCATGTGTACGTCGGGACGTGGGACGGTCGCCTGCTCGTACTGGACCGGGCAAGCGGGACGCAGGTCGCCTCGTACAACCTCGGCGCGGGAGTGGCCTCGGCCCTCTCCGTGAGCGGTGACTGGGTCTTCGCCCTCACGGACGACGGCACAGTCCACGCGCTCGCCGCACGCCGGAAGTAGAGGGGAAGCACCACCGTGCGATCACCTCGCAGCGGGGTGCTGCTCCTGCTGGCTGCCGTCCTCACGCTGCTCCTGGGCAGCGCGGGGACGGCGCAGGCGCACCCCTTCGGAACCCCTCCCGTCGTGAAGATCGAGGCGGCGGGCACCGCCGTCGACGCGACCTGGTCCGCGCAGCGGGACGACATCGCCGTCCTGAAGAACGAGTCCGGCGGTGACGAGGCGGGCTATCTGCGCTCGCACATCGTCGTACGCCAGGACGGCCGCCCCTGCCGTGTGAACCGGGCGGACGGCGTGAAGCTCCACTTCGTCTGCCCGCGGCCGGTCGACCGCATCGAACTGACGGTCACGGCGCTGGCGGACGTCGACCCGGCGTACCGGACACTGTCGGTGACGGGCACGGGCTCCGGCGGGCTGCACACGGCGCAGGAGCCGACGCGGACGCTGACCCTGAAACCGGCGGCCGCGGGGACCGCCGTGGCTTCACCGGCCGCTTCGGGCTGGCGGGCCTGGACAACCGACCTGACCTCACTGCTCGACCACGGCGCGGCCCTCCCGCTGGCTCTGCTCGTGGCCGCGGCCGTGGGTGCGCTCCACGCCTGCGCGCCGGGGCACGGGAAGTCGCTGGCCGCCGGGTATCTGGTGGGCGCCAAGGGCAGGCCGCGCGACGCGGTGTGGCTGGGCGGGATCGTCGCAGTGATGCACACGTTCTCGGTCGCCGCGCTGGCGGTCGGCTGGTGGCTGGCGGCGAACAGCACGCCGGACATCGCGGCGCTGACGGGGTGGCTCCAGCTGATCGCCGCGCTGGTGGTGGCCGGGGTGGGGGTGAGCCTGCTGCGGCGGCATCTGCGCCACCGAAGCCACCACCATTCCCATCACGGGCCTGATCACGATCACGGACATGGACATGGACATGGACATGGACACGGGCATGGGCATGGGCACGATCACGGACACAGCCATCACATCCCGGATGCCCCGTCCCTCCTCACCTGGCGAGGCCTCGTGCTTCTCGGCGCGTCGGGCGGCCTGCTCCCCTCGCCATCCGCCTTCCTCGTCCTGCTCACCGGCCTGCTGACCGACAAGGTCGGCATCGCCCTTGCGATGGTTGTCGCCTTCGGCCTCGGCATGGCGCTGACGCTCACAGGCGTCGGCCTGATCGTGTTGCGTGGCCGGGACGCCCTACTGGACCGCGTCTCCCGCTCCAGGACGCTGCGGAAGTGGGCGCCAAGGGTTCCGCTGTACGCGGCCTCGGCGGTGGTGACCGGAGGGACGGTGGCGTCGGCGGTTGCCGCAGGCCACCTCCTCGCTCCGTGATCTCCGTAGCTCTGTGAGTTGACGTCCCTGTATGACAAAGGCGCCCCCGTCCGGCCTGAAACCGGGCGGGGGCGACCTGCTCCGGCAGGCCGGACGGCGCGAGACCGGTAGCCAGGACGGCTTCGGAGTGAACTTGATCCGCTTTGACGGACATTCGAGATCAGGGGTTCAGCCCCCGGGAGGATGTCCATCATGGAGAGCATGGGGAAGAAGAGGCCTCGCCGTCGCCGCTCGTTCACGCCGGAGTTCAAAGCCGAGGTCGTCGAACTGGGCCGACGCGGTGACCGCTCGGTCGGTCAGATCGCCAAGGATTTCGATCTGACCGAGACTGCGGTGCGCGACTCGGCGGCCGTAGCGTCCGATCTCGGCCTTCTGCGGGAACTTGTCGGTCGCTTCCTCGACGGTCATGCCGTGGATGGGCGCCCAGTGCTCGAGGTACGAGCGGCGGCGATCCGTCATGACAGCGCCCGGCATGACGCTGTTGACCTGGACGCCGTCGGCAATGCCACGGTCGGAGAAGGCCTTCGCGAGGGCGGTGATCGCCGCGTTGATCGTGCCCACCGCCGCGTAGGGCGCCTTGGGAAAGATGGCGGAGTTACCCGACATCAGCACGACGGAACCCTTGGTCTCGGTCAGCGCCGGCCATGCCTCGATCGTCAGTCGCCGGGCCCCGTGTAGCTTGAGGCCCAGGCCCGCGTCCCACTGCTCGTCCGTCATCTCGAAGAGATCGATCTGGGGGACCGCACCTGCGATGTTGACCAGAGTGTCGATGCGTTTGAAGGCATCGAGGGTTTGCCCGACCACCGTTGCGGCCGCCGCCCGGTCCGACAGGTCCAGGTCGATGACGAGTGCCTCGAGCAGTGGTCACCGGGGCCCCCTGCCGTGCGCGATCCGCACACCGACCGCTCGCTGCCTAGCTGGTGAGGAAGCCGCGAATCGCCGTCGCGATCTCCTCGACATGGGTTTCCAGGGCGAAGTGGCCGGTGTCGACGAATCGCACGTCGGCTTCGGGGATGTCGCGCTTGAAGGCTTCGGCCCCGGCGGGCAGGAAGAACGGATCGTTCCTGCCCCACACCGCGAGCAGTCGCGGCCTCCTGGTCCGGAAGTACTCCTGGAATGTGGGGCACAAAGCGACGTTACTCGCGTAGTCGAGGAAGAGATCGAGCTGGATCTCGTCCGCGCCGGTGCGCGCGAGGTAGTGGTTGTCCAGCTCGTAGCCGTCCGGGCTGACCCGCGTTTCGTCGGGCACGCCGTGCTGGTACTGCCAGACCGTCGTCTCCGGCTGTACGAGCGTCCGGATCGCTTCCCGGTTGGCTGTCGACGGGGCCCTCCAGTACGCCTGCACCGGATTCCAGTTCTCGCTCAGGCCTTCCTGGTACGCGTTGCCGTTCTGCGACACGATCGCGCTGATCCGCTCGGGATGGCGGGCGGCGATCCGGAATCCGACCGGCGCGCCGTAGTCGAACACATACAGTGCGAAGCGATCCAGGCTCAGTACCTCCGTCAGACGGTCGATCACATCCGTGATGTGTTCGAAGCTGTAGTCGAAGTCGTCTCGTGGGGGCATGTCCGACTTGCCGAAGCCGGGCAGGTCAGGGGCGACGATGTGGAACCTGTCGGCGAGCAGGGGTATCAGCTCGCGGAACATGTGGCTCGAGGAGGGGAAACCGTGCAGCAGGACCAGCGTGGGCGCATCCGGTGCCCCGGCTTCCCGGTAGAACACCTTCAGGCCGTCCACGTCAGCCGTGCGGTATGCAATGTCAACCATGACGTTCCCCCTTTTTTCTGGGCAGCCAACGGAGCGTGGCCGCGAGAACTACTGAAATCGACTCCATCAATGACTGTTCAAACGGCGCTTGAAGGGTTATCCGCCTGTGCGTTTTCGGATGACCGCCACCTTCGCCGGATCCGACACCTCTCCGACCCGACCTCGCGCACGGCTTCCATCACGATGTCGACGACCGCTCCCGGCGCCGTGAGCATGGGAAGGTGATCGACGCGGGCCGTGCGCACCCGGGCCTTCATCCGCCGGGCCATGAACCGCTGGGTGTCCGGGGGGTCATGCGGTCCTCCTCGGCCACCAGGAACCAGCTGGGCCGGTCCTTCCAGGCCGGACGCCCCACCGGGACTCCGATGGCCGCAGCCGCGAGGGGCCGCTGCGTAGCGGCCAGTTGTGCCTGCTCCTGCCCCGAGGCGTTCTGGGCGAATGCGTTGGCGAAGGCATCCTCGGGCAGCCAGATCAGTTCGTGGCGATCGGGGGCGATCCTGGGTGCCTGGGGGTGCGGCTCCGCTCGGTAGAAGACATCGGCCACCGTCTCGCCCTGTTCCGGTGCGAGTGCGGCGATGTACACCAGTGCGGCGACCTTCTCGTCGTTCGTCGAGGCGATGACCGCGCCGGCGTAGGCGTGACCGACCAGCACCACCGGACCGTCGACCAATTCCAGTGTCCGGTCGAGCGCCGTGATGTCGTCGGCCAGTGAGGTCAGCGGCAGCGGCGCGGCAACCGCCTTCACCTCTTCGGATCCGAGCCCGGCGATCACCTTGTTCCAGCTTGACCCGTCGGTCCACGCCCCGTGGGCCAGCACCACTCCGACGTTGCTCTCAGACATTGACTGTCCCTTCCGGGACGGCCTGCTCGGCGAGTTGGCGTACTCTAAGAAGTAACCGCCCTGATCTCAATTTCGAGGTTACGAGCGTCGTGGTAACTTGTCAAAGCGGCTCAGGGGGGTTACTGCCGCGTTCCACCGCTGACGCCACACACTCACGCACGGGAAGGGCAGCCAGGATGGCCCCACACACTCCGGCTCTTTTCCTGGCCGATTCTCCAGGTCTGGACTTCCTCAACTCGGTCGCGACACCTGTCGGCACACAGATCGACTGGATCGAGGACGGCGTCGGCCTGCTGGCTTGGCTGGGGCAGGCGGAGCTGGTTTCACCCAACACACTCGCGTCACTGCGGGAGCAGGCCATGCCCGGCGAGCTCGACACAGTCGCCGCCCAGGCGCGGAGCCTCCGCGAGGAGTTCCGAACATTCGTCCGCGAACACAAGGGCAGGCCCCTGGAGGCGGAGACCCTGGCAGAACTGGCGCCCCTGAACCGACTGCTCGCAGGAGACGAGGGATTCTTCCAACTCGACTTCGCGAAACAGCAGAACGGACCAGGTTTCCAACTGCGGAGGACACGCCGTTGGCGCTCACCGGACTCATTGTTGCTGCCCATCGGCGAAGCGCTGGCGAGACTCCTCAGCGAGGAGGACTTCTCCGACGTCAAGGCCTGCGAAGGCCCGGCATGCACACTCATGTTCGTTGACCACACCCGCGGGCGCGTCCGCAGGTGGTGCAGCATGGCGATCTGCGGCAACCGCGCGAAGCAGACCGCACACCGCAACCGGGTCAGGAAGATCCGGGACACCGCAGGCGCGTGACCAACGCACATCTGGGAACACTGGGTCGGTTCGGGGGCCTGGCGCCCCTGGGTGGGGGTGCCCCTATGTGTTTGGTCAAGCTGTGTGGCTCACAATGCGGGCATGGATGACCAGGGTGGGGACTCGGTGCCGGTGTGGCGGGTGGGTGGGGCGGCTCGCGTGGCGGGCTATGTGATCCCGGCTGTCGTAGGGGTGAAGGCGCTCTTCGGTTGGGCTGGGTGGGTTTCTTCTCCGGGAGCGGAGACGGCGCGGTTGGCTGGGCTGTGGTCGGGGCTGGCCGTCGGCGTCGCGTTGTTCTTCTGGTGGGCGATTCTCAGGGTCCGGCTTGAGGTCGGCCCTGTGAGGTTGATCCCCGGGGGTGGACACCGGGTTTCACGCGACGAGTGACAGCGTACGTGACGTGAGCAATTGCTGTTCGTACTCGGCCGGCGAGAGGTAGCCGAGGGCTGAGTGGCGGCGGCGCCGGTTGTAGTACGACAGCCACCTGAACAGCTCCAGCCGTGTCTGCGCCTTCGAGGTCCAGCGCCTTCCGTGCAGCAACTCGCGCTTGAGGCCCTGGAAGAACGACTCGGCGAGGGCGGCCGATCCATATCGCGCGCCCCTGTCCGTGTGAAAGACGACGCCGCGGACCTGCCCGCCGCGGGCGGCCACGGCCATCTCGATCGCGTCGGTGACCAGCGAGGTGCGCATGTGGTCCGCGATCGACCAGCCGATCACGCGCCGCGGGCAGATGTCGATGGCCGTGGCGAATGCCCAGGTCGAGCGACGGCGACGTACGTCATGTCGCCGCACCACTTGGTGTTGCATATGCGCCGTGAGGTCACGCATCACCAGGTCCGGCACAGGCGGGGCAGTCTTGTCCTGAATGGTCATGCGCTTCTTGTGCCGCAGGTGCCGTCCGGCGATGCGGTTGATCCTCATCGGTCTGCTCACGCGCTTGCGGTTGATCCCTCTCCCGCGGGAACGGGGTTCGGCATGGACGCGCAGGGCGCCATAGGTGCCCTGGTGGTCGGCATGGATCTGTCGGATCTCCGACACTGTTCGCTCTTCCTCGACGGCTTGTTCGGCGCGGGCGTCCGCAGTGGCCCGGTGCTGGTAGTAGCCGGAGCGGGAGACGCCCAGAACCCGGCAGATCCGCTTCACGCCGAAGTCGGCATCAGGCGCGCGACAGCGCGGCTGCTCGCCCGCAGGGGCCCGGCCCGCCTCCTGGATTTGAAGGCCGAAGTGCTCGCACTCTCTGACGACGTGCTGTCACGACGCCCGCCAGCCGCTCCAGCGCAGGACCGAGACCTCGACCACCGGTCCGCCGGGTGGCCGGTCGGCGTACTGCTGGTACTTCGCCGTGAGTAGGCTGATGCAGCGGACCGCTTCGGGGGACCGGTCCGCCGGCGGAAGCACTCGGGCTTCGCCATCGGCCCGGGCCCACCACAGGCGGTCCCAGTCATCCTCGTAGTGGTCGGTGAGCAGACAGACCGACGGGTTGGAGGTGATGTTGGCCAGACGTTTCAGCCGCGTCGTCCGCTTCGGTTTGTGGTCCACGGCCAGCATCACCGTGTCGCCGTCCAGAGCGAACACCACCGGAACCAGGTGCGGGCGGCCCTCCGTGTCGGCCGTCGCGAGGTGGGCGATGCGCACCGCGGCGAACCGCTCCCGGGCCTCGGCTCCCGTCAGAGCGGGCATCGCACCCCACCTCGATAGTTACGGCGGTACGGAATCGCAAACCGGTCCCGCATTCCTGGCGCCTCAGCGGTACCGGGCAGCGACTTCGGCCAGTTGGTCCAGGTACTCCAGCGTCTCCCGTTCAGGCATCGTCGGTACATAGAACAGCAGCCGCTCGACCCCCAGACCGATGTAGCCCTCGATCTGCTCGGGATCGTCGGGAGCCGCGTACACCGTCACCGGCACCTCGCGGTCGGCGACGGCGCGCAGCCGCTGGATCTGCGGACCGAGCTCCTGCGGCGACACGCTGTTGGCCAGCCACGCGTCGCCGAGCTGCGCCACCCGTCGGAACGCGCCCTCGCCGCCGCCGACGTAGATCGGTGGGTGGGGGCGCTGCACGGGCTTGGGCCAGGCGAAGACCGGATCGAAGTTCACGAACTCGCCGTGGAACTCGGCCTTCTCCGCGGTCCACAGCTCCCGCATGGCACGCAGCCGCTCGTCGGCGAGCCGGCCGCGGGTGGAGGGGTCGGTGCCGTGGTTCCTCATCTCCTCACGGTTCCAGCCGACACCGACGCCGAGAATCACGCGGCCACCGGAGACCAGGTCGAGTGAGGCCACCTCCTTCGCCGTGATGATCGGGTCGCGCTGCGGGATCAGCGCGATGCCGGTCCCCAGTAGCAGTCGCTCGGTCACCACACCGATCGCGGTCAGGGCCACGAAGGGATCGAGGGTGCGGTAGTAGATCTCCGGCAGCTCACCACCCCCCGGGTAGGGCGTCTCGCGGCTCGCCGGGATATGGCTGTGCTCGGCGATGAACAACGAGTCGAATGTGCGTTCCTCAAGGGCGGTTCCGAGCGAGGTCGGGCTGATGCCCTGGTCGGTGATGAAGGTCGAGACCCCGAATTTCACGACGGCTCCTCAAAGGGGCGAGTAGGGGAAAGGAACTGGTGGTACAGATCCCTGACTACCCGCCCCGGATGATCCCGCCCCCATGACCACCCGGGAGAACCATCGCGGAGCGGGGTCCGGACCTGCAGCCGCTCGGTGGATTAATTCGCCATTGGGCGTGGGTGTATCGACTCAACCTGATCTTTCCGAATGATGATTACATCCTCCGGGGCGAACCCGGGCCGTCCGACCATCCGTATCCGCCACTATCGGGAGCAGTAACCATGGGCAAGCTGCAGGGAAAGATTGCGGTCATCACCGGTGGCACCACAGGGATCGGGCTGGCCACAGCGAAGCTCTTCGTCAGAGAGGGCGCCTATGTCTTCATCACGGGCCGCCGCCAGAAAGAACTCGATGAAGGCGTACAGGCAATCGGCGGCAACGTAACCGGCGTTCAGGGCGACGTCGCCGAACTGGCCGACCTTGACCGCCTCTACGAGACCGTCAAGGCGAAGGGTCGGATCGATGTCGTTTTCGCCAACGCCGGTCTGGGTGAGTTCGCTTCGCTGGAAGACATCACGGAAGACCATTTCGACAAAATTTTCGACATCAACGTGAAGGGGGCGCTCTTTACGGTACAGAAGGCCCTACCGCTATTGAATGACAGAGCTTCTGTCATTCTCGCGGGATCCGTTGCGAGCGTCAAAGGAACCCCCGGGTTCTCGGTCTACGGCGCCAGCAAGGCTGCCATCCGAAATTTCGTTCGAGGATGGACGGTAGAGCTGAAGGATCGCCGTATCCGGTCCAACGTCCTCAGCCCTGGCCCGATCGAAACGCCGCTTGTGGCGGCGCAGCCCCAGGACGCCATCGAGAGGATTGCGTCCACCATCCCGATGGGCCGCATGGGGGAGCCCGACGAAGTCGCCAAGGCGGCGCTTTTCCTGGCCTCGGACGACTCCAGCTTCGTCACGGGAATCGAACTTTTCGTTGATGGCGGCAGAGCGCAAATCTGATAACGCAACTGGAAATTTCCTTCCAGTCCAAGGAGCCTGGCCGATGGACATCTCCTGTCAGTTCGCCACATCCCTGCACTCGCCCGAACACATCGCCGTCGCCGATCAGTTGGGCTACCACCGCGCCTGGCTTCACGACACTCCCGCCCAAAGCCCCGACGTGTGGGCGATGCTGGCACTGGCCGCCGAACGCACCCATCGCATCGGCCTCGCCCCCGGTGTCCTCGTCCCGACACTGCGCCATCCGATGGTCAACGCCTCCGGCGCCGCCACCCTCGCCGCCCTCGCACCCGGCCGAGTGACCCTCGCCTTCGGCACTGGCTTCAACGGCACGCGCGCCCTCGGCGCACCTCCGGCCACCTGGTCCTATCTCGGTGCCTACGTCCGGACGGTACGCGGTCTGCTGCGCGGTGAGACTGTGGAATGGGACGGGGCCCCCATGCGCATGATGCATCCCGACACGAACGCACCGCAGCGCCCCATCGACATTCCGGTGCTGGTCTCCGCGCTCGGCCCCAAAGGTCTCGCTGTCACCCGCGAGATCGCTGACGGCCTCTTCAGCGTCAACGGCGAGACCACCCACGCCCACGAATTCACCTGGGCTGCCCTGGCCATCCACGGCACCGTCCTGGGCGAGGACGAACCACTCGACTCCCTGCGCGTCCGCGCCGCCGCCGGACCCGGCAACGCTCTGGCCCACCACGCCGCCTACGAATTCGGCGGCGACCCCACCGCCCTGCCCGGCGGAAAAGCCTGGCTCGACGCCATCACCGCCCATCCCCGCGCCCAACGCCACTTGGCCGTGCACGACCAGCACCTCACCGACCTCAACGCGGCCGACATCGCTGCCTGGAACGCAGGAAGCTGGCAGGCCATCACCTCCACCACCGTTACCGGTATCCCCGACCGCATCCGCGACAGGCTCAGCGCCTACGCCCGGGACGGCATCACCGAAATCGCCTACCAGCCCACCGGCCCCGACATCCCCGGCGAACTCGAACGATTCATCACCATCGCCCGCGACGTATAGGGGCCGACGCGTCGCCCCACCCCGCGCGCGGTGCGTACGGTGGCCCTCCTTGCGGGGTGCCCCGCACGGGTCGGGTGTGGCGAATCCGGGGCTCGCACCTGAGGCAACATCCCTCCCGGGTGCCTCGACCAGAAGTGGGCGAGTCTCTCGTCGTCGGCGTCGACGCTCAGGCCGCACGCGGCGTTGCTCACGAGCTTTCCTGTCAGAGCGGGCGGGCTCAGATGGCGGTGCGGCGACGGTCGCGCCGGTGACGTAGCCGGCCTTCGGCGAGGCGAGGAATGCGACGACTTCGGCGATCTCGGCGGGCTCGGCCGCCCGCTTCATCGCAGTGGTCTCGGCGAGTGCGTCGAACAGGTCGCGAGCCTCGGGGCGGGTGTAGACGGGGCCGGGGGGCGACGGTGTTGAAGCGGACGCCGCGGCCGCTGTACTCGGCCGTTCCAGCCTCGCGTCAGTGACACCAACGCGGCCTTGGTCGCGCCGTACGCGGCGCCGGTGGCCAGGCCGGGGCTGCCGGCCATGCTGCCGATGTTGATCAGGCTTCCTGATCCCTTCGCCGTCATCGCCGGGGCGAAAGCCGCCACGAGGAAGAACGGTGTGCGGACGTTGCTGGCGAACATCGCGTCGTAGTCGGAGACCTTCCTCTCCTCGGTCGGCGCCCAGATGACCTGCCCGGCGTTGTCGACCAGGACGCCGATCGCGCCGACTGATGTTGATCCCCGGGAGTGGACACCGGGTTTCGTGCAACGAGTGACAGCGTACGTGACGTGATCAGTTGCTGTTCGAACTCGGCTGGTGTGAGGTAGCTGAGCGCGGAATGCCGACGGCGCCGGTTGTAGTACGACAGCCGGCGGAACAGCTCGAGCCGGGTCTGTGCCTTGGAGGTCCAGCTCCTCCCGTGGAGCAACTCGCGCTTGAGGCCCTGGAAGAACGACTCGGCGAGGGCATTGCCATAGCTCGGGCCGACCCGGCCCGTGCTGCGACGGATGCCGTGCCAGCTGCAGACGTCGGCGAAGGCGGCCGCGGTGTACCGGGCGGCCCGCGATCCGAGTGGACGACGCAGCCGGCCGAGTCTCCCCTCCGTGCGACCGTGTTGTTCAGCGCGTTCACCGCGAGCTGTGCCTGCATCCGGCTGCTGATGGAGTAGCCGATGATCCGGCCGGAGAAGGCGTCCTTGACCGCGCACAGGCACACCTTGCCCTCATCGGTGGCGTGTTCGATGGTGTCGGTCAGCCACAGCACGTTCACCGCGCTCGCGGTGAAGTCACGCCGGACTAGGTCGTCGTGCACCGGCGGCCCGGGCCGCTTGCCGTTCTTCGACCGCTTTTCCCGGACCCACCGCTCGTCGCAGCCGGACCGTGATTCCTCGCTGCGCAGGACGGGTCTGGTCACCGTGCGGCTCACCACCGACGAAATGGGGCGCCTGCGCGAAGCGTCGAGGAACGAGAGGTCACCGCTGACGGTCAGGTCGGCCCAGGAGTGGTTCGGCGACGAGACCTCGGCCTGGGCCACGTCGGGGCTGCTCTGGCACGCGCTCGCGGCATCGGGCAGCGAGACGGACTGACCGTGCGCCGGTTGTCGGTGAAGGACCTTCGATCTTCACCGGCAACCGTCCAGGAAGGGGCGGGTTCAGCCAAGGCAGCGACTCATGTACAGCGCGGTCTCCCCCTCGGACACGGTACCGCTGTAGAGGGATGTGTCCAGGCCGCAGAAGCTGAAGCCCATCCGCTGGTAGATACGGATGGCCGGGGCGTTGATGTTCGTCACTTCCAGCCACACATGCCCTGCGCCACATTCCCGGGCCCGCTCCATGGCGTGGCTCATCAGCGTGCGCCCGATTCCCCGGCCCTGGTACGGTCCGGCCACCTCGATGTCAGCAATGATCAGCCGCCGGTTCCAGGGCTCGTACTCCGTGTCCACATAGCCGCACACGTGATCGCCATCCAGCGCAACGAACCGGCGCCCGTCCCGTGACGTGTCATCGTCGTCGGGCTCGTCGTCGGGGAAGACCTTGTGGACCGGCGGGACCAGTCGGGCGGGCCGGATGGTGAATCCGCTCTCGGATCCCACCACTTCAAAGACGCTGTCCGAGGTGAACTCGCCTTTGATGACGGCGGACTTGTCCCTCTCACTCTCCGCCACGCGGTAGGTGATGGACTGCGTCACCTCAGTATTCTCGTCAGTCAGAGCCATGCCCGTACCGTACCGTTCCGGTACATCCCGGTGGCCGCCATCGGGGCCTCTGCCCTGGTTCGGTCCTGAACCTTCCGGCGCTCCGGGAACGGGCGCCGAGGGCGAAGGGGCGAGCGCTTCTGTCCGGAGGAACGGGGCGGGCACGGCCATCCGGCCTTCCGGTCTCGCCGCAGGGGCCCCGGGGTCGGGCTGCGCCGGCTGCGGGCACAGCCTCCAGCCGAGTGGTCGACTTGAGTTCCATCCGCCGTTTCACCAGCTCCTCGCCGGTGAGCGACTTCCAGTACGGGTGGGTACTGACGGTTTCCGACAGGGGCAGGCACTCCTGGCGGAGCCCGCCGACGGTCGCCTTCTGCTCGTCCATCCAGCCAGGCGATGGTGGCCGGCCGACCGTGACCTCACCAGTGTGTGAATGCTCCTTCCCTGGCCAGCGTTCGTGCGGCTCCACGGACCAGGGCAGGGTGCGCCCGAGCGCGGCGAGCTCTGCGGTGGCCTGGTGCAGACGGGGTGCCGGCGACAACCGGGCCCACCTGGTCACCCGCATGGTGATGGAGGACATCGCCACCAGCCCGCTGCCCGAGCACACTGCTGAAGCAGCCCGCCTCGCGGTGCTCGCCGACCTGGACCGGCTGCCGGTCGGCGTGAGGGCAGAGTGGGGCACTGCCCGATCCGGGCGGAGCCCGGGTGCTGGGCTGCATCCTCCAGCTCGCCGAGTCGGAGGACGGGGCCCGGTCGTGGTGGCAGTACGCCTCCGGAGCCGGAGACAGGGCCGCGTCCTACTGCCTGTATCTGCACCGCCTGTCCCTCGGCGAGAACGACGCCGCAGCCTGGTGGTACGAGCAGACACAGACGGACAGTTGCCCGGCCCCTCCACGCCGGCGAAGGGATCCGCCCCCGGCCAGAAGGAATCGCAGGGATCCTGGCCCGTACCGGAGACGGTATGGAGCGTCGATACCAGCACTCCTACCGTGCTGCGGATTCTGGTCGCGGCCGCGTCCTCGATCAGCGTCGGGGACAAACCCCGCCGTCGTGAAGGAGGCGCGACCCACATCAGGTGCAGAAGCACCAACAACGACTCCGGCGAACATCAACGGGCGGGCGAAGAAGTAGAAGGCGCCGTACGAGGCGGTAGATGACGACCCAGCAGCAGCCCGGTTCAGCGCGCAACGCGAGTCGATTCTCTGGACGGCGCGACCGCCCGAGCGCAGACCTTGCTGCTTCGCGAGTCACACGGCCCGTTCCAACGGCGGGACGACCCCGGCGGTACCGGTGCACTCGGGGCCCGGCGCATCGTCCGCGACGACGTCGGGCTCGAGGAACGCGCGGCGGGACAGCTCCCGCAGCGCGGCGGTCTGTCGCTCCACCGCTGCCGCGATATCCGGATTCACCCGAGACGACCGTGCGGCGGCACGGTGCGCGGCGCTGTTGCGGGCGGCGGCCGCCGCGTACCGCGGCGCGGCAGCTGCCGCGCAGTTCGGGCTGGTGATCCCTCAGCAGGCCCGCCGCCAGGAGCAGCCCGCGGGCACCACCCCTAGTAGTGCTTGGTCATGTGCGGTCCGTGATGGCGTGTCTTCTTGATCGGTCGTTTCGTTGACCGTGTGTGCTGAGTGAGGAGTTGGCTGCG
>NZ_JBHWIY010000041.1:22886-52641 GCF_042731715.1 Streptomyces sp. NPDC059832 | reverse complement strand
CATCTCGAAGTGTGAAGAACGGCCGCCTCCGCTGTCCCGGAAAGAACCGCAGATCAGTAGGCCGAGTGACCTGCGACGTTAAACGCCAAGCTCAGCGGATGTCGACCAACCAGTACCCCGCCAAGCCCCGACCCGGTGACCGTGTCGCCGTGCTGTCCCCCTCCTCCGGCCTCCCCGGCATCCTGCCCCTGCCCCATGAACTGGGACTGCGCAGGCTCCGCGAGGAATTCGGGCTCGAACCCGTGGAGTACCCGACGACGCGGAAGATGGGCTCCACCCCGCAGGAACGGGCCGCCGACATCCACGCGGCGTTCGCCGACCCGGACATCAAGGCCGTGATCTCCAGCATCGGCGGCGACGACCAGATCACCGTGCTGCCGCACCTGGACCGCGACCTGTTGCGCGCCAACCCCAAGCCCTTCTTCGGGTACAGCGACAACACCAACCTGCTGGTGTTCCTCGAAAACCTGGGCATCGTCGGCTACCACGGCGGCACGGTGATGGTCGAGATGGGGCGTCCCGGCGCGATCCACCCGCTGACCGCCGACTCCCTGCGGGCCGCGCTCTTCACCCGCGGTGCCTACGAACTCACTCCGTCCAAGGAGACCAACGGGGCGAACGGCCGGTGGGAGGAACCCCGTACCTTCGACTCCGAACCCGAGATGCGGCCCTGCGACGGCTGGATATGGCACAACGCCGACGGCCGGACCGTGAAGGGCGAGAGCTGGGGCGGAAGTCTGGAGATCCTGTCCTGGATGCTGATGGCCGACCGTGAGATCCGGCCGGTGGAGAGCTACGCGGGACGGGTGCTGTTCCTCGAAACGTGCGAGGAGATGCCCTCGGCGGAGGAGGTCTACTGGATTCTGCGGAACATGGGGGAGCGGGGTCTGCTTGCCCAGTTCCCCGCTCTCCTCATGGGCCGGGCCAAGAACTGGTCGTTCGAGCAGCCCCTCGACGCCGAGGCCGGGGAACGGTTCCGCGAGGAGCAACGGCAGGCGGTTCTGCGGGCGTTGAGCGAGTACGCCCCCGAGACCATGGCCGTCCTCGACGTGGACCTCGGGCACACCGACCCGCAGCTGATCGTACCGTTCGGCGGACAGATCGAGGTGGACGGAGTGGGGCGCCGCATCGTCGTCACCTACTGAGCCGGGGCCGAAGCGTGGCCCGATCTTTGGTCCGACCATATGCGGTGTGTGACATAGTTGAAGATCGGGCAGCAGAAGCGACGGCAACCGGACGATTCCGGCCGAGGCAGGGGGTGACGGATGCCTGTCGAATGGCAACCCGTACGGCAGTCCCGTACGCATGAGCTCGTGCTCCAGAGCATCGAGGAGCGGGTGTTCGCCGGTGAACTCCGGGCGGGCGACCGGCTGCCGCCCGAGCGCGAGCTCGCGCCGGTGCTCGGGGTCAGCCGGTCCGCGCTGCGCGAGGCGCTGAGGGTGCTGGAGACCATCGGTGTGCTGGTCGCGCAGCCGGGCCGGGGGCCGGATGCCGGGGCGCGGATCGTACGCAACCCCGACGACGCGCTCGGGCGGCTGCTGCGACTGCACTTCGCGCTGGGCAGCTACAGCCTGGAGGACGTCCTGGAGGCGCGCGTCGTGCTGGAGAGGTCCAGTTTCGAGGCGGCCGCGCGGCATGCCTCCCCGGAGGACCTCGACGAGGCGGAGGTGCTGGTCGTACGGATGGGGGAGCCGGATGTCGCGGTGCCGGAGTTCAACGATCTGGACACCCGGTTCCATGTGCACATCGCACGCAGCTCCGGCAACGAACTGACCTCCACGCTCACCTCCGCCGTCCGCGAGTCGGTGCGCCCGCTGATCCTGCGGGCGCTGGAGGAGGCCGAGGACTGGCCGGCCATGGCCGCCGCGCTCAACGCGGAGCACGCCGAGCTGCTGGGGCTGGTCCGCGCGGGCAAGGGTGCGAAGGCCGCGGACCTGGTCGAGCGGCACATCCGCAGTCTCCACGGCACGCTGGTCGACGAGAACTCCGACCGGGCGCGACGGGATTCCTGACGCATGGACGCGAGCTCCGGTCGGGTGGGCCGGAGCCCGTTGCGCATAGGTTCAGGTTTTGTCAGTTGGATTTGTCAGGTGCATGTAAATCACCATCGACTCGTCGCGCCGCTGCCTTCATGTTCCGGACCGAGGCTAGTATGGTCGGACCATAAAAATGCAGAAGCGAACGATCGGAGAGACCTCATGCGCATCGGACTCTTCGCCACCTGTCTGGGAGACACGCTCTTCCCCGAGGCGGTGAAATCGACCGCGGTCCTGCTCGCCCGCCTGGGCCACGACGTGGCGTTCCCGCCGGGGCAGACCTGCTGCGGTCAGATGCATGTCAACACCGGCTATCAGCGCGAACCCGTGCCCCTGGTACGGAACTTCGCCGACCAGTTCGGCGACGCCTCGATCGACGCCGTCGTCATGCCGTCCGGGTCGTGCGCGGGTTCGGTCCGTCATCAGCACGAGATCGTCGCCGAGCGGTACGGGGACGCGGCGCTGCGCGCCGGCGTCGCCACTGTCAAGGCCAAGACGTACGAGCTGTCGGAGTTCCTCGTGGACGTACTGGACGCCGAGGACGTCGGCGCGTACTTCCCGCACCGGGTGACGTACCACCCCACCTGTCACTCCCTGCGCATGCTCCGCGTCGGTGACAAGCCCCTGAAACTGCTCCGTGCCGTCGACTCCATCGACCTCGTCGAGCTCCCCGAAGCCGACTCCTGCTGCGGGTTCGGCGGCACCTTCGCCGTCAAGAACGCCGAGACGTCGACCGCGATGCTCCAGGACAAGATGCGCAACATCGCCACCACCGGGGCCGAGGTCTGCACCGCGGGTGACTCGTCCTGCCTGATGCACATCGGCGGCGGACTCTCCCGGATCAGGTCGGGCACCCGCACCCTGCACCTCGCGCAGATCCTCTCCGCCACCCGCACCTCGCCGTACGTCCCCACGGAGGCCGTCCGATGAGCAGCACCTTCCTCGGCATGCCCGCGACCCCGCCCCGCTCCCCGTACGGAACGGGCAATCTGCGCGGCGACCGGAAGTTCCCCAAGGCCGCCCACGACGAGCTGCGCAACGAACAACTGCGCCGCAACCTCGGCCGGGCCACCCGCACCATCCGCGCCAAACGCCTCGACGTCACCGGCGAGCTGCCCGACTGGGAAGCACTGCGCGACGCCGGTTCGGCCATCAAGACCGACACCATGAACCGGCTCCCCGAGCTCCTGGAACAGCTGGAGCGGAAGGTCACCGAGCGCGGCGGCACCGTCCACTGGGCGCGTGACGGTGTCGAGGCCAACGAGATCGTCACCCGGCTGGTCAAGGCGACGGGCAGCAGCGACGTCATCAAGGTCAAGTCGATGGCCACGCAGGAGATCGGCCTCAACGAACACCTCGAATCGGCCGGCATCACCCCGTACGAGACCGACCTCGCCGAACTGATCGTCCAGCTCGCGCACGACAAGCCGTCGCACATCCTGGTCCCCGCGATCCACCGCAACCGCGACGAGATCCGGCAGATCTTCCTCAAGGAGATCCCGGGCGTCGACCCGGGCCTGGACAACGTACCCGCGCATCTGGCCGCCACCGCCCGCGCCTATCTGCGCGAGAAGTTCATGACGACCAAGGTGGCGGTCTCCGGCGCCAACTTCGGCATCGCCGAGACCGGGACCCTCGCAGTCGTGGAGTCCGAGGGCAACGGCCGCATGTGTCTGACGATGCCCGACACCCTGATCACCGTCATGGGCATCGAGAAGGTGCTGCCGCGCTACCAGGACCTCGAAGTCTTCCTTCAGCTGCTGCCGCGCTCCTCCACCGGCGAGCGGATGAACCCGTACACCTCGATGTGGACCGGGGTCACCCCGGGCGACGGACCGCAGGACTTCCACCTGGTCCTGCTCGACAACGGACGCACCGCGGCGCTCGCCGACCGGATCGGACGCGAGGCCCTCAACTGCATCCGCTGCTCGGCCTGCCTCAACGTCTGTCCGGTGTACGAACGGGCCGGCGGCCATGCGTACGGATCGACATACCCCGGACCGATCGGCGCGGTCCTCACCCCGCAGCTCGCCGGGATGCACGCGGCCAAGGACGACCCCAACAGCTCGCTGCCGTACGCCTCCAGCCTCTGCGGCGCCTGCTTCGACGCCTGCCCGGTCAAGATCGACATTCCGTCGCTCCTGGTCGAACTGCGCCACCAGAACACCGAACAGTCCGGTATGACGGCGGAGAAGCTGGCCATGAAGGCCGCGGCCACCGTCATGAAGCACCCGAAGCTCTTCACCGCCGCGCAGAAGGGCGCGGGCATCGGCCGCGTCATCGGCGGGCGGGACGGCAAGATCTCGCATCTGCCCCCGCCGTTCGACGGCTGGAGCGAGAGCCGGGACACCGCGGCGCCGCCGAAGCAGACCTTCCGCTCCTGGCTCGCATCGGCCGAGGGCGCCGCGACGATGCGGGCCGCCGCGGGCGAGTACGAGAAGAACCGGAAGCAGCACAAGGAGGAGGAGAAGTGACGACCGCTCGCGAAACGGTGCTGGGCCGGATCAAGGACGCCCTCGCTCTCGCCCCCGTCCCGGACACCGCCGTCCCGCGCGCCTACCGCACCGGACGCACCCTCCCCGACGACGAACGCCTGGCCCTCTTCACCGGCCGGCTCGTCGACTACAGGGCGACGGTGCACACCTGCACCGCCGACCGCACGGCCCAGGTCGTCGGCGAGGTGCTGCGGGAGCGCGGGGCGCGGCGGATCGGTGTGCCGGCCGGACTCGACCCGCAGTGGCTCGACGGGTACGACGGCGAGGTCCAGCAGGACTCCGGCGACATCCCGGCGCCCCGGCTCGACGCCCTGGACGGGGTCCTCACCGCCTCGGCCGTCAGCTGCGCCGAGACGGGCACGATCTTCCTGGACGGCTCGCCCGACCAGGGGCGGCGGGCGCTGTCCCTCGTCCCCGACCTGCATGTGTGCGTCGTCGATCTGTCGACGGTCGAGGCCGGTGTGCCGGAGGCGGTGGCGCGGCTGGTGCCGCAGCGGCCGACGACGCTGATCAGCGGCCCCTCGGCCACGTCCGACATCGAGCTGGAGCGGGTCGAGGGCGTGCACGGTCCGCGCACCCTGGCCGTGGTGATCAGAACGGACGTGTAGGGCCTTTCGGAGGGCGGGGTGCGCGGCGCGAAGGCCGCGCACCCCGGCGCTCAGCCGTGCGTGACCGTCACCGGATGGAAGCTGATACGGGTCGTCCCCGTATCCTCCGCCCAGCCGACCTCCACCACGTCCCCGTCCACCGTCACACTGCTCACCACCGCGTCGAGCGGCGTCGCGTCGGCCTCCGCGGTCAGCGAGGCGAGCGCGACCAGCACCACCGTGCCCTCGGCGGGCGCGGACAGCCGGGGCACCACCGCCCAGGGCGTGTACGCGGTGCCCTGCGGAGCCCGTACGACATCCCGGGACTCCCAGCCGTACAGGCCGTGCAGGGCGGAGGTCAGGGCGTCGTCGCGGCCGGTCGCCCAGCCCGTCTGCTCCACCCGGGCCCCGTCCGGCGCGCCGAGCACCCGGTGCACCCGCAGTTCGTACCGGCCGCGCGCCACGGTGACGCTCTCCACCCGCATGCCCGGCACCATCGGCGAACCCGACGTGAACACCGGGCGGTGCCAGGAGGCGGCCCAGCCCCAGCCGTCGCCCCCTCCGGCGCCCAGCGCACGGATGACGCGGCGTTCACTGCGCGCCCCGGCGACGACCACGGCCAGATGGTTGTCCGCCGTGTTCGCCCTCGACGTGGGGCCGGTCACCGTGGAGTACGACTGGCGGCTGTACAGCGGATCGTCCTGCACGCCCGACTCGCCCTCGTGCGGGCGCACATGGTCGCTGCCGTGGTTGTGCAGCCGTACGATCCCGTCCGCGCGGGTCGACTGGACGAGCAGTCCCGGCGCGGGCAGCGCGAGCACCCGGTCGGGGCCCTCGCTCGGCGCGGGCTCCTCGGTCGCGGCCCACAGCGGATGGCCGTCCGGCGCGAGCAGCGCGACGAATGCCTTGGACGCCCAGTACGGCGACGCGGGCGCCGAGTAGTTCTGCAGCGACGCCTCGTGCGGGCCGTGCCAGCCCAGGTTCAGCAGCCCGTCCGTGCCGGTCGCGCCCCGGTCCAGGAAGTAGCGCAACGATCCGCTGATCACCCGCCGCGAGGCGCCGGGCGTGAGCGGGGTGTGCCCGCTGACGGCGCCGAGCGCGACGGAGGAGGCGGCCGCGAAACGGTAGGTCAGCGAGCGGCCGAAGTGGATCGGCGCACCGTCGCCGCCGAACAGCAGCGAGAAGCCCTCCAGGTGCTCGCGCAGCCGGGCGCCGTAGTGCGCGGACAGCTCCGCGTCGCCCGACAGATACGCGTCCAGCACGGGGTAGAGGTGCAGCGCCCAGCCGTTGTAGTGGTCGAAGGCACGGCCGTCGCCGTCCGCGTACCAGCCGTCTCCCCGGTACCAGCCCTCCAGCAGATCGAGGGCACGCTGCTTCGCCCGTGCCGTCTGGGCGTCACCACGGCCCACGGATTCCAGGAAGCCGGCCACGGAGTAGGGGAACAGGTACCAGTTGTTGGGGGAGGGGACGTGCCGCAGTGCGTCGCGCAGCCATTCCTCGGTCCGGTCCTGGACCCCGGCGTCCAGCCGGTCCCAGAGCCACGGCCGGGTCAGCCGCAGGCCGATGGCGACCGAGGCGGACTCGACCATGGGCTGGCCGAAGACGGTGTGGTCGCGGATCAGCGGCCAGGATTCGGCATCCTCACGGCCGGGGGTACGGGTACCGGCCGCGAGCCCGTCCGCGTACCGGCCGAGCCAGCCGTGCGGGTCCTTGCCGTCCGCGCCCGCGACCCGGAAGGCGGCGGCGAGGAAGGTGCGCGCGTAACCCTCCAGACCGTCGGAGCGCACTCCGGACGCGGACGGCCGTCCCGGCAGATCCAGCAGCGCGCCGCCCGGCGTGGCCCATTGCCAGGCGGCCCGGAGCAGCCCGTCCGCAGCGGCCTCCCAGTGTGCGCGGGTGTAGCCGGTGTACGGGCTCGACGCCCGGTCCTCGGCGGGGAGTTCGATGGGAGAGGTCGGGTGGGGAGCGGTCATGCGAGAAATGCCAGCCTTTCGCGTCGTACGGGATGGGCGAAGCCGTCGCCCGCGGCCCAGCGGCCGGCCTCGGCCGCCGCCAGATCGGCCAGTCGCCGCCACTCGTTGCCCTGCGAGCCGGCGAGGTGCGGGGTGATCAGAGCGTTGTCGCACACCCAGAGGGGGTGCGCGGCGGGCAGCGTGTCGGGTTCCGTGACGTCGAGGATCGCCCGGATCCGGTTCTGCCGGAGTACGTCGGTGAGCGCGTCCTGGTCGACGACGGCGCCCCGCGCGGTGTTGATGAACACGCCGTCCGGGCGCATCGAGGTCAGCAGTTCACGGCTGACGAGCCCGCGGGTGGCCGGCAGCAGCGGGGTGTGGACGCTCACCACATCGCTCTGTGCGAACAGTTCGGCCAGGCCGACGGGCCGGACGCCGAGCGCGGCGGCCTCCGCGTCGGAGACGTACGGATCGTGCAGCAGGACGGGCAGGTCGTAGGGCCGCAGCAGTTCGATGACGCGTCGGCCGATCAGCGAGGCGGACAGAATGCCCACGGTGCGGCCGTAGTTCCCGACTTGGGCGGGGGTGGCGAGCCAGTTGTCTCGGTGGCGGTCCGCCCGGTAGTCGCGGGCCCGTTCCAGGACCCGTTTGCCGGAGAGCAGGATCATCGCGACGGTGTACTCGGCCACCGGCAGGGCGTTGGCGGCGGCTGCCGACGACACCTCGATGCCGCGTTCCCAGCAGGCCTCGGTGATGTGTCCGCGGACGCTGCCCGCGGTGTGGACGACCGCGCGCAGGCGCGGCGCCGCGTCCAGGGCGGCCGTGTCGAGCGGTGGGCAGCCCCAGCCGGTGACCAGGATCTCGACGTCGGCCAGCAGGGCGCGGGCCCGGTCGGTGCCGAAGTCGTCGAGAACGGGCAGGGGCGAGAGGTCGCACACCTCGTCGAGCGCGGCCAGGGACCGGGCGTCGAGGAGCGCGGCCGCGGCGGCCGGTTTCATGGCGACTGCGGCGCGTGGACGGCTACGGGCGACCGGGGTGCCAGAGACAGTGGTGGGCATCTTTCTCCTGGTAGGGGGGCGGGGTGATGGCAGGGTCACTTCACGGCGCCGGCGGTGAGCCCCGACTTCCGGAAACGCTGGAGCAGGGCGAAGGCGAGGATCAGTGGCAGGACCGCGAGCAGCGAACCCGTGATCACGACGGGGTAGTACTCGGGCGGGACGACGGCGGCGCTGTTCCAGGTGCGGAGACCGAGGCCGACCGGATACAGATGCTGGTCAAAGAGCATCACCATCGGCAGGAAGAAGTTGTTCCAGACCGCGGTGAGCTGGAAGAGGAACACGGTGACCAGGCCCGGCCCCGGCATCCGCAGGGCGACCCGGAAGCAGGTGGTCGACTCGCCCGCGCCGTCCCTCCGCGCCGCTCCTCGAACTCGGCCCAGGCGCGCGGGACCGGGAGGCCGTACTCGGCGAAGAGGTCGGTGCGGTAGTGCATCACCATCGGCTCGACGTCCAGCGGCACGCTGAAGACGCGCTTGTCGAAGGTGGTCAGGCCGAGCGCCTGCGGCAGCAGCCGGGCGCGCAGGCCGTCGCCGAGCAGGTCGGTGATGTCACGGGCGGCCCCGTCGATGGCGAAGCCGGGGATCCGGGGGTACTCGATCGTCGCGACGTCCGGGGCGTTGCCCGCTCGGGCGGCGTTGCTGAGCTTGGCGCAATCGCCCGTGCTGCCCGCGGGGACCTGCTGGAAGTCGGCCTGGACGGTGTCATGGGTGCGGTTGAACGCGTCCACCACCTCCTGGCTGCCGCGCCACGCGGACCAGAAGGTGATGTGGGTGGCGCGCTTCCCGGCCCGGTTGCCCGGGGTGCCGGTGCCGACCGGTCCGGACGACCCGTCGGCGCCGCCGCAGGCGCCGAGCGCACCTGCCAGGGGCAGGGTGGCGATCGTGGCAAGCACGGATCGACGGCTCTGTCGACCGGGCATGTGCGCCTCCCGCGGCTTCTGAAACGGCTCACGGGGAATCCTGATCGGCTGATCGGTACTGGTCAATAGATCGCTCAGAAGAAAATCAAAGCGGTCAAACGATCACTTCATGGAAAGCGGCGGCTCCTGTGCCGATCCGCGCACCTCAAGAGTGGGCAGCAGCTCCGTCCGGCGCACCGGACCGGTCGCCCCGACGGCCCCGGACAGCCGGTGGAGCAGCAGCTCGGCGGCGGCCCGGCCGATCTCCGCCTTCGGCGGCGCCACCGCCGTCAACGGCGTGCTGCCGAGGGCCGCGACCACATCGTCGTACGCCACCACCGAGCAGTCCCGCGGCACCTCGACACCGCTCTCCGCCAGCCGCTGTACCAGCATCAGCGCATCCACGTCGCCGTGCAGCACGGCCCCCGTGGCGCGCCGCTCCCGCAGCAGCGCGGCGAGGTCGAGAGCGGCCCGGCCGTCGGCCGCCGGCGCGGACCCGCGGGGCTCCGCCGCGGCCCCCGGAGAGCTCAGCACCACCGACCAGTCCTCCACCTCCGGGCGCGCCGCCGCGATCTCGGCGAACGCCGCACGGATGCTGCGCGCCGTCGGACTGTCGTCACGGGCGGCCAGCACGATACGGCGATGCCCCAGCGACACCAGGTGCTCCACGGCGAGATGCGTCCCGTACCAGTGATCGGAACACACGGAGTCCAGGGCGTGCAGCCCGCTGCCCGGCCGGGGCCGCCGCTCCATCAGCACGGTCGGCACCCCCACGTCCGCGAGCCAGCCGTAGTCCAGCTCCTCCGAGCGGGCGCTCGGCCAGCGCGGCGCGATCAGCAGCCCGCGCGCCCCGTCCGCCAGCGCCCGCTCCACCAGAGGACGTTCGGCACCGGCCGACGGGGGCGCGATGTGCAGGGCGATCCGTATCCCGGACTCCTCCAGGACGGACCGGGCGCCGTGCAGGGTCTCGTACAGGTACGTATGCCGCTCCGGGACGACCAGGGCGACCGCCCCGGCGTCCCCGGCCGGCTCCTCGCCCCGGGCCGCCGGGACCGCGGCGGTCGGCACCGGCTCCCGCACCGGGCGGGCCACCCCGTGGCCGCGGCGCAGCCGCCCGACCCGGGCCAGCTCCTCGACGTCCCGCCGGACCGTGACCACCGAGACGTCCAGCTCGGCCGCGAGCACGCTGACCTTGACGGCGCCGCGCGATTCCACCACCGAAAGGATTCGCTGACGCCTGAGTTCAACCGGCTCCCGCATGCTGCTGGCCCCCTCGCCGTACCGCCGCGCGTTGTTCGTTTGAACGCTTCCTGTGAGCGTTCGGGTCGCAGCATAGCGATCAGCCCTCGGGTGTCCACGGGTGCGGACCGTCCCGTACGCCCCACCAGCCCCAGGGGGGCTCTTGCGGCTCTCGCGCAACGGCGCCTAACGTCAACGGACTTGGGGCCGACCACCGAGGGGAGGGGCACATGGAGATCAAGAAGGTAGTGGTCCGCGAGGAAGAGGCGAAGAACCGCGAACGGCAGACGATCGAGAAACGCCCGACGCGCTGAACCGGGGGGTTCCGGCGCAGCCGGCACAGGACGCGACCGACCCGCCGGGACGGCGCGCCGCGGCCGGACAGTGACGAAAAGGGCGGACGCCGGACACGACCCGGCGTCCGCCCCCGTGCCGTGGGAGACGCAGTGCGCATACATCTGGTGACCATGCCGTGGCAGCCGATCGAGCTTCCCTCGCTCCAGGTGGGGCTGCTGCACTCGCTGCTGGACCGTACCCGGCCGGACGACGAGGTGCGCGAGTTCCACGGCTCCCTGCGCTGGGCGGAATTCCTGCTGGAACGCTCGCGGGGGGCGCTGCGGCCCGGCGACCATGTCGCGGTCGGGAGCGAATCCATCTTCGACGGCCTCGGGGACTGGGTCTTCTCCGGCGTCCTGTACAACGATCCCGAATGGGGTGTGGCACAGCTCAAGGAGTACGCCACCCGGCGCGGGACCGACATATCCACCGCGACCGCGATGCGGGTCCACGCGGCGGAGTTCATCGACGAGAGCGCGAGCGCGATAGTCGACGACGCGCCCGATGTCGTGGGATTCACCTCCACGTTCATGCAGAACATCTCCTCGCTGGCGCTCGCGGCGGAGCTGAAACGACGCCGCCCCGGGCTGACCGTCGTGTTCGGCGGCAGCAATTGCGACGGCCCGATGGGCCACGCGCTGCACCGCAACCACCGCTTTGTCGACCATGTGGTGCGCGGGGAGGGGGAGTACGCCCTGCCTGCCCTGCTCGCCCACGTCGAAGCGGGCACCGCACCGGCCGATGTGCCCGGACTCTGCTGGTGGGACGGGCCCGAGTCGCGTGCCAACGAGGAGTCCCGGCGCACCGTCGCGCCCGGCGACATCCCCTCTCCCGACTACGACCTCTGGCAGGCGGCCATCGACGCCTCCCCGCTCGCGGAGTACGTCCATCCGAAACTGGTGGTGGAGGGGGCCCGCGGCTGCTGGTGGGGCGAGAAGCACCACTGCACCTTCTGCGGACTCAACGGATCGGCGATGACCTTCCGTGCCAAGACCGGAGAGCGGCTCTGGGACGAGGTCGACCGCCTGGTCCGGCGCCACCGCATCCTGGACATCGTCACCGTCGACAACATCATCGACATGGCGTACTTCAAGGACTTCCTCCCGCTCGCCGCCGACAGCGGCTGGGACCTGCGCATGCACTACGAGGTCAAGTCCAATCTCACTCCGGAGCAGCTGGAACTGCTCGCCCGCGCCGGTTCGGTCCATATCCAGCCCGGCATCGAGAGCCTCGGCAACAAGGCCCTGGAGCTGATGGACAAGGGGGTCAGCGCGGCCCGCAACATCCGTACGCTCCGCGAGTGCGAGAACCACTCGCTGACCTGCTCCTGGAACTATCTCTACGGGTTCCCGGGAGAGCGCGCCGAGGACTACGCCCCCGTCATCGACCAGATGCCCGCGCTCGTCCACCTCCAGCCGCCAGGCGGCGCCCACCGCATCCAACTGGAGCGGTTCAGCCCCAACTTCGCCGACCCCGCGCTCGGCTTCCACCGACGACAGCCCGCCGAGATGTACCGCCACGTCTACGACCTGCCCGAGGAACAGCTGGCCGACCTGGTCTATCTCTTCGACACGCCGCCCGCCGGGATCGGCGGCGAGACCGAGGCACGGCTGAAGGCCGCCGCCCGCGACTGGTACACCGGCCACCCCTCCTCGACCCTGGTCCTGGAACAACCCGACGGGGACGGCGAGGAAGTGCTCCTCGTCCACGACCGACGCCACGGCTGGCCGCACCGCAGCCACCGCCTGACCGGCTGGCGGGCCGCCGCCCTCCGCCACCTGGAGGCGGGCCGCACCCGGCCGGCGCTGCACCGGCTGCTCACGGCCGACGGAAACCCGCCGTCCGCCGAGGAACTCGGCACCTGGCTCGGCGACGCGGTCGCTCTGGGGCTCCTCTTCGACGACGGGCGGTCGTACGTGTCGCTGCCGACCTGGCATGTCCCGGTCCGGTCGGTCGAGCGCACCCGGGGCGCGGACGGGACGACCGACGGGCCGTCGGGCGCGCCGGACAACGGGCCGTCGGGCGCGCCGGACAACGGGCCGTCGGGCGCGCCGGACCATGGAGAGAAGGCTGCCGGATGAGCCCCCTGCCCGCACCCCCGCCCCGTACCGCACCCGCCCTGCCGACCGGACAGGTGCCGCACCGGATCCGAGGACGGCTGGTGACGGTGGACGAACCCCTGCGGCTGGGCGCGGGCGGCAGACCGGCGACGGCGGCGGTCCAGTTCCTGCGCGAGTGCCAGAGCCACGATCTCGTCGTGCGCTGGCTCCCGGCGGCCGACGACCCGCTGTTCGCCGGGCCCGCGCACGAGGTGTCCGGGACGGCCGCACTACTGCGCCACCTGCCCGCCCCCGGCCCGCTGCCCGGCGAACCGCCGGAACTCACCGCGTGGCGGGACCGCCATGCCTACGGACAGCTCTACCACCGGCGCGGACCGGACTTCGTCACCGTCATGGACCGCCGGGAGCCGTCGGCCGCGGCCCGCTTCACGATCGACGACCCCGACCTGCTCGCCACGTTCCGCACCGTCCAGGACGCCACCGCCGTCGCCGCACTGAGCACCATCGGGCGGGAAGCGGTGGAGCTGCTGGCGGCGGAACGCCTCGCCTGGGTGACCGACGGCTGGGTGGTGGCCCTGCCACCCCGCATCCGCCGGTGGCCCGTCCCCTGCACCGACATCTGAGCCGGATGGAGCAGCTGCCGGACCCGCCTCCGCCCTCCGCCCGCACACAGACCGCCGGGACCGACCGTCCTGGACGCACCCTGCTGCGCCACCGACCGTTCGCGCTGCTGTGCGGGGAACAGATCGCCAGCTCCGTCGGGCGTCAGGTCACCACCCTGGCTCTCGCGCTGCTCGCCGTGACCCTGCTGGACGCCGGACCGTTCGGCGCCTCCGCGCTGATGGCGCTGAGCTATCTGCCGGGCGCGCTGCTCAGCCCGTTCGCCGGTGTGCTGGTCGACCGGGCGCGGCTGCGCGGCCTGACCGTGCTCCTCACCGTTCTTCAGGTACTCGTCGTCGGTTCCGTCCCCCTGACGGCCGCCCTGGGCCGGCTCGGACTGCCCCAGCTGTACGTGGTGGCCACCGTGTCGGGCGCGCTGACCTCCATGCTCGCCGTCGCCCTCCAGGCGGCCCTGCCCCGGGTCGTGCACCCCGAGCAGCTGCTGTCCGCCAACTCGGCGCTGACCGGCGCCCGGACCACCGGGCAGATCGGCGGCCCCGCGCTCGGCGGCGTGCTGGTGGGACTGACCGGGGCCTCGACGGCGCTGCTGGCCGCCTGCGTGGCGTACGGCGTCGAGGCGCTGCTGCTGCTCGCGCTCCCCGCCGCACTCAACACCCCGGCACAGCAAGGCAATCGTGCATCGGAATCCCGAACCGCCGCGCTGCGCGCGGGACTCGAAGTCGTGCGCGGCGAACGGCTGCTGCGCCGGCAGGTGCTCGCGGGGGCCGGATTCAACCTCGGCAGCGGGGCCGCCGACGCGCTCTTCGTGCTCTACGCCACCCGCGATCTAGGCCTGCCCGCCTGGCAGTTGGGGACGGTCTACGCCGCGTTCAGCGTCGCCACCGTCCTCGGCGTGCTGCTGGCGGGCCGGTTCGCCGCCACCATCGGGCTGGCCAGGGCCACCCGGATCTGCGCGGTGGTGGCCGCCCTCGCGATCTTCCTGATCCCGGGCGCCTCCCTGGGCCCCGGCTTCCCGGCGCTGCTCGCGTACCAATTCCTCTTCGGCCTCGCGGCCACGGTCTGGGCCATCTCCATGACCACCACCCAGCAACTGATCACACCACCCGAGCTCCAGGGCCGGGTCGCCGGGGTCCTGCAGGCCGCACTCATCGGCACGGTGCCGATCGGCGCGCTCGGCGGCGGTGCGCTCGCCGCCTGGCTGGGCAACGTGCCGGTGCTCACCGGCGGGGCGACGGTGTCGCTCCTGGCCGCCGCCTGCCTCTGGTTGCGATAGCCGGGGCCGCGGGGGTCCACCACGCACTCGGCCCTCCCGGAGCGCCCCCTGCCGTCGGGGCTGTTCCGGGAGGGCCGGGGAAGAGCCGGCTCAGACGATGCCTTCCTCGATCTCCGCCTGCTCGCGGGCGTTCCCGTAGGCCGACGGGGTGCTGTACGAACGGCGGGCGACGAACCACCACACGGTGGCCAGGACCAGCACCGCGACCAGCGCGATCGACGCGTAGTTCATCGAGTCGACCGTCACCGGGGAGGACTGCGGGAGCAGGAACAGCACGGTCACGATGGCGACCCACACGACGGCTATCCAGCCGATCGGCTTGCTCCAGCGGCCCAGGTGCCACGGTCCGCGCTCGAACCGGCTGCCGGAGCGCAGCTTCAGGAAGATCGGGATCGCGTAGGCGGGCGTGATGCCGATGACGTTGATCGCGGTGACCGCACCGTACGCGGTGGCGGAGTACAGCGACGGCAGCGCGAGCACTCCGGCGACGACGACCGACAGCCACACCGCGTTGACGGGCGTCTGGGTGCGCGCGCTCACCTTGTGCCACAGCGCCGAGCCCGGCAGGGCGTTGTCGCGGCTGAACGCGAACACCATCCGGCTCGCGGCGGCGACCTCGGCGTTGCCGCAGAACAGCTGCGCCGCGATCACGATCAGCAGCATGGCGGTGGCCCCGGAGGTGCCCAGCGCGTCGATCAGGATCTGCGCCGGCGGCACACCGGTGGCGCTCTTCTGGGTGCCCGCGTAGTCCTGGATGGCGAAGGTCAGCCCGGCGAGCAGGACGAAACCGGCGACCCAGGAGACCCAGATCGCGCGGACGATGCCCTTGGCGGCCGTCACGGAGGCGTTCGACGTCTCCTCCGACAGGTGGGCCGAGGCGTCGTAGCCGCAGAAGGTGTACTGCGCGAGGAGCAGGCCGATCGCCGCCACGTACAACGGGTTGTGCCAGCCCGTGCCATTGACGAACTCGGTGAAGACGAACGACGGCGACTGGTGGTGCGAGGGCACGACCGCGAGCACGGTGACGATCACCGCGACACCGGCGAGATGCCACCACACACTGATGGAGTTGAGCACGCTGACGAGGCGGACGCCGAAAAGGTTCAGCACGGCGTGCAGGAGCAGGATGCAGACAAAGATGATCATTGTCTTGCCCGGTGTGGGGGTGAAGCCCCACTGCAGATTCATCAGCGCACCGGTGAACAGCGCCGCGCCGTAGTCGATGCCCGCGATCGCGCCCAGCAGACCCAGCAGATTCAGCCAGCCGGTGTACCAGCCCCACTTGCGGCCGCCGAGCCGGTCGGCCATGTAGTACAGCGCCCCCGAGGTCGGGTAGGCGCTGGTGACCTCGGCGAGCGCCATGCCGACACAGAGCACGAAGAGACCGACACCGGCCCAGCCCCAGAGCATCACGGCCGGTCCACCGGTCGACATGCCGAAGCCGTACAGGGTCATGCAGCCGGAGAGGATCGAGATGACGGAGAAGCTGATGGCGAAGTTGCCGAAGCCTCCCATACGGCGGGCGAGCACCGGCTGGTAGCCGAGTTCGCGCAGTCGCTCCTCCTCGTCCTTCGGCGGGGTTGCCTCCGCACCCGACTGGGTCGGGGTGGATATGGACATCGGGAAAACCTCCATGAGCGGGGATGGAAAGGGACGGACAGGATCGGTTCGGGGCGGGCAGGAGGCACGGCGTCGCGGCGCCTCCAGTCAGCGCTGGGGCCCCCGCCCGGGGGTACGGGGTGCCGCGAGACACCGGCTGCGGGCGCGCAGGAAGACATCCTCGGCGTCTCCCGGGCCCTTGCGGCCACGTGTGCGGTAGGACCAGGGAACCGAGGTGAAATAGGGTCCCAGCTCCTCGAACACCGCTGCGGCCTCGGCGAATTGGAGGGCTCCCCACAGGGCGTGGGCCAGATGGTTGAGGTCGAGCAGGGAGTGGGAGATCGGTGTCGTACGGCGGAACCAGAGCTCCAGCGCACGGGCCGCGTCCCGTTCCGCGTCCTCGGTGACCCAGTGCAGGTCCAGGGCCTTCTCGTGGCCCTGCTCGCGGCGGTAGCGCTCGACCCGCACATACAGGGGCAGCACATGCAGCGCGGAGCCGTCGGGTGCCGAAGAGGCCGCCCACTGGACGAAGTTGACCGCCTCCGAGAGGGAACCGCCGGCCTTTCGCGCGTATACGAACTGGAGCATCCGGTGGTAGGCCTCGCGGTTGCACGGATCGCGTTTGTCGGCCTCCGCCAGCAACCCCCACGGACCGGGAAAGAGCATCGGTCCCGGCGGATGCAGCCGGTGCTCCTCCAACTGCTGCCGCTCGTCCAGCTGGGACAGGGCCAGCAGGCACACCCATGGCACCGGGTCCGCGGGCGAGGCGTTCGCGGCCGTCCGGCAGGCCTGCCAGGCCTCCGCCCAGAGCTCCTGGGCCCGGTGGTGGCCCTCGCGGTGGGCGCGCACGGCACGCTCGACGACGACCCGCGCCTGCATCACCGCGGCGGCGACACTCCGGGGATCCTCGGCCAGCCAGGCCTGCACCGCGTCCGAGCCGGCGGCGACCGCTCCGAGCACCTGGGTGCGCTGGGTCCACAGGGTCCAGTCCGGCGTACTCTCCAGCAGGCTCCGCATGGACATCCAGCGGCCGGTGCGCAAATCCTGTAACGCGACGCGCAGATCGTTGTCATGGCCGGCCGGGTGGTAGACCGGCCGGAAATCACTGTTGGCCATGGACTCGCCCTGCCCCCGTACGACAGGCCGGCATGCGACGGTCGGAAGATCTCCTCAGCACGTCACGCAACCCGGCGGTGGCATGGAACCCGTGCAGATGCGAAAGGCCGGGGAACCGGTGAATCGGGGCTCGGTACAGGGTGTCGGTCTCATCAATCCTCAAGGACGTGGGGGGTGAAGCAGTCTGTTGAAAAACGAACTGCTCGAAAGCGTCCGGTTGTTGCTCGGCGGTGAGTGTAAGGCCAGTCACTCCGAACTCCGGACCGATTCGCGGATCTTACTCAAGTCAGCTGATTCTCCAGGACGTTGAAAGATGTACCGGTTCTTCCGGTCGTGACCTGGGCAGCTCTTGACGTACGCGGTGGTCTGCACCACTCTGGGCGGCGAGTTCAGTGATCACGCTTCCGTTCAAGCCGCAGAGCTTCCGCACCGCTGGAGAGTCGATGACAGGCCCGGTACTCGCCGTGGACCAGGGCACGTCGGGGACGAAGGCTCTGGTGATCTGTCCCGAGCGCGGTGTGATCGGTTCCGCCTCCGTTCCGGTGCGGCCCCGGCACGGCGCCGGGGGAGTGGTCGAGGCGGACCCTGCCGAACTGCTCGGCTCGGTCGTCGAAGCGGGCCGCCGGGCGTTGCGGGAGGCCGCCGAGCCGGTTTCGGCGGTCGGCCTCGCCAACCAGGGCGAGACGGTGCTCGCCTGGGATCCGGAAACGGGGCGGCCGCTCACCGAAGCGATCGTCTGGCAGGACCGGCGCTCCGCCGCGATCTGCGACGAACTCGCCCCGCACGACGATGAGTTGACGCAGCTCACCGGGCTGCCCCTCGATCCGTACTTCGCCGCGCCGAAGATGGCCTGGATCCGCCGGGAACTGACCCGGGAGGGTGTCGTCACCACCACCGACTCCTGGCTCGTCCACCAGCTGACCGGGGCGTTCGTCACGGACGCGGCGACGGCCGGGCGCACCCAGCTGCTCGACCTCGACCGGGTCGGCTGGTCACCCCGGGCCCTGGACATCTTCGGGCTCGGCGACGAACGGCTGCCGGACGTCGTCGACTGTGACAGCACCGTCGGCACGACCACCGCCTTCGGCGGTGAACTGCCGCTGACCGGCCTGCTCGTGGACCAGCAGGCCGCCCTGCTCGCCCAGAACGCCCTGGACCCGGGCAACGCCAAATGCACCTACGGGACGGGCGCCTTCCTGCTCGCCCAGACCGGGCCCGCCCCGCGCCGCGGCTCCACCGGACTGGTCAGCTGTGTCGCCTGGCGACTCGGTGGCCGTACGAACTACTGCCTCGACGGGCAGGTCTACACCGCCGCGTCCGCCGTCGACTGGCTCTCCGGCCTGGGGGTGATCTCCGGCGCGGCCGACCTCGACCCCGTCGGCGCGACCGTCCCCGACGCCGGCGGCGTCACCTTCGTACCGGCACTCGCCGGGCTCGCCGCCCCCTGGTGGCGTGGTGATCTGCGCGGATCGATGACCGGCCTCGGCCTCGGCACCACCGCGGGCCATCTGGTGCGCGCGCTGTGCGAAGGCATCGCGGCACAGGTCGTCGAGCTCACCGAGGCGGCCGCGACCGACCTCGGCTCGCCACTGACCTCGCTCCGCGTCGACGGCGGTCTGACCCGCTCCGAACTGCTCATGCAGACCCAGGCCGACCTGCTGCAACGACCCGTCGAGGTGTCCGCCCTGCCCGACGTCACGGCCCTCGGCGTCGGAGCGGTCGCCCGGCTCGGCCTCGACCCGCGCCTCCCGCTCCGCCGGGCCGTGCCCGACTGGAAGCCCGCCGCCGTGTACGAACCCCGGATCGGCGCCGACGAGGCGGCCGAACGGCTCGCCGGCTTCCGGACCGCCGTGCAGACCCTGCTGGACCATGCCTGAGACGTACTCGACCCCGGCACCCGCGGCCCCGCGTACGACGCCGCCCACCGCACGACCGGGGCCGGAATCTTCGCCGTCGGCAATCTGCAGGTCACCCTGCGCACCACCGGGAGACTCGCCTCGCCGCTGCTCGTCGTCCGCCAGGACAGCCGGGAGCTCCACCGGCAGCGGCTGCTGCTGCCCGCCGTCCCGGACCGTGCGTTCCAGCTGCGCGCCGACTGGCTCGACCGGGTCGATCCGCATGGCGGGACCGTACGGATCGCGGTGCGCTGACCGTACGTCAGGGAATGAGCAGCCAGTCCGATCCGATCGCCGCGACCAGGCCGACGGCCAGCAGCCAACTGCCCAGCCGGGTACGGCCGTTGCGGCTGAGCTCGATCACGATCCCGCACAGGATCAGCGCGAGCCCGTACACCCCGACCACCAGGACGGACGACCGGCTGGCGATCCGCAGCGCGAGGACCACCGCCATCGCGGCCATGCCGACCGACGAGAGGACCATGCGCAGCCGTCTCGCCTGGCGTGGAGTCAGCTTCCGGTCCCCGGTCCCGTCGGCCTCCTCGGGGGCCGTCTCCGCGACGGCCTCGGGGTCGGCCGCCGGGATGGGTATCGGGGTGTCCACGGCCTGGTCCTGGTCAGAAGTGCTCATGACGCGCGATCGTAATGGCTGCGGGCTGCCCTGTTCACCGCTCCGCGCGATGGGTGGCGAATATGACGCGGGTCCGATGCCTGCCCGGCCACTTACCGCCCCTCGCACCGGTACGACCCGGGCCCGGTCCGGGCTACGGGGCCGGGGGCCGCAGACGCGGTGCCTCGGTGGCCGCGTCGACGGGCTCGGCACGCGCCGCCCGTCCGCCCGCCGTGCCCCCGCAGTCCGCGGCCGTCCCCGCCGCCACCCGTCCGGCCAGCTCCTCGGCCCAGCCGATCAGCCCGTCGACGCCGATCCCGTACGGCCGGGCCGCGGCGAACTCCGCGAGCGCCGCCGCGCCGCGCCGCAACAGCCGCGCCCCGCCCGTCGAATTGCCCCGGGCCGCATGGGTCAGCCCCACGGCCAGCTGCGCGAGCCCGCGCCACAGCTCCCGCTCGGCCACCGGGCCCGACTTCCACGCGTCCTCGAACACCTCGTGCGCATGGAACGGCATCCCCGCGTCCAGCAACCGCTGTGCCTCCCGCACCGTTTCCTCGGGGGTGCGGACCACCCCTTCCGGTTGCCGCTCGACTCCCGGCGCCCCGTACGGAAGGGGGCGCCCCAGCCCGTCACGCGGGCGTGCGTTGCGCGCCCTGCCCTCGGTGTCACGGTCCCTGCGCATCTCGTCCACTCCACGATTGTGCCCCGCACCTGCGGCGAACTGTCCGAACCACTGTCCGTGGACCCCCGGACACGACTAGTGTCGAAAGCCATCCGTACCACCCTGGGGAGGGTAGGCATGAAGCCGTCCCGGCCGCTGTACGAGCGCGAACCGGAACTCGCCGCCGCCGCACAAGCCGTGGACGCCCTTTGCGGCGCCCAGGCCGCCGGCGGGCTGCTGATCTTCAGCGGCGAGGCAGGCATCGGCAAGACAGCACTGCTCGGCGAGATCCGGACGATCGCCGCCGACCGTTGCACGGTCTGGTCCGCACGAGGCGGCGAAACGGTCACTTCCGTGCCGTTCCACGTCGTACGCCAACTGCTGCAGCCCGCACTCGACCGGTTCCCGCCCGACGAGGTGCGGGCCCTGTTCGGGTCATGGTTCGAGATCGCCGCGCCGGCCCTCGGGCTGGCCGAACCGACCGGTCCGCAGCCGGACCCGCAAGGCGTGCGGGACGGCCTCGACTTCGTCGTCGCCCGGCTCGCGTCCCGGCTGAGCCACCGCCCGCTGCTGCTCATCATCGACGACGCGCACTGGGCGGACGGCGAATCCCTCGCCTGGCTCGCCTCGTTCACCGCCCGCCTCGGCGAACTTCCCGTCCTGGTCGTCCAGGCGCACCGCCCGGAAGAGCTGGCCGCGCGCCAGAAGGAGAGCGGACCGGGCAGTGCCCACCCGTCCCAGGTACGCGTCGCGCTGCGCGCGCTCACCCCGGACGCCACTGCGGAACTGGTCCGCGCGGCCCTCGGTGAACACGCCGATGACCCGTTCTGCCGCGAGGTGTGGGCCGTCACCGGCGGCAATCCCTACGAGGCGGTCGAGCTCGTCGCCAAGGTGCAGGACCGTGAACTGGCCCCGCTGGAGGAGTCGGCCGGACTGCTGCGCGAACTCGGCGCCTCGGCCCGCGGGAGCGGCCTCGTCGCCCGGCTCGAACGGCTCGGCACCAACGCCAACAGGTTCGCCTGGGCCGCCGCGGTCCTCGGCACGGACATCTCCCAGGACCTCGCCGCCACGCTGGCCGGAATGAGCCCGGCCGAGGCCGCCGACTGCACGGCACGACTGCGCGAAGCCCGTATCGTCACCGGCTTCGACCCGCTGGAGTTCGTCCACCCGCTCATCGCGAGCGCGGTCTACCGGTCCATTCCGCCGGCCACCCGCACCGCCATGCACGGCCGGGCGGCCTGGGCGATCACCCGGGCCGGACTCGGCCCCGCGGCGGCCTCCCGGCACCTGCTCGAAGTGCACCCGGACGACGACCAGGAACTGGTCGGGCAACTCCGCGAAGCGGCCAAACAACACCTCGCCGTCGGCGCCCCGGAGGCCGCCCGCCGCTGCCTCGAACGCGCCCTGCAGGAACCACCGAGCCAGCGCGTGAAGGCCACCCTGCTGTACGAACTGGGCTGTGCCACACTGCTCAGCTCCCCGGCCACCACCGTCCAGCACCTGCGCGCAGCCCTTGAGATGCCCGGACTCGACGACGACCACCGGGTCGACGCCACCTACCGGCTCGCGGCCGCGCATTCGCACAACAACCAGCTCAAGGAGGCGGCGAACGCCCTCGCGGCGGAGGCCGCACGCACCGCGCCGGGCCCCGGCCTCATGCGCCTCCAGGCCGCCCACTTCCTCTGGGAGGGCATGCAGGCCGGCGAGGAGGACGGTCCCGGGCGCTCCGGCCGGCTCGCACGCAACGCCGACCATCTGCACGGCCGCGACAACGCCGAACGAGCCCTGCTCACGCTCCGCGCCTTCGACGCCATGCTGCGCGGCGAGAACGCCCAGCTCATCGTCGACCTCTGCGAACGTGCCCTGGTCGACGGCCACCCCGCCCGGGGGCTCGGCTGGACCGATACGGAGTGGGGCTTCGAACTGCCGACCCTGGTCGGCATCACCTACGCCTTCACCGACCAGCTCGACCGGGCCGAGGAACTCTTCGGCGAGGCCGTCCGCGCCTTCGAGATCTCCGGCTGGAGCGGCGCGCACCTCGCGTTCGCGCACACCCTGCTCGGACTGGTCCACCGCCGTCGCGGACGGCTGGCCGAGGCCGAGGGCTTCCTGCGCGAAGGGCTGCGCCTCGCCGACCGCGTCGGCAGCGGACTTCCGGTCCACTGGGACGCGGCCTGTCTGCTCATCGACACCCTGGTCGCCCGCGGCCGCGTCACCGAGGCCCGCGAGATCGCCGACCGCTACTCCTTCGGCGCGCCCTACCCCAGCGCGATGGTGCTGCCCGACGGGCCGTGCGTACGCGGTCGGCTGCTGCTGGCCGAAGGCCGTACGAAGGAAGCGATCGTCGAACTCGAAGCGGCGGGCCAGGCCCTCGAACCCCGCGGCAGGTTCAACGGGGTGTGGGCTCCCTGGGCCGGCGACCTCGCCCGCGCCCTGGCCGAGGAGGACCCGGCGCGCGCCGCCCAACTCGCCACCTCGGCCCGGGTGCACGCCGAACGCTTCGGCACGGACACCGCGATCGGCGAGGCCCTGCGCTACGTCTCCCTCTTTGCCCGCCCCGAGGACGCCGTCCACCTGCTGGCCGAGTCGGTCCGCCACCTGGAGGCATCCCCGTCCGCGTTCGAACACGCGCTGGCCCTCGTCGACTACGGCATCGCGATCCGCTCACCGCGCGAACTCGCCAGAGCTCACAAACTGGCCACCGCGTGCGGCGCGGAATCCCTGGCAAACCGCGCCCACCAGGCACGGGCGTCGATCCGGGCCTCCGAGTGAGGTAATGTTTGTCCTGCGAAGCCGCCCGGCAACACCGGGGCAATCGCATCGGGACGTGGCGCAGCTTGGTAGCGCACTTGACTGGGGGTCAAGGGGTCGCAGGTTCAAATCCTGTCGTCCCGACTCGTGAGAGTCGCAGGCAAGAGGCCGTATCGGAAATATCCGAAGCGGCCTCTTGGTCATTTCCGGGACTGAGGGACAACGCGTCGCCGTTGTCCCGGCGGAGTGCAACCTCTGCTCCCTGGCAGCGAGTTGCCCGGGGCCGTGCGGCTCGACGCGCCGCTCGCGAACCCGCCCACGGACGACGCCCCTGCCCGGGTCCCGGCATGACGGCACTCGGGCAGGGGCACGATCGACACATGGAGAATCGGCCGAGAACCTTGCCCGTCGCCCCTGTTCGCCTGGCCGGGCGAAGGATCGTGCTCAGGGAGTGGGACGAGGCGGACATCCCCGCGTTGATCGAGATGTACGACGATCCGGAGATCAGCCGCTGGAGGTCCGTACCCTCGCCGTTCGACGCGGACGCCGCCCGCGCGTACCTCGGGCGGGCTCGCGAGGCACGGGCCGAAGGCCGCCGCATACAGCTGGCCATCACGGCCGACGGCGGGCAGCCGCAGGGCGAGGTGCTGCTCTTCCAGGACGAGCTGGATCAACGGGACATCGAGCTCGCCTACGGCGTCGGGCCGCGGTACCGGCGTCGCGGACTGGCCTCCGAAGCGGTCGCGGTCACCACTGAATACGCCGTTCACCGCCTCGACGCGAGGCGGGTGCTGCTCCGGATCGAAGCCGGTAACGCCCCGAGTGCCGCCGTGGCGCGATCGGCCGGATTCCGGCCCACCGCGGACGAGCCCGTCCAGCGGGAGGCGAAAGGGCGGCGGGTACTGCTGGAGACCTGGTGCCACCGGAACGGCGAACCGGTGTCCTGACCGGCGCGGGACCGCGCCCGCAGCCCGGGGCGCCTCGCGCCCACTAGGCTGGGACGAAGAGCGCCCACATGGTCCGGAGCGCACACATCCGTGCGAAGAGGTGCGGTGCCCTTCGGGAGGCATGATGAGCAGGCAGCCGGTCCTTCTTCCCTACGCCGATCCGGCCTTCGTCGCCGACCCCTTTCCCGTCTACCGGCAACTGCGCGAGGACGGCCCGGTGCGGCGCGCCATCATCGCCGGTGGCCTGGAGGCATGGCTGGTCACACGGTACGAGGACGGCCTCGCGGCCCTGTCCGACCCGCGGCTGAGCAGCGATGTCCGCGATGCGTCGGACCCCCGGCTCATCGAGCGGCTGCCTGCCACGGACCGCGAGTCCGTACTGCGCAACATGCTCCGCACCGATCCCCCCGACCACACCCGGCTGCGCCGGCTGGTGTCCAGGGTGTTCACCGCGCACCGCGTGGCCCGGCTGCGGCCCCGCGTCCAGGAGATCGCCGACCGGCTGCTCGACGAGATCGGGCCGTACGGCCGTGCCGACCTCGTCGGTAGCTACGCGCTGCCGCTCCCGGTCACCGTGATCGGCGAACTGCTCGGCGTGCCCGTGGCCGACCGGCACGATTTCCAGCGGTGGACCGACGACATGGTCCGCCAGGGGGCCGAACCACCGGACCCGGCCCGGACCGAAGAGGCATGGCAGCACCTGCGCGGGTATCTGACCGGGCTCATCGGGGCGAAGCGGGCCCGCCCCGGGGACGACCTGCTCAGCGTGCTGGTGACCGCCCGGGACGAGGAGCGGAGCCTGGACGAGGACGAGCTGATCGCCATGGCCTTCCTGCTGTTGGCAGCGGGATACATCACCACGGTCAACCTGATCGGCAGCGGGATCGCGGCGCTGCTCGCCCACCCCGACCAGCTTCGGATGCTGCGGGACGACCCGGCGCTGCTGCCGGGCGCGATCGAGGAATTCCTGCGCTACGACGGACCGGTCAACCCCGGCATCGCCCGGTTCGCGCGCGAGGACGTCACCATCGCGGGCGTGGACATCCCGCGCGGCGCGACCGTGCTCGTCGCATCGGCCATCGCCGACCGCGACCCGGACCACTTCCCCGAACCCGACCGCCTGGACATCTCACGGCAGGACAACGCCCACCTCGCGTTCGGGCACGGCATCCACTACTGCCTCGGGGCGCCGCTGGCCCGGCTGGAGGGGCAGATCGCCATCGGCACCGTACTGCGCCGCCTGCCCCGCCTCGCCCTGGCCGTGCCGCCCGAGGAACTGCGGTGGCGACCGGGAGGGCTGCGCGGCCCCGAGCGACTGCCCGTCACCTTCACCGCCGACGCCCCGGCCTGAAGGCGTGCGCCGCGCCGCCCGCCGGCTCAGCCGAAAAGCTTGCCCAGGAACGCGTCGAGGTTGGCCCTGGTCCGCTCCACCTGCTCCGCCACCGTCAGGCTCTCCTTGAAACGACCGCCGGGCGCCGGGGTCTTCCTGCCCCGGACATACAGCGAGCAGGCGAGATCGGTGCAGATGTACAGGCCGACCGAATTGCCCTCGCGCCCCGCGGCGCCGGTCTTCCGGGCGGTCATCAGCGAGACACCGCTCCCCGGGTGTGTGGTGAGACACAGGGAGCACATGCTTCGATGGAGGAAGCCGCGTTGCTGGGAGGGGAAGCGGAGCGTCACGCCGATGAGTTCGCCGTCGCGTTCGGTGACGATATAGCTGCGTCCGGGGGCGGAGAGATCCCGCCACCCCAGGAAGTCCAGATCGTCCCAGGGCTGCTCGTCGAGGTCGCGGGGCAGCGGCAGACGCTTGGCCTCCCCCTTGGAGCAGTTGATGAACGATGCGCGGATGTCCTGCTCACTCACGGCCTTCATGCGAGGGACGCTAACTCTGCCTACGACCACTAGGCAAATGATTAATAGGGCAAGGCTATGCGCCGTCCACGGCGTTCGTGACGGTCAGCCGGTGCGCGGGGGGATGCTCGATCGGGAGGTCGGGGCGCCAGGCCGCGAGCACTTGGGCGGAGGGACCGAACAACGGTTCCGGCAGGGCGTCGACTGCGGTCCACTGCCAGGTGCTGATGAGATGGGGCTCGGTCACCTGCGGGCTTCCCGACCGCACGGTCACCGCCGCGCCCATCGACACGCGGTTGATCCCCCCGACCACGTCGTGGAGCATGGCGAATACGCGTACGTCCTCCGCGTCGACCTCCAGACCCGTCTCCTCCCGGAGCTCACGGGCGGCCGCCTCGGCGATGGACTCATGGGTCGGGTCGACCTTGCCGCCCGGCAGCTCCCAGGTCCCGCCGTGGTGCCTGCCGAGGAGGACCCGCCCCCGCTCGTCCTGCACGATCACCCCCACGCCGAGCGCCGCCTGCGCCTGCGGTGGACGGGTGTTGCGAGAAGAGGCGTCCGCGGGCGTGGTCTTCATGGTGCTCCCAGTGCTCCTCGCAGGTGGGGGAGTGCCATGGGCGCGGGGCCCGGCACTCCGGTCGTACGGGGGCAGCCTACGGACAACCGCGGCGCCGTCTCTCGCGCGGGCCGCACTGCCTGGGGCATCGCCTCAGACGGCCAGCCGCAGCGATGTCCCCGAGATGCCGAGCCGTACCGTCTGACCCCATGTCAGCTCCAGTGCGTCCGTCTCCATCCCGTCGCCGAAGACCACCACCCGGTCCGACTCGACAGTGAGCCTCAGCCCCTGCCCGCGCCCCAGCTCGCCCGCGACCAGCGAGGTGCCGGTCGCGGGGGACGGCCAGGCCTCGCGGACGAACCAGAGGAGTCGGGGGTCGGTGGGCGCCGGGAGGTGCAGCTTGCTGCGGCGTTCCTGCCACAGTGAGCGGAGCCAGCCCGTGGCGCCGGTGCCGGTGCCGACGAGGACGCCCGAGGAGGCCTGCAGCTCGGCGGCGGCGCCAGGAGCGTCCGGGCCGAGCCGGTAGCGGGCGGTCTGATGGCCGGGCGGGCCGAGGTAGATCTCGTTGAGGGCGAGGAGGCGCTGGGTGTCGTCGGCCACCGCCTCGACCATGGTGAGTTCGTCCGCCGCGCCGCCGGGGGACCCGGCCGCCCGGAGCAGGGCGGCCGCGTCGCGGGGCCGGTGGCGGACGAGCACGCCCGGATTGCGTCCGGGTTCGGTGTCGATGCCCACGACAGGCTGGCCGGAGAGGTACTTGGCGGCGTTGGCGACCAGTCCGTCCTGACCGACGACGACCACCACGTCCTCGGGCCCGAACAGGAATCGGTCGAGGTCCGCACGTTCCACCCGCGACTGACGCCACTGGAGCGGCACGGCCGCCGCCACATCGGCGAGCGCCTGCTGGGTCCGCCGGTGCCGCCGCGCCACCTCGTCGATGGACCGGCCGCGGCTGGAGAGGAAGAAGGCGGCCTGTCCGTGCGTGCCGTGCCGGGCCAGCAACTCCTCGTACTCGGTGGTGCGGTGGACCAGTACCGCGCGCGGGGCGAGGCTCATGCCCGGGTCTCCGGGCCGGCGTTGCCGAGCTTGCTGAGCAGGCCGGTGAGCACGTCGGGGGAGAGGGTGAGGCTGTCGATGTGCGGCAGGTTCTCGGCGAGACCGGTCGCCGCCAGGGCGTGCAGGGTCGCGGTGTCCACCTCGCCGTGCACCCGCAGCCAGGCCGCCTGGGACTCGGCCCGCGCGGCGCCGACCTCGCGGGCGGCTTCGGCCTCGGCGCGGGCCAGCCGCACCGTGCGGGCCGCCTCCGCCTCGGCGCGCACCCCGTCGGCCGCCGCGTGCTCCTCCGCCTCGCGGCGGGTGTTGGTGCCGCGCTGCTCGACCAACTGCTCCTCCCTGCGTGCCAGTTCGATCTGGCTGGCGAGCTCGTTCTCGGCGATGGCCCGTTCCCGTTCCACGGCCACGGCGCGGCGTTCGTAGGTGGCCCGGTCGGCCTCCTGCTGGATCTGCTCGCGGGCGGGGGTGCGCAGGGCGCGCTCCACCTCGGCCTCGGGGCGGATCGCCACCACCCGTACCGCGACCACGTCGATGCCGGTGGCGGGCAGCCGCGGTTCGGCGGCGAGTCCCGCGGCGACCCGGTCGCGTACCGAGGCGACACCGTCGACCAGTGCCTCGGCCAGCGCTGTCCTGGCCAGTACGTCCAGGGTGTGCTGCTGGGCCGTCTCGGTGAGCAGGGTGGCGATCTGCTCCAGCGGCGCGCCGCGCCAGACCCCGGTGTCCGGGTCGACCGAGAAGTCCAGCCGGGCGGCGGCCTCGGCCGGGTCGCTGATCCGGTATGTCACGGTGGCCTGCACGGTGACGTCCTGGAAGTCGGACGTACGGGCGTGGAACGCCATCGCCAACTCCCGGTCGTTCACAGGGACTTCCGAGAGTGCGGCAGTGAGCGAGCGGTACCAGAAACTCAGCCCCGGCCCGTCGTGGGCGAGCCGGCCGCGCTTGTGGTGGCGGATGTGCGCGGTGGGCGCGGAGCGCAGATGGCGCCAGCCGAAGCGCCTGGTGATGTCGGCCATGTCGACCCCCCTTGTTCTCGTCGTGGGGACGATAACGGGGATGCTAATTATCGTCAAGGGGACGAGAAAGGTTGGCTGCCCGCTTCGGTCGGTGCGGCCCTCGCGGTCGGACCGTTTCCGGCCGGTCGCCGCTCCGGCCGCCCTTCGCCGCGAGGAATCTGGCCGGCACCTCGCCCCCGCCGTGCACCGCCAGATCGGCGCCGTTGACGTAGGAGGCCAGGCCGCCCGCCAGATACAGGCAGGCGCGCGCCACGTCGTCCGGTGCCGCCATCCGCCGCATCGGGACGACCTCGGCCACCGCGGCGCCACCGTCCTCGCCGTAGACCGATGCCGCGCTCTGTGTGCGGACGAGTCCGGTCGTGATGTGGTTGACGCGTACCTTCGGCGCCCACTCCAGGGCCAGTGCCCGGGTCAGCGCCAGCAGTCCGGCCTTCGCCGCCGTGTACGCGGCCGTGCCCGGCTGCGGGGTGTGCGCGGAGACGCTGCCGATGTTGACGACCGAACCCCCGTCGCCCTGCCCCTGCATGACCCGGTTGGCGGCCTGCGACACATAGAACGGGGCCAGCAGGTTGAGGGCGACGATCCGCTCGACGAAACGCGGTGACACGGTGGCCGCGTCGGCGTCGGGGGAGCCGCCCGCGTTGTTGACGAGCACGTCCAGCCGTCCGAAGCGTTCCACCGCCAGGTCGACCAGGGCGGCCGCCTCGGCCGGATCGCGTACGTCGGTCCGCCGGAAGTGCGCCCGGCGGGTGCCGCTCCCGGGCAGTTCCGGCGGTTCGCCGCGACCGCAGACCAGTACATCCGCGCCGACGGCGAGGAACGCCTCGGCGATCACGGCGCCGATGCCCTTCGTGCCGCCGGTGACGATCACGGCCCGCCCCGTGAAGTCGATGGGATTGCCGATGTCCATGGTCCGCCCCCGCCGCTTTCCGGAACGCGCGTGCAGTCGAAGTCCGTGCCGATCGGTCGGTAAATCTACCAACTGTTTGTTTGGTGGGATAGGTGCCGCTCCTGCCGGGCGGGATGTGGCGCGAGGAGGTGCAACCGCGGGGGGGGGGGGGGGGGAGGGGGGGGGGGAGGGGGCCCCGACAGGGGGTTGCCCCCCCCCCCCCCTCCTCTCCGCCCTCGCGGGTATTTCTTCTCCCTTCTCC
>NZ_JBHWIY010000041.1:0-22876 GCF_042731715.1 Streptomyces sp. NPDC059832 | reverse complement strand
AACCAACCGGTTGTTGGGTGGGGGGAAGGGGTGTCGTTCTTGGGGGGGGGGGTGGGGGGGGGGGGGGTAAACCAGGGGGTGGCTGGTGCCTCCCCGAGGGGTCACCGCCCGCCCGGATGGTGCGCCGCCCCCGTCCCCACGGTGCGGCGCCGGCGGGTCGTCGTCATCCGCTCGGACAACGGCCCACGTCTGTCGGGACTAGGGCGCGGACGCGCCCAGTCCGAGTGAGGGAAGGATCGCGTTGTCCACGAAGCGGGTGAGGTACTCCTCGTCCGCGATCTTTCCCTCCAGCAGCGGCCGGGCACGCATCACGCCCAGGAGCTGTGCGGAGACGAACTCGGCCGCCGGGTTGTCCGCCGGGATCTCGCCGCGCTCCGCACCGCGCCGGACCATGGCGTCGATCGACGCCAGTCCGGGCACGATCAGCGCCTCGCGCAGTGCGCACAGCAGCTCGGGGCTCTGTAGCGCGGCATGGCTGAGCGCGTGCATCAGCGGAGTGTCGCGTCCCGAGCCCTCGCCGATCGCCCGCGCCGCCTCGCGCAGGTCCCCCGCGAGTGTGCCGGTGTCGATGTGCGGAAGCAGAGCCTGTCGGGTGCCGTGCAGCGCGGCCACGACCAGTTCGGGCTTGGAGCCCCACTGCCGGTAGAGCGTGGACTTGCCGCAGCGGGTCCGCGAGGCGACCCCCTCCATGGTGAGTGCCTCGTAACCGGACTCTCTCAGCATGTCGAGCACGGCCGCGTAGAACTCCTGCGCCCGCTCCGGCGTGATCTTCGAGCGGCGCGGCGTGTGTGCCGGTTCCTGTGCGACGTCCTGCGGCGACATGTGTCTTCCCTCTCGGCGAAGCTGCGACGAGGTCCTTCGATACGCCAGTGTACCGATACGCGCGTGTACCGATACGTTCGCGTATCGGTACACTGGCGTATCGATACGGCATGGACCGGACCATGCCGCCGTAACACCGCTTCGTCAGCAAAGGGGCACCGGGTGATGTACGCCGGTAGCGAGCCAGCAGATCGGGAGCCGGACAGTTCTGCCCGACCGCCCCTCGTCCGCGAGCTGCTTCTGGTCGTGGGACTCTTCGTGATCTACAAGCTCGGCCGGCAGGCCGCGAACGGTCATGTCGACGAGGCGTATCGCAACGCCGGACACGTCTGGGACTTCGAGCGCTCCGTGCACCTGCCCGGCGAGGGCGCCGTGCAGAGCCTGCTGCTGCACGACGAGACGCTGATCCATCTCGCGAACACCTACTACGCGACGGTGCACTTCCCGACCACGCTGCTCTTCCTCGGGTGGCTCTACTGGCGCCGCCCGCGCCACTACGTCTGGTCGCGCCGCATCCTCGCCGCGCTCACCGGCGCCGCGCTCGCCCTCCATCTGCTCTTCCCGCTCGCCCCGCCGCGGTTGCTGGCCGCCGCCGGACTGATCGACACCGGCCAGGTGTACGGACCGACGGTGTACGGGGCGACGCCGGCGACCGACTCGATGGCGAACCAGTTCGCCGCGATGCCCTCGCTGCACTTCGGCTGGTCGGTGATGGTCGCCGTCGGGCTGATCGTCGCGACCCGGACACGGTGGCGCTGGCTGTGGCTGCTGCATCCGCTCGTCACCCTGCTGGTGATAGTCGGCACCGCCAACCACTACTGGCTCGACTCGATCGTGGTCTCCGCACTGCTCGCGGTGGCCTTCGCGGCACTGCGCCTGCCGCGCGCGGATCCGGTACGGGCACCTCTCCTGTGGCCGGCCACGGCGGGCGGACCCGCTCCGTCGGCCGTGCCGCACGCCGCCGAGCCCGCCGTTCCGGTCGCGTACGCCGGATCGCAGACGTACTCCGCGTCCCCGTACGCCTCGACCGGAGCCCGGCGATGAACGCCACCGTGATGGCCGTCGCGCTGTCCCTGGTCTCCGCCGCCGCCTACGCCTCGGCCGCGGTGGCGCAGGCCCGGCTCGCCGGGCGGACCGAACCGGACGCCGGGATGCTGCGGCTGCTCGGGCGAGGCGCCTGGTGGTCGGCGGTCGCGCTGAACGCCGGTGGCGCGCTGCTGCATGTCGCGGCGCTCAAGTACGGACCGCTCACCCTCGTCCAGCCGCTCGGCGCCCTCACCCTGGTCGCCGCCGTCCCGCTGGGTGCCAGGGCCGCCGGACGCCGGGTCACCAGGATCGAATGGCGCGGCACGATCCTCACCCTGCTCGGTCTCGGTGCCCTGCTGATGACCGCGGGCGGCGCCGCCCCGCACGAAACGCTCAGCCTGCCCGAGGCCCTGGCCGTCGGGGCGGGGACCATGGCCGTCGTCGCCGGACTCAGCAGGCCCGGAGCACGCCCCGGCCTGCGGCACGCCGCCGCGTCCGGCATCACGTCGGGGGTCGCGTCCGCGCTCACCCAGACCCTGACCGTCTCCGTCACCGACCACACCGGTCCGCTGTTCAGCTGGCGTCTGGTCGTCGTCGCGCTGTTGGTCTCCGCGTTCGCGATGAGCGGGCTGCTGCTCTCCCAGACCGCCTACCGAGGCGGCCTGGGCGCACCGCTGGCGGTCGTCACGCTCGCCAATCCGGTGGCCGCGGCGGCCATCGGCCTGGCCCTGCTCGGCGAACGCCTCCAGGGCGGGACGACCAGCCTGTTCCTGGCCCTGCTCGGGACGGCGGCGGCGGTGCGGGGCGTGATCCTGCTCAGCCGTGCCCAGGCGGAGACCCCGGCCGTCGCCGGTCCGGCGGGGGGCGAGCCGAAGCCCGGGGCCGGATCGCCGTCACGTGTCGTCATCGCGAGCCGGGGGCCGATGGACCAGCCGGCGTTGCGACCGGAACTGGGCCGGGCACCGGTGGGCGGTTCGTAGCGCGCGGAAGCGATGCCTGTCCGCCGGTGGTGTGTCGCGGGGACGTGACATTTGCCCGCCCGACTGGCACGTTCAAGAACAGCCCGTCTACGGACCCGGCTTCTCGTCCTGATCCAGTGCCCGTGTCAGCCAGCCGATCCAGAAGTTCTCCAGATCGATGCCGCCGCGCAGGACCAGATGCCGCAGCCGGTCCTCCCCGGAGTTCCGCTCGGGCGGGAAGTCCCGCTCCTCGATCTCCAGGTACTCCGCCAGCTGCCGGCGATGCAGCCCCAGGTGGCGACGGAGTTCCGCGTCCAGACCAGGTGCCCCGACGACCGCCGCGGCCCGCATGCGCAGCAGCAGCGGATCCCGGACCTGCTTGGGGTCCTCGGAGCGGGCCACCCAGGCGGAGAGCGCCTCTCGGCCCGCCGGCAGCACCTCGTACTCCTTCTTCCGCCCACGGGCGGGCTGCTCCGGGGGCAGCGCCCGGATCTGCCCGGCCTGCTCCAGCTTCCCCAGCTCCCGGTAGATCTGCTGGTGCGTGGCGGACCAGAAGTAGCCGATCGACCGGTCGAACCTGCGGGTCAGCTCCAGCCCCGAGGACGGCTTCTCGAGCAGGGCGGTGAGAATCGCGTGCGGGAGAGACATGAGGTGCATCCTATGGACGGCCGGCCGAGGCCCGACGACGCAGCGGCCCCCCGGCCCCTGCGCCACAAGGCCGTCGGTCACAGCGAAGTCGCGAGCTCCGTGCCCTGGCGGATCGCCCGCTTGGCATCCAGCTCGGCCGCCACATCGGCGCCGCCGATGAGATGCGCCGTACGGCCCGCGGCGAGCAACTCCTCGTACAGGTCTCGGCGCGGTTCCTGACCCGCGCAGAGCACGATCGTGTCGACGGGCAGGAGGTGCTGCTCGCCGTCGACCGTGAGGTGCAGGCCGTCGTCGTCGATCCGGTCGTAGGCGGCGCCCGCGATCGTCGTGACGCCGCGGTGCCGCAGCTCGGTGCGGTGGATCCAGCCGGTCGTCTTCCCCAGCCCCGCGCCGACCTTGCCGGTCCTGCGCTGGATCAGGTGGACGGTCCGGCGGGTCCTCGGACGCTCCGGGGTGCGAAGACCACCGCGGTCGCGGTAGTCGGTGTCGACGCCCCACTGCCGGAAGAACACCTCGGGGTCGCGGCTCGCCGCGTCGCCCGAGTCGGTCAGGAACTCGGCGACGTCGAAGCCGATCCCGCCCGCCCCGATGATCGCGACCCGTTCGCCGACCTGCGCCCCGTCGCGCAGGACATCGAGGTAGCCGACCACGCTGGGGTGGTCCTGGCCCGGGATCGCGGGGGAGCGCGGGGTGACACCGGTGGCGAGGACGACCTCGTCGAAACCGTCGAGCGCGCCGGCCGCTACCCGCGTACCGAGCCGGAGCTCGACCTTCTCCTCCCGGAGCCGGGTACGGAAGTAGCGCAGCGTCTCGTCGAACTCCTCCTTGCCGGGGACCCTGCGCGCCACGTTCAGCTGGCCGCCGATCTCCTCGGCCGCGTCGAACAGCGTCACCCGGTGCCCGCGCTCGGACGCCGTGACGGCGCAGGCGAGACCGGCGGGCCCGGCGCCCACGACCGCCACCCGCTTCACGGTGCGGGTCGGCGACAGGGTGAGCTCGGTCTCGTGGCAGGCACGCGGATTGACCAGGCAGGAGGTGACCTTGCCGCTGAAGATGTGGTCCAGGCAGGCCTGGTTGCAGCCGATGCAGGTGTTGATCGCGTCGGCGCGGCCCTCGGCAGCCTTGGCGACGAAGTCGGGGTCGGCGAGGAACGGCCGGGCCATCGACACCATGTCCGCCCGGCCCGAGGCGAGGATCTCCTCGGCGACCTCGGGCGTGTTGATGCGGTTGCTCGTCACCAGCGGCACGGAGACGGCCCCGCGCACCTTCTCCGTGACCCAGGTGTAGGCGCCGCGCGGCACCGAGGTGGCGATGGTGGGGATACGGGCCTCGTGCCAGCCGATCCCCGTGTTGATGATCGTCGCGCCGGCCGACTCGATCTCGCGGGCGAGCCGCACGACCTCCTCCAGCGAGGAACCGCCCGGCACCAGGTCCAGCATCGACAGCCGGTAGATCAGGATGAAGTCGCTGCCGACCCGCTCACGGACCCGTCGCACGATCTCGACGGGGAACCGGATGCGGTTCTCGTACGAGCCGCCCCAGCGGTCGGTGCGGTGATTGGTGGCGGCGGTGATGAACTCATTGATCAGATAGCCCTCGGAGCCCATGATCTCGACCCCGTCGTACCCGGCGCGGCGCGCGAGCCCGGCCGCCCTGACGAAGTCCTCGATGGTCTCCTCGACCTCGGCCTCGGTGAGGGCGTGGGGAGTGAAGGCGCTGATCGGTGCCTGGATCGCGCTCGGCGCCACCAGGTCGGGATGGTGCGCGTACCGGCCGAAATGCAGGATCTGCATGGCGATCCGGCCGCCGGCCTCGTGTACGGCCGCGGTGACCCGCGCATGCTGCTCGGCCTCCGCCTCGGTGGTCATCTTGGCCCCGCCGGGGACGGAACAGCCCCGGGCGCTGGGGGCGATGCCACCGGTGACCATCAGGCCGACGCCGCCCCGGGCGCGCTCCGCGTAGAAGGCGGCCATCCGCTCGAAGCCGCGCTCGACCTCTTCGAGACCGATGTGCATCGAACCCATCAGCACCCGGTTGGGGAGCGTGGTGAACCCCAGGTCCAGGGGGCTCAGCAGATTCGGGTACGGGCTCATGCGGCGGCTCCTCGCGCAGTGTCGTCTGCGCCAGTTGTAGACCACCGGAACGCCATTGTGCAACAAGTTGCATAATGGCGTGCGTCTCAGCACCACGGACGGGGCCGTCCCCCGGACGGCGTAACACCAGGACCCGTCGGCGCCTCGCGCCACGGAGAGTGGAACCGCGGCATCCGACCGACGCGGCGCGGCTGCCCCGCACACCCCGACCACCCCCGAACCCCTGCGGAGACACCCCATGGCCTGCCTCGATCGGCGTGACCTCGGCCTGCTCGTCCTGCGCGTCGGCACCGGCGCGGTACTGGCCGCGCACGGCACCCAGAAGCTGGCCGGCTGGTTCGGCGGCGGAGGCATCCAAGGAACGACCGCCGCGATGGAGGCGATGGGCTTCCACCCGCCGAAGCACAGCGCGGTCGCCGCCGGGCTCGGCGAGGCGGGTGGCGGAGTGCTGCTGGCCCTCGGCCTCGCCACCCCGGCGGCCGGCGCTGCCGCGGCCGGGGCGATGGCGGGCGCCGTGGCCGTCCACGCGCCCGCCGGCTTCTTCGCGCAGGGCGGTGGCTACGAGTACCCGGCGTTCCTCGGCTTCACCGCCGCGGTGATCGGTCTGACCGGGCCCGGCCGCTACTCCGTCGACCATGCCACCCGGCATGTCTTCAACCAGCCGTGGATGGTCGCCCTGGCCTTCGCGGGCAGCGCGGTCGGGGCGGCGGCCGTGGTCGGCAGGCGCGCCAAGGGGCGGGTCGCGGTCGACCCCGACGCGACCTGACCGCCCGGCAGGACAGGGACCGGGCGGCATCCCAGGGAGGGAGCCGCCCGGTCCCGACCCCGGTCTCGCTCCGCTACTTGCGGAAGGTCGGCGAAGCGGCCGGGGAGGCGTTCCCGTACGCGTCGACGGCGACGACCCGTGCCACGTACCGGCCACCGCGGACCGTGCCCGGCACCGGGATGTCGAGGGTGTTCGGGCGGGGCATGAAGCAGAAGTCCGAGAGGACCTTGGACTTGACGACGAAGGTGCCGGTCGCGGCGTCGGTGCTGTCGACGTCGTAGTGGTGGACCATCTGGTCGTCCTCGGCCTGCGCGATCCGCAGTGCAGTTCCTTGCGCTGCGCGTCGGTCAACTCGTTCCAGTACGCGGTGCCGTAGAGCGTGCTCCACTCCGGGCCCGCACCGTGGAAGTCCTTGTCCAGCGGGGTGTCCCAGTCCACCTCGGTGACCGGGTCGTACGAGAGCTTCGCCGACGAGTCGAGCAGGCGCCGTGCGACGTCGTGCTCGTCGAGCCGGTCCTGGTCCTCCGGCCGAACGGTGCTGCTTGCCAGGGTGCGGCTCCTCGAATCGACTGATCGACTCCACGCCGGCCGGCCGTGGCCCCATCCCGTGCCCGCTCGATGGAATCCATGGCTGCCGAGCGCCTCCCTGACTTGTTAGACGCCGTGTCTAGCAAGCTGTTGGACGGAACGTATAGCAAGAGTGCCGCGCGGGCCTACCCCTCGTGGCGAATCCGCTCGGTCGATCCTCGGTGTGACGGGCCGGACCGGCCGGGTGCTGTCGGCCGTCCGTCCCGGTGAACACGGCTCGGACGCAGGGGTGTTGGGCCCGTCCGCGTGGGCGGACGGACCGGCGGACATCCGAGGCCGCCCGCGGTCGGGACGCCGGGGCCGTCGTGCTGTACTGGTGCCCACCTGCCCCACCCGTCACCGTCACCGGAGGCCGCCCATGGCACGGCTCCATATCCGTCCCGGCGTCGACCCCGACGAGCCCGATGTGCCCGTCGTGACGCTCTGCGTCGACCCGGAGGGCTCACCCGGCGAGCGCGCCGTCGCCCGGCTCGGTGACCACTGCTACGAGGGCGACGGCGTCCTGTTCCTGGCGGGGACCGACGGCTGGGCCGAACACACCCTCGACGGCCGCCGCCTGACGGTCGACATCGTCGTGCACCCGTCCGCGCTCGGGCGGACGGGTGCGGAGCTTGCGGCGTTCCCCGGCAGATCGGCCGCCGACCCGGAGGCGCTGCTGGTCCTCCGGGCGGAGACCGAGACGGACCCGGAACTGTACGCGCGGGCGGCGCCCGCGACCGCGGTGTTCACCGGGGCTCCGGATCGCATGCTCGACGCCGATCACGGCCGGCCGGTGCTTCTGGGGCCGCCGCCCGAGGAGTGAGGAGGCGGTCGGCCGCGCAGTCCGGTCGCCGGGTCCGTGGCCCGGGAGCCGCCGTCGTGCAACGGAACCTTCCGTGGCCCGGGGCGCCGCGGTTGGTCAACGCGCCCGGACCTTCTGGATTCATGGATCAATCCCTGTCCGATAAGCTGTTGGAGGCTCACGGTGGCCGAAGTATTCCTGTTTCATCACGCCCAGGGCCTGACCCCCGGGGTGATCGCCTTCGCCGACGCGCTGCGCGGCGAAGGGCACACCGTGCACACCCCCGACCTGTACGAGGGCCACACCTTCGACACCCTGGAAGCGGGGCTGGCGTACGCCGAGAAGACCGGCTTCGACGAGCTGCTCGACCGCGGCGTCCGGGCGGCGGCGGACTCACCGGAGGAGCTGGTCCACATCGGGTTCTCCCTCGGCGTGCTGCCGGCCCAGAAGCTGGCTCAGACCCGGCCGGGGGCACTCGGCGCCGTGTTCGTCCACTCCTGCGTCCCGAGCTCGGCCTTCGGAGCGTGGCCGTCGCGGCTCCCGGTCCGCATCCACGCCATGGAGGCGGACCGTCTGTTCACCGACGAGGGCGACGCGGACGCCGCCCGCGCCCTCGTCGACGAGGCCGCCGACGCCGAACTGCACCTCTACCCCGGCGATCAGCACCTGTTCGCCGACAACTCGCTGCCGTCCTACGACGCCGAGGCCGCCGCCCTGCTGCTCGTCCGCACGCTGGCGTTCCTCCGGTCCCGGGACGCGGACCACCGCGACGCCTGATGCGGCACCCTCCGTTCCGGCGGGAGCACCAGGGCCTGTCCGGCGGATGACGGCTCGGGACCACGTCCGTGGTCCCGAGCCGTTCGCACGGCCCCGCGTCGCTCAGTTCTGCTTCAGCTCACGGGCCGTGCTCTCCCACGTCTCGAACATGGCCAGACTCGTGAACATGGCCCGGAGGGAGGCGCCGATCTTCCGGCTCGGCCTGCGCAGCTGCCGACTGGTCATGCCGAGCATCTTGATCAAGGGCTCGACCTCCTGCACGCTGTCCGCCGACTCCCGGACATCCCGGGCCGTCCCGATGACCTGGCCGAGCAGTTCGTCCACCTCGTCCGGCCACTCGTCGCGAGGGGTGTCCCGCGCCCACTGGAGGAACGCGCTCAGGGCATCGGCGGCGATGTTCATCCGCTCGACGAAGCGCCCCGAAGCCGCCTCCAAGTCATCGGCCGGGCCCTCGATGGCCTTGGCGAAGCGGTTGATGACAACCAGCCGGGCGCTCATCGGGGTTCCCGGCAGACCGGCCCGGACCATGTCCTCATTGAGCAGCTCGCCCATGGCCGCGAGGTCCACGAGCGCCGCGTCCACATCGGCCATGTCGTCCACGATCGCCTCCATGGCCGTCTCGGCGGCGACCACCCGGTCCCAGAGCCCCGGATCGTCCTCCTCCACTGCGGCAGGGGCGGAGGCCGGGTCGTCGACGGCAGCCGCGCCCATTGCGTCGGGGAACGGGACGCGTGCGGCCGGCAGAAGGGGACTTCCCCCGGGAACCCCTTCTGCGAGGAGTCCTTCGCAGAGCGTGGTCATCAGTGCCTGCCGGGCCTCGGCCGAGCCGAGCGGAAGGGCCGGGTACTCGATGGTCGGGAGCGCACCGGCCACGAAGGGCGCCCTGCCGGCCTCACAGAGGTGCACGGTGCGCCGCCCGGTGGTGTGCCGGATCCCGAGGCCGTAGACGACCTCGGGACTGCCCCCGGTGAGGTCGGCGATGACGATGTCGTCGTCGATGAGGTGGCGGATCGACCGGTCGGACAACGGGCCTGTGCCGCCAACGTCGTCGGCCCGGACCAGGGTCATGCCGAACCGCTCGCAGACGGGGCGCACGACCTCCTCGTAGAAGACGGCGGAGTGCTGCTGGATGTCCTGGGCTGTGCCGTCGAGGGCGGCACGGGTGTTGCCGTTCGGGCCGATCAGGAAGCATGTGGGCACGGTGGATGTCCTCCAGGGGTTCTGGAACTGCAGGAATGTCGAGGGCCGGCCGGAACCGGCCGGCCCGGTGGAGCCGCGTCAGTCGAAGAGCGTCAGCGCCACGCCGTCCGCGAGGTCGTCGGCGTAGACGGGCCTCTCGTCGATGCCCAGGGCCCGCATGAGATCCACGGTGACGACCCGGTGGCGGTGGCCGACACGGACGGTCTCGCACGGGAAGGTGCCGAGACCGACCAGCCGGTAGGCGGTACTCATGCACATGCCGAATGCCCGTGCAGCCGTTCCGAGGTCGACGCTCACCGGAAGGTCGAAGATCTCCCGGAAGGTCAGGGGTGTCCGGTCACGCTCGTTCATCCGCGCCTCCCCGGGCCGCGCAAGGACAGTGTTCCGACCCGGCGCCCCCGCCGGAGGCGGCGGGTGTCCCCGACGGTGTCGGCCAGGCCCCATTCCTGCGCCAGGGCCCCGACCCGGACGCCCTCGGCCCTGTCGGCCGGAACGGTGATCCGCAGGGGTGCGCAGAGGCCTGCGGGCCTTTCGGCACGTTCGAACTCCACCTGCCAGTGGCCGTCCGCGCCCTGGCGCGCCCCGGCGACCGCGTCGATGTCCTCCACCGCCGTCTCGGCACGGGCCCTGCGTGCTGTGTTCCAGGCTCGCGTGCACGCGGAGCGCAGCAGCACGGACCCGGGATCGGCGGTGTCCGGTCCCATCTCCCGAAGCGCTTCGAGGCAGGCCGTGGCCAGCTCGGCCTCGACATCCTCGCGAGCGGTGCCGAAGCGGTCCGCGATCCGGAACGCCGTGCGGCGCAGTCCGGGCACGGCCAGCCACACCGCGCACAGCGGCCACCCGGAACGGTCGGCGTCGGCCTGTGCCAGAGCAACCGCCTGCTGCCACAGCGACGTTCGTACGGCGGTGTCCGCCGAGCGGTCGTACAGGATCGAGCGCGCCTCCGCCGGGGAGAGCGGAACCCCAGCCGTGCCGGAGCCGTCGTCGAGCCGCAGTCCGGATGCCGGTTCCCTGCTCGTGAACTCCCGCTCGATGGAGTCGAACAGTCCGGGCCCAGAGAGTGATGTCATGGTCGTCCTCCTGATCAGTCGGTCCGCTGGGGCTGGTTCCTGCTGCGCCACTCTGCAAGGCAGCGTTCCGCGAGAGCCTTGCCCGGCATGGCATCGCCGCCCCGTTCGATCAGCAGGAGCAGGCGCAGGAACCCGTGCTGCCGGGAGTCGACGAGCCGTGCGAACAGCTCCTCGACGGCCGGATCCGGCGCCTCGTCCGGGCCACGGCACCAGGCGAGCAGCGCGTCCCTCATCGACGGGTACGACACGGCCTCGTTGAGTGCCCGCTGGACGAGTTCCGCGATGTCCGAGGCCGTCGTCGGCCCGGCAAGCATCCGGCCGCCGAACCAGACGTGGTCGAAGTCGACCAGGACGGGAAAGGTGAGAGAGGCCACCAGGGCCGCTGTGTCCTCGACCTGTGTCCAGCCGACCAGGTGACGCGTGATCGTTTCCCTGGTCTCCGAATCCCCCGCCGCAAACCGCTGTATCAGCGTCTCCGCGACGGCCAGGGCCACCGAGGTGTCCTCGGGGGCGTCGCCTCCCCTGTTCGCCACACCGCGCAGCAACATCAGCGCGTGTTCGGCCTCGACCCCGCCCACGTCGGAGCGACAGGCGTACGCGACGGCGCTGCGCAACACCGTTTCGGGCGCGTCGCTCCATTCCTGGAGCAGGTCGCGGACCTTGTGGTCGACCACGGGATCGAGCGCTGCCGTTCCCAGACACCGGGCGGCGACCTCGAAACCCGCGTGGCCGGCGGTCAGGGCGAGCTCACGGACGAGTCCGAGCGTGCGTCCTCCGGTGCGCACGGCCATCCCGGCCATCGCACGACCGGCGCGCTCGATCTCCGTCGCTGTGGACCCCGTCCTGCCCAGCCAGTGGTGCAGTGGCGGCAGCAGATCGGCGTGTTCGCGACACACCACCTCCCACACGGCGTCGCCGACCGCCGGCCAGAAGAACGCGACGGGCTGTGGACCGTCGACGCCGAGACCGGGTGCACAGTGCGCCCCGACGCCGCGCAGGATGTCCCCGAGGGGGCGTTGACGGACCAGACCGAACCCCTGGTTGCCCAGCGGCTCCCGGAGACCGTGACCTGCGGACCCGGGCTCCGGCCCGGGACTTGCCGAGGCCAGCAGATCTGCGGCCCGCTCGACGACGATGCCGCGGTCGAGTCCTCCGTAAACAGAGACCGAGAACAGGTGACTCAGGAGCTCCGGATCGTGCTCCGCACGGGCCAGGAGTTCCTGAGCCTCCACCGAGGCGAGCCGGGCCAGCAGCTCGGCACGACGCACCTCGCCCCCGGCGCCGAGCCGGCCCATGGTTTCCGCCGCCCGCGCCGCGTACCCGGGCGGTAGCCCGGAAGGCAGGACCGAGGGAAGGAAGTCCGGTCCGAGCGGCTCCAGGATGCGGGCGCGGTCCCGCGCGTCGGGGCGGATGTCCGCGAGATGGGCGGCGAAGACCTCGGCCGGGTCGGGCGGCCGGTGGCGCACCACCTGGGTACCGAAGTCCCTCTCCAGGAACCGGGTCAGCCCCGGAACGTCCGGAAGCACGATGACCAGGCGCGCCTCCGCTTCCGCCAGGGCCGCCTCCAGGCTGGACAGGTCCCAGGGCCTGAGTGCGAAGGGGTCGCCCGGCTCCATCACCAGGTAGCCGTGCACCCCTTGTGGCCGGGGACGCCAGCGCGTCAGGTCCTCCGCCCCGTCGATCTGGACGAGTGCCGGGTCGTCGCATGGATGGGCGAGCAGATTGAGGGCCAGCGTCAGCCGGCCCGTACCGGGCTCGCCGATCAGGAACAGGATGCCCGATTCGAGCGCGGCGAGACCTGCCTCGAAGGCCGGGGGCGGGACGAAGCGGCGCCGCGCGATCCGGAGGTCCTTCGCCCGCACGGGCCCCTGACGTACCGGTACCACGGGACCCCCGCCGGCCACCGAGGAGCTGGACACATTGCGCTGATCGCCCTGCACCACACCGGTGTTGACCGTGCCGTGCGGAGCCAGCACCAACATCCGCTGATTCCGCTCCAGTTCGGGGAGCACGGCCTTGAGGGCACCGTCGACGGAGCTCGTGTCAGAGGCCATCGTCGGCTCCCCGGACGTAGTCACCGGACGCCGCGATGTCGGTCACGTGCTGTCCGCCGTGGACGAGACCGGTGTTGATGACGCCCCGCGGGGCGTTCAGCGCGGTGTACGACCTCGTGGCAGCCGCCGGCCCCTCGGCGGTGGACCCGGCGCGTCGAAGGGACCGGAGCAGAGCGCTCAGCCGTCCGAGCTCCTCCGGGGCGGGCGTGTATCCGGCGCGGTGCAGCGCATCGAGGACCGCTTCTTCTCCGTGGTCGTCCCGCTCCGGCTCGCCGGTCCGGCCGGGAAGCGGGTGGGCGAGACCGAAGTCCGCCGGCACATCGGCTCGCGGTGCGCGATGGGTGCCACCCACGCTCTTGTCGTGTTCTCGCATGGCTCCTCCGGGAGAGGGCCGGTCGAGCCGAATGGCCGCCGGCGGTTTTCCTGGCGATTCGAGAATTCCGCGCCGTCTAGCTGCTCTCCGCTCTCGCAGTGCAGAAGGAATATGCCGCTCATCACATTCCGAACATTCGATCTTCTGGTGGCGGTCGCATGTCCCGGAGCGGCGGGTGAGAGCCTTTGTGTGACAAAGAAAGTCCGGAATGTCACAGGTAATCCAGGGTCGGAAATCAACTGCGTTTTCACGTGGCCGATTCAATAAAAAGAGGAATTCCTCATTCCGCTCCGGAAGGGAATGGGGGCCGTCTACCGTGATCGCATGAGCGAACAGATTCACATTTCTCCGGCACGGGTACTGCGGGAGCTCGTGCCCGCATCGGCATGGGAAGGGCTGGCGGGCTTTCCGCGGCGGCCGCATCCGGCGGGCGCGGTCCTGCTGCATCAGGGGGAGTCCGGATCGCATGTCCTTGCGCTGCTCCGCGGCATCGTGAAGGTGGTACGCGGGGATCGCGACGGCAGGGAGCGGCTGCTCGCCTTCCGTGGGCCGGGAGAGGTGCTGGGGGAGGTGGCGGTGCAGGACGGCGGGGTCAGGCTTGCTCATGTCCGGACTCTTAGCAGATGTGAAGTATCTGTGATCCCCGCAGCTGCCTTCCGTGACTTCGTGACTCGGCACGACCTGGCATTTCAGCTCGCTCTGCACGCGGTGAGCCGACTGCGCGAGCAGACGCAGTCGTGCGAGGGCGACATCGATCAGCGGCTCGCGGCGACGCTGCTCCGTCTGATCGAGATCTCCGGAGCGCGTTCGTTCTCCCTCACCAGGGACGAGTTGGCGCAACACCTCGGAGTCGGTCGGAATTCCATCACCAAGGCGCTGGAGCGGTTCGGATCCCATCGGGTGAGTTTCGGTAGGACGCGTATCGAAGTCCTCGACGAGGCGTACCTGAGTCGTCTGCTCGACTGTCGAGCCGCCACCTGAACGGGGACATGGCGTGGATCACCGGTCGTCTGCACCGCGGGAGCGGAACGCTCCCCGTCGCTCGGTGAAGCTCACAGGGCGCGGAGACGACGCACCACCACATTCCCGACCTCGCCGGTACGAGCCCCGGCGGAACCTCGAAGAGGAGCGACGATGCACGAACAGGACAACGGACTGCCCCGGGCCACCGCGGCGCCCTGCACCCGCAGCCGCCCGCTGCCCCCGTACCGGGGAATCATCGCCGTGGACGCCAAGGACTTCACTAGCCTCCCCGCCATCGAGCACGAGGTCGTCAGCCGTACGGTGCCCGACCTGATCAGGACCTCCTTGGACCGGGCAGGTCTGGCGGAGCTGTGGAACGACCGGAAGTTCCCCGCCTCCACCGGCGATGGATACGTCCTCGGATTCGACCCGTCGTTGATGCCCTTCGTCATCCATCCCTGGCTGTTCACGCTTCAGGAAGTGCTGACCGAGTTCAACATCCATGCCCTCGGGGCCCTGCCGATCAGGCTCCGGGTCAGCCTGCACATCGGTCCCCTGCCGGACACCGGCGACGAGTTCGGAGGCAATGGGACGGTGCGCAACGACACCCACCGCCTGCTCGACTCCCGTCCGGTCAAAGCCGTGTTGGCGTCCTCCAGGGAGAACGTCACCCAGGTGGCGGCCATTCTGTCCGACCGCTGCTACCAGGACGCGGTCGCCAGCGGGTACACGGGACGTCATCCGGACCACTTCATCGAGGTGCCGGCAACGGTCGAGGGCAAGCGATTCGCGCAACGGGCCTGGATCCATGTGCCGCTCCCCTCCGGACCACTGCACGACCTGCACAGGCCCGGCGACGCCGCGGGCGAGGGGCATCGCGCGGACGGCGACCAGGAGGGAACGGGAAGGTGCGATGCATCCGAAGGCGTCCGAGTGGCGAACAGCGCCCCGAACGGAAACATCAACACCGGTACGGTGCACGGCGATCAGCGTGTGACGGTGACCCGGAGCGGAACAGACACCTGACGCGGACACCCTCGGGGTCGGCCTGTTCCTGCCCCTGTCCCTCTACTGCTTCACCGTCACCACCGGTCCTCCGGTGGCGGGCGTCGGAGCCGTCACCAGTGCGGCGACCCTCTCCGCGCCGGCCCTGGCCCCGGTGGCCGGGGCCGCCACGGACCGGTTCGGCCCCCGCAACATCGCGGTGCTGAGCAATGTGGTGACCGCGGTCGGCTATCTGGCCCATCCCCTCGTCGGCGGTTACGTCAGCCTCTTCCTCGCGGTGTTCGCCGTGATGGCGGGGGACCGGATGTACTTCGCGGCCTGGCCCGACACACTGGACAGGCCCGTCGTCCGGGTGGCCTCGTTGGACCGGATCACGGTGGTCGGCGCCGGGCCGGAGCCGGTCGACCTCCTGATCGAGGCCGGCAGCGGTCCGCTCGGCGCGGGCGGGTCGTGAGCGCCTCGCGGCAGCGGGGAACCGCCCCTGCGCCGACGCCAGGTCGTTGAAGGCCGGTCAGGGAGTCGAGGTGGGGCCTCCGGCCCGGAACCGTTCCACTCCGACGATGTGCCGGACCTTGACCGGGCGCACGATCACCGCGACCCGCTGCTCCTCCGGCATGATCCACTCGAACCGTTCAACACCCAGATACTTCCGGGCCAGCCGGTCCATCCGGTCATGCGCCTCCTCGCCCTCGATGAAGCGGGTCACCTCGCCACTGATCTGCACTCGGTCGAAAGGGTCGGCGGCGTCCGCGTGCGAGAGGTAGACGCGGGGGTCGCGGCGGAGGTTCTCCTCCTTCACCCGGCCCACTGAGGTGTTGAATGTCAGCTCGCTCTCGCCTTCCAGATCCACCCACATCGGGCTGACCTGCGGCGATCCGTCGGCGAACACGGTGCCGACGTACCAGATATGGGCGCCCTGCAGTCGCGCGCGGACGGCTTCGTCGAAAGTCGCAGTCATCCTTGGAGGCTACCAACCATGATCGACGGGACGGCTTCGGAAGGCGTGGGCCCCGCCGAGCCTCGTTCCTGTCCGCCTGCGATCGGAGCGTTGTGATCAGGGCTACCTGCCGCATGGTCCGAGCGGGTACTACACGGAGGCCGATGGAACCCCGACGAGCTGATCAACGCCGACCCCAAGCACGGCCTGCCCAAGCAGCACCCAGCCCGCAGCCAGGCCGAACTCGCCGTGAAACCCGCCGCTTCTTCCGCAGGCGCCGACGCCACCCCGCATCGTCCGCGGCCACTTCGGCGGCCCGCACGTCTGTTATGTCCTGAACGAGAACCCTATGAGTATCTGATCAATCGTACATATCCAGCTAAGCAAACCGCTAGGATTCTGCGCATGACTAGCCAGGACTTAGGTCGACCAGTGCCCCGTACCCGCGAGGCGGCGTCGAAGTCCGCCGGCCGCAGCAGCCTGGCGATTGCCTTCATCACCCTTCTGGTCATCGGCACCGACCTGTTCGTGGTCTCGCCCCTGCTGCCGGACATCGCGCACCAGTACGACGTCTCCGCGTCCATGGCCGGGGTCACGGTCACCACCTTCTCGCTCGCGTACATGATCGGCGCTCCGATCATCGGCTCCCTCGCCGACCGGGTCGGCCGCCGGACCGTCCTCATCGCCGGACTGACCGTCTTCGGTCTCGCCAACGCCCTGACCGGCCTGTCCCCGTGGTTCGGCCTGCTGCTGGCCGCCCGGGTACTCGCCGGTCTGGCGGCTGCCGCCATCACGCCCTCCGTGCAGACCCTGGTCGGCCTGGCCGCTCCGCCCGAACGCCGCGCCGCCTGGCTGGCCGTCGCCGCGTCGGGCTTCCTCATCTCGCTCGCCACCGGCGCCCCCACCGGCACCGCCGTCGCCTCGCTGCTGGGCTGGCGGGAGACCTTCTTCGGGATCGGCGGGCTGACGCTCGTCCTCGTCGTGGTCAACCTGTTCTCCTGGCGCGACGTGGGGACGCGCGGCGCTCCGGGCGCCGGCCCGGCCCCCGCGGCGGCCCAGGCGGCCGGACCGCGCAGCAGCGCCCTCACCAAGGCCCGAGCGGTCTCCGTGGCCGGGCTGTGGGCCTTCGCCGTCTACAGCCTCTACACCTACGTCGGCACCGCGCTGACCGACAACGCCCACATGTCGACCGGCATGGTCGCTGTCGCACTGGTCATCTACGGGGTCGGCGCCGTCTCAGGCAGCCTCTGCGGAGGCTGGATGGCCGACCGCTACGGTGCGACGCGGGTTGTCACGGGCAGCCTGGTGGCCCTGTCGGTGTTCGAGGTGCTCCTGGTCCTGGCCTTCCACACCACGACAGCAGTGCTGCTGCTCGTCCTCGGCCTGTTCGCCCTCAGTGCCTTCGCCTGCCTGCCCGCCTTCCAGGCCCAGCTGATGCATGCCTTCGGGCGCGAGATCGGCTCGGTCATGGCCTGGAACAGCAGCTTCGTGTACCTGGGCACCTCGCTCGGGTCCGCGGCGGGTGGCGTCCTGCTCTCCTCGGCCGGATTCTCCTGGATCGCCCCCGTAGCCGCTGCCGCGGGCCTGTTCGGTGCACTTGTCCATGCACGGTGGGCCCTGCCCTCCGGCCAGTCGACATAAGGGCGAGGCGTCCTTGGCACCACACGCGGCAGGCTGGGCTCGACCCCGTCAGAGAGGCAAGCCCAGCCCGAGGACGGCCGGATCAGTTGAGCTTCAGCGTCGGCTTCCGCTGATCGAGCCACGTCGCCAGGTCGAGCGAGCGTTCTAGTACCGTCCGTTGCTGGAGGCTGATGGTGTCCTTGTCCGCCTTCATCGCCTCGCTCAGGCGGTCCCGGCTGCACAGTGTCAGCGCCGGGTGGTCGCGGTTGAGCAGATCGGAGACCTGGGACTGGATCGCCGCGAGGTACTGCGGGTCGAAGCTACTGGGGTAGCCGCTCTTCTTGCGGTCGGCCACGGACCGCGGCAGCAGGTCGCGCGTCGCGGCGCGCAGAAGGCTCTTCTCCCTGCCGTCGAACGCCTTCAGCGACCACGGGGTGTTGAACACGTACTGCACGAGACGGTGGTCACAGAACGGGACACGCACCTCAAGCCCGGCCGCCATGCTCATCCGGTCCTTGCGGTCGAGCAGGGGCTGCATCTTCCGCGTCACGTTCAGATGGCAGACCTGGCGCATCCGCTTCTCCAAGCCGGTCTCGCTCTCCTTCAGCGGGACCTCATTCAGGGCGCTGAGATAGTGGTCCTGGACGTAGGTTCCCAGGTCGAGTTGGTGCGACAGGTCGTCGTCCAGAAGGCCGCCCGCCTCGAACAGGGAGCCCTTGCCCGCGAGCCAGGGGAAGGTATCCGCGTAGCGGAACCTGTCGTCGTGGAACCACGGGTAGCCCCCGAACAACTCGTCCGCCGACTCCCCGGAGAGCGCCACCGTCGACTGCTCACGGACGGCCTTGAAGAGGAGGTAGAGCGAGTTGTCGCGGTCACCGATCCCGTTGGGGAAGTCCCGTGCGCGGACGGCTGCTTGCCGTACCTCCGGGTCGGCCAGCGCGCTGCCGTGGAGCACGATGTCCTGGTGGTCGCTCCGTACATGCTCGGCAACCGCGTGCGCGTACGGGGTGTCCAGGGTGGGGGCGAGGTCGATCGCCTTGAAGTTCTCCTCCTGATTCGGGAAGTCCACATTGAAGGTGCGGACCGTCTCTCCCTGTTCCCTCAGCTGCTCGGCCGCGAGGGCGGTGATGACGGAGGAGTCGAGACCACCGGAGAGCAGCGTGCAGCGTGGTACGTCCGCGACGAGCTGCCGGGAGATGATGTCCTCCAGCAGCTCCCTGACGTGCGCGACGGTGGTCCGCTGGTCGTCCGTGTGGTCGCTGACCTCAAGGCGCCAATAGGCGTACTCCCGCAGCCCGTTGGGATCGGTCACGGCGACGTGACCGGGGCGCAGCTCGCGCATCCCTTCCCAGATCGCGTGCCCCGGGGTCTTGGCGAAGGAGAACATCTCCCGCAGCCCGTCCAGGCCGACGACGGCGGAGCAGCACGGGTTCGCCAGGATCGCCTTGGGCTCGGAGCCGAAGAGGACGCCGTCCTCGGTCTCGTAGTAGTAGAAGGGCTTGACGCCCAGCCTGTCCCTGACCATGACGAGCTTCTCGGTGCGCGAGTCCCAGATCGCGAAGGCGAACATACCGTTCAGATGCTCACCGATCGCCTCGCCCCACTCCACATAGCCGCGGAGCACGACCTCGGTGTCCGAGTCGGTGGTGAAACGGTGCCCGCGGCGGCGGAGTTCGTCGCGCAGCTCGGTGTAGTTGTAGGTCTCTCCTGAATAGACCATCACCACTTCGCCGTCTCCGGTGTCGACCTTCATCGGCTGCGCGCCGCCGGGCAGGTCGATGACGGCGAGCCGCCGATGGCCAAGAGCGGCATGCCGGTCCGCCCACGTGTCTCGTGCGTCGGGACCACGGCAGGCCATGGTCTCGGTCATGGCGTCGAGGACCTGCGACTGCTGCGTCAGATCCCGACGGTACGAAACCCAGCCGGCAATACCGCACATGGGATCAACCCTTCCCTCGAAGTCAGTTGCATCACGTTCAACCTCAATAGCGAGTCCGCCGCTTCGGTGTCATTCCACGTGGATCACATCCGCTGGGCAGATGGCAATGGCGTCCTCGACCGCGTCATGCATCTCGTCGGAGGGTGTGGGGTCCAGAAGGATCACGATTCCGTCGTCATCCTGGTCGAAAATCTCCGGCGCGATCAATACGCACTGTCCTGCACCGCAGCAATTGTCCGTGTCGACGGAAATTTTCATGGGCTTCCTCTTCGGGGGCCGGGTCGGTGGTTGCTGATCGGTCACCAGGTGACCGGAAGCGCATGGCAGCCGTAGACCAACATGTCGCTACGGAACGGAACTTCCGCGAATTCCACTGCCAGACGCAGCTCTGGAAAGCGGGTCAGTAGCGTGTTCAAAGAAATCTCCAGCTCGGCACGCGCCAAGGATTGGCCGAGGCACTGATGCACGCCGTACCCAAAGGCGATGTGGTGCTGGGCATTCCGACGCCGGATGTCGACTGTGTCGGCATCCGGGAATTGCTCGGGGTCTCGGTTGGCGGAGGCGACGGCGCATACGATTCCCTCGCCCGCCTTGATGAGCTGGCCGCCTACTTCGACATCTGCGATCGCGGCCCGCCGCGGCCCGCTGCGCGTGATGCTATGGAAACGCAGGAGCTCCTCGACGGCTCCCGGCATCAAGGAAGGGTCCTTGCGCAGCTCGTCAGCTGCCCGCGGATTGCGGACCAGCGTCAGCGCGCCGAGCCCAATCATGTTCGCGGTGGTCTCGTGCCCGGCGATCAACAGCAGCGTGGCCGTCCCCGTCACCTCCTCTCGGGTCAACTGGCCTTCACGCATCCGCTCGTGGACCAGCTCACTGAGGATGTCGTCGCCCGGATCCGCCTCCTTGCTGGCGACAAGGTGGCCCAGGTAGGCGCGCAGTTCCTTACGGGCTGTGGTGCGCTCGTCCTCCGTGTTCACCCGGGAGAGCACGGTGGCGGTGATCGACTGGAAGAGGACCCGGTCTTCATACGGCACGCCAAGCAGCAGGCTGATGACAAGTGACGGAAGCGGGAGGGCCAGGGACCTCACCAGGTCCACGGAACCATCGGGTCCGTCCTTGCGCTTCTGTTCCGCCATCTCATCGCACAGTTGGTCCGTGATCTGCTGGATGCGAGGGCGCAGTGCGGACACGCTCTTCACGGTGAAGGAGTGCGTCAGCATTCTGCGACGGCGACCGTGCTCAGGAGGGTCGGTACGGATGAGGCTGCTGCCTTCGCCTGCGGTCACCATTCCGCTTCGGGGAAATCCCGGAGCGCTGGCGTCGGAACTGAACCGGGAATCCGAAAGAGCGCTGCGGATGTCTGAATAGCGCGTCAGCAGCCACGCCCAGCTTCCGTCGGGCATTGAGACACGACTGACCGGGTGTTCAATACGTAGTTCCGTGTATTCCTGGGGCGGAGAAAATGGGCAGCCCGGCGGAGGCTGGGTGGGCAAGGGGATGAGTGCCTTCATCGGATCCATGTCAGTCCTTACGTCGTTGTTGTCCTGGCGCAAACCGGCGATTGCCCCAGAAAATCAAGGAAGTTCCTATGGTCATTCCACCGCCGAACCCTGCGAGCATGACCGGCTCTCCGGTCTCCAATCGGCCCGAGCGGTGCGCGTGGTCCAGAGCGAGGGGAATGGAAGCCGTGTCGGGTGACCGGCATGTGCAGGCGCGCTTCGGGCAGGCGCATGTGGCCCCATATGGCCTCAAGCGTCGTGTCCAGCACCACACAGGGTGCGCTCAATTTCGGTGGCGATCTCTTCCTGGCTGTCAACGAGATAGAAGTGACCCCCCGAGAAGACATCCAGCTGAAAAGACCCCTCCGTATGATCGCCCCAATAGTGCAGTTCACTGACTTCCACCCGGGGATCCGAGAATCCCGTGAAGGCGCGGATGGGGCATTTCAGAACGGGTCCGGGTGCGTATTCATACGTCTCCGCAGCGTGATAGTCGCTGCGAATCGCGGGGAGGAACATCTTGAGTACGTCCGCGTCTCCGAACATCGCCGAGCCGGTGCCGTCGAGTGCGCGGATGTCATCGGCTATCTCCTCGTCCGAGAGCCGGTGCAGTCCTGTGTCGACGTTGCGATGGGGGGCAGGTCGCCCCGAGACAAAGAGGGCTTCGGGAAGTTTTCCACTCGACTGCAACCTCAGCGCGACTTCGTAGGCGAGCGTTGCGCCCATGCTGTGCCCGAACAGGGCGTAGGGGCCGGCGAGTCGCGGGCCCACCGCCTCGACAACGCGGTCGGCCAGCTCGTGAATGTGCGGAATATTGGCTTCAGACCTGCGGTCCTGACGCCCTGGATACTGCATGGACCACACGTCGATTTCTGGGGCGAGTCTCTGTGAGAACGGAAAGAAGAAGCTGGCGGATCCGCCTGAATGCGGGAAACAGAGCAGCTGGTATCGCACCTCAAGTGCAGGGTGAAACCTGCGTACCCAAGTGGTTTCTTTAACGGGATTACTGACCACGCCGCCTACTCCAAATCATTCTTCACAATGAACCGGACGAAGCCTCGCGTTTGCACATGGTGCCCGGATGAAGCGACGGCAGCAATCCCCTACTTTCGCCGAGTGGGTCGGTAGGGGGGCAGGTGAGCCAGTCTTCGGCGGTAGGGGATTTCCGTAAGAAGGGAGCCCGCCTAATCTCTGGCGAGAAGGGCGTGCACTGCCCCACCTCGTACTCGCCCCCCGGAGGAAACCACGTGAAGGAAATAGTCGATGCCATCGTCTCAACCGAGGCGACGTCCGACGACTACGCGGCGCTGCCACTCCCGGACAGCTATCGAGGCATCGCCGTCCGCAAGGCGGACATCGGAATGTTCGATGGACTGGACTCGGAGGTGAAGGACCCGCGAAAGTCCCTTCACCTCATGGAAGCCCCGGTGCCCGAGCTCGGGCCGGGCGAGGCGCTGGTGGCCGTCATGGCCTCCTCCGTGAACTACAACTCCGTGTGGACCTCGATCTTCGAGCCGCTGCCGACGTTCGGCTTCCTGGAGCGTTACGGCAAGTTGAGTGAACTGACGAAGCGTCACGACCTGCCGTACCACATCATCGGCTCCGACCTCGCGGGTGTCGTGCTACGCATCGGCCCGGGTGTGAACGCTTGGAAGCCGGGTGACGAGGTCGTCGCGCACTGCCTCTCGGTCGAGCTGGAGTCCTCGGACGGTCACAACGACACGATGCTCGACCCCGAGCAGCGCATCTGGGGCTT
>NZ_JBHWIY010000040.1:33976-62529 GCF_042731715.1 Streptomyces sp. NPDC059832 | reverse complement strand
CATCGCTGCGCGATGTGCAAGGGGGGCGGTCGCTGCGCTCCCGCTGCCCGTGCGGAGCACGGGCCAACTCCCTCCGCTGCGCTTCAGGAGTTGAGGGGGGCCGGTCGCTGCGCGACCGTCAGCCGCGCGATGCGCGGCTAGGCTGTTGATGGGGCGTCTGGTGCGCCTAGTGAGGCCTTTTGTAGGGAAGTTGGGGAGTGCGTTGCACTCCTGGGCGGGTCCGCTGCGCTCCCCCGCCTGACGGCCCTTCCGGCTGCGCCTCCAGAACCTTGGGGCCCGCTGGCGCGGGCCGGGCTGGCTACGAGGGTGGGGGTCGCTCGTACGTGTGCGTTCCAGCATAGTGCGTGCATCAGGTTGATGCAGCATGTACCGTTGGCGGAAACACGGGACACCCCCCAACCACCCGGGCGGGACGCCCTCCTTGATTGCATGTCAGCGCCCGAATTCCGGTCCCCCATTCACGCGAGGAATTCACGAATTGGGAAGTTGCAGACCTCCGCCACAGAACGGTACCTGCGATATCGGAAACTCGGAATTCCGGCGTGCGGAGGTACCGGAGCCGAACGGCCCCCGGGGCCGGGCGGCGGAACCGTCCACCGGCACCAGCCGCGCCTCCGTGCTTTTGAGCGTCACGGCCGGCACCACCCGAGACTCAGAGCCGCTGCTGCCGCCTACGGTCCGCTCGGTGCTCACGGAGCCGCACGCGAAGCCGCCTCAGCCCCTGGGAGCCGTCCCGATGGCCGCGGGGCCCTGGAAGCCGCAGAACGGCCCGTGCGGAGCGGCTGAGGGCCTCCGTGAGGTCGCCGGGCCGCGAGCGGACCGCCGGGGCCGGCTGCGGAGCGTTGCCGGGTGGGTGCTCGGTGGGTGGCACGCACGCGAGGCCCTGGTGCGGCCTTCGCGCGCGCATGCGTCTTAGGGAAAAGAGGGCCGCTGCGCGAAACCGCACCTGACCTGCGGTTTCACGGAAGGGGATGTGTCAGCGCTGACACACTGACCTGCGGAAATGTGTTGGTGGTGCCACACCGACACCCGTATTTGCCAACCCAGCTTGTACAACTTGGCATCGGTGCAGGTCGGGACGCGTTTCTACGGAACCACCCTGGAAACCGGTGTGTCGACGTCGACACCAAAGCGCCACGCCAGCATGTACAAATCTGCCAAGTCAGGTTGGACAACTGCTAGGGTCCGTCGCGACCCGTCAAGATCGAGGACAGGACCACCGTCGATGCCCCGCGAGCCCAAGCGCCCTGCCGCTGGCCGAAGCAAGGGCCGGATCACCGCCGTTCAGCCCGGCGGTGACAGCGCCTTCCGCGAGACCCTGTCGTCCCGGCTGGGGCAGGACATCAAGCCGCCGACCCGCAAACGGCCGGTGCAGCAGATGGACGTCAACGTCCGGTACACGTACCGCGCGCCCCACGAGATGTACGGGCGCTCCGGCTACAGCGTGGTCTCCAACGACTTCTTCGCCGACGTCCTGGCGGTGCTGATCGCCCAGCACGGCATGTCGCCGATCCAGTCCGCGGTCCTGCTGTGGTGCATCGGCCGCCAGCGTGAGGGATGGCTCCGGGCCACGCACAAGAAGATCGCGGACAAGCTGGGCGTGGAGCGGTCGAACGTGACCCGCGCGCTCGGACGGCTGGAGGAGTGGCACATGCTCCAGCGCGTCGACACCGGTCTGATCTTCGTGAACCCGCTGCTCGGCTTCGAGGGCAACGGCGACGTCCAGCACGAGATCCTGGAGGCCCTGCGCCGGGGCGCGCCGGAGGGCGCCTTCCCCGAAGTGAAGCCCCCGCCGGCGCCGCGCAGCGTGCAGCTGGAGCTCGGGACCGGGAACGGCGACGATGAGGGTGTCGAGAGGGAGGGACAGGCATGCTGATCCAAGCGAGCGCCGGTTTCGGAATGCTGTACCGGCTGGACCTCACGAAAGCCGCGATGGAGCTGCTGAGCGTCCTCATCGAGCGCCAGGAGCCCGGCGGCGAGGTGAACGCCTCCCAGGCCGAGCTGGGCGCCCGCGTGGGTCTGTCCCGCAACTCCGCGAACACCGCCATGGCGCTGCTGGAGAGCCGGAACCTGGTGCTGCGGCCCGAGGACCGCAAGTACCGCACCTACTACCTCCACCCGTACATCGCCTCCTACGCCACCCAGGAGGAGCTGGAGGAGACCATCCAGGACGCCGCCGAACGCATCGAGGCCGGTGAGCTGCCCGAGATCACCGCCCCGCTGTACGAGACAGGCCCGCCGAAGCGGCAGCCGCAGACACCGCTCCGAGCTGTCCGGGCCGCCGGATAGCGCCGGTCATCACCCCCGGGTGGTAACCACCCGCAGAATGTGCCCCTGGCGCACAGGAATGTGCACCAGGGGCACATTCCTGTTCACGGTCGGCGACCTGGTTGCAGCAGCCGCGCCCGCGGCTGCCTCCGGTTGAACGGCCATCCGCTGCACCGGTGAGGCCGGCCTTGCTACCCGTGCAGCACCCGTGTGCCGCCCGGGTCGGCGAATGCTGCACCGCGAAGCTGGGAGACCGGAGCAGCACCCGGTCTTGCACCCTTCACCACCAGGAGCAGCAGCCCATGCAGCAGGACGGGCAGCAAGCGGAAGGGTGCAAGGTCTGGCCGGTGCTGGAGATCCCGCCGGGAGTTCACCGGGAGACCGCTGGAGGCCCTCTGAACGGGTCGGGGCCGGGCACCGTCTTGCACCCCAATGTAGTTAGGTACTTGTAGTACCTATGCGCGGGTTGAACTCTCCCCCCTGAGAGCAGAGCTCGCGGCCGGGAGAACGAGAACACCGGCCCCGGAGGCGAGCCGCAGCAAGTCGGCTGGGAGCGGCAGAAACACCCCGGACCGCCCGAGGCGCTGTACGCCGCTGTGAGGCCGTCACAGGCCCGCGATCATCACTCGGGAGCCCGGAAGCGCTCAGAACGCCGCAGGAGGCCGCGCAGCGTCGGGAAGGATCATCCGCGCCCGAAGGCGACGGACGCGGTGACAAGCCCTGCCCCGCCGTGCGAATGCTGCGCACCAGAACCACCGACCGTCAGCGAGGCCGTCCACAGCCTCTACTGCCGCTACCTCGCCTACGGCGGGTGAGGAGAAGCTCGCTCGTCATCTGGTCAGTCAGTCCTAGGTATTCCTCTTACGCGAGCGATCCCTCACCAAACGACGGACCCGATCCCTCACCAAACAACGAACTGCGGAGAGGTCCGCCGTGCTGTCCACAGGCTCCGGCGAGCCCTTCAGGTCACAGCAGGCGCTGAGCGAGGGTCTCGCAGTGCCCCAGGGACGTTGCCGCCACTTCGAGGTCGCCTTCGCCCGCGGCCCGGCACGCCAGGCCCATCACCGCGAGCATGTTCTGCAGCGGACTGTCCTCGCCGTCGGCGCCGGCTTCTTCGACCCGGGCGAGCAGCACGCGGTCGGCCTGGTCCAGGACGTCGGACCAGACGTAGTCCAGCGCCTGGGGGTCGACGCCGGTCAGGGTCGTCAGCCACAGGTCGGCGTGCGACTGGAGCTGCTGCTCGGCAGTGCGGTAGTCCAGGACGGTCCCGCAGGGCATCGAGCCGTCGTCGGGGTGGGTCGCGGCCGCGGGCCACGCGGGCAGGTCTTGGGAGTGGGCTGGGCACAGGAAGGCGAGCCAGGCCGCGCCCGGCCCGTCGTCTCGCGCCGGGCCTTCGCGGAGCATGGCGGCTGGGAGGGAGCAGTCCGCCAGGACGGTGCGGAGCCCACCGAGGGCGCGGTTGGCGGAGAGCTGCTGGATGAGGTGGGGCACCTCGGCTCCTTCGGCGGCTAGACCTCGATGTACGCGACGACGATCACGGTCCCCAACACCGAAACCCAGTACAACAAGCGGACCCGCTCGACATCGTCGGCGTACTCCCGCAGATGGGGGCCGGCGGCGCTGCCGGGGAGCGGCTCGCCGATGCCGGGGTCGACGGAGATGACGACCAGGGCGCGGTCCAGGGCGTGGATGTCCGCCTCGCTGGTGATGTTCTCCAGCTGCTTCGCGGCGGAGTCGGAGAAGGTGATCCGGGCGCGGCGCGGGCCGTGCGGCTTGGCCATCAGGCGACGGCCGGGCGCTGGGCTGCGAGGCGGGTGAGGTGGGCCTCGCGCAGCTCCTCCCACGGGGTGCACTGCTCGGGGTCGGGCAGGCCGTTGGTGGCGATGTCCTCCAGGACGGCGGCGAACCGGTCGGCGTCGGCGCGGGTCTTGGCCGCGTACGCGCGGACCGCGTCGGCGGCCGCGGGCTCCAGCTGCCGGGCGGCGGTGTCGGCGGGGGCCGGCTGTTCGCTCATCGAGGGCCTCCAGAGCGCGAACGGGCGTGTGTCACCACGGTATCGGGCAGGCGCGGGCCCTGGGGACCACTCGGTGCCACCCGGCCGGGAGCGTCACATGCCGAGCGAGGACTCGACGTCGCCGATGATCTCGCGGGCCAGCTCGGTCACGTCGTCCTTGATGGCGGGGAACTCCTCGGTGTCGAGCAGCCCGGCCTGGTCCAGGTACTCGCGGATCCTGTCCACGATGGTGGTCAGCGGGTGGGCGTCGTCGTCCACGGCGGCCTCCGTCTCGGTCTCGGTGCTCAGGCGGGCAGGCCGGGCAGGACCTGGCCGTCGGTGATCTGGGGGCGGGCGGTCAGGGCGTGGCCGTCGCAGACCACGTAGCGGTCGCCGTTGTCGGCCTGGATGGTGTGGGTGGCCGCCTCGGTGCAGGCCGTGTCCAGCCGGTCGTACGGCCAGACGTTGAAGCAGACGGGGTCCATGCACCAGGAGTCGAAGCCCTCGGTCGGTCGCGCGCGGGACTTGAGAGTGGCGCCGTGCTCGGGGCACACGCCCCACGGCACGGTGCACAGGCTCGGATCGGCGGCGGTGCTCTGCAGGGCCTTGGCGTAGAGCGCGGCGGTGGCGCTGTCGATGCTCACCCCGGCGATTCTTCCGCACCTGCCGGGCCGCCCGGGGGCGATCCTGGAGGCTCGTACGAGGGCGCGGTTCCGGGCGGCAGAGACCCCGGTCCCGGGGTGTTCTCGGGAGGCGGTGCCTGCCTGCGGGTCGATGACACAGATCGGCCCACTGTTCAGGCGGGCGCGGGATCGCAGCCGGATGCGGACCGTAGTCGCTTCGGGAAGGGTGTCACGCTGATCGGCGAGGTGGCCCAGAGTCGGGGCCGGGCCCGTGGTTCCGGGCCGGATCGTCAGCGTGACACTCCGACGTGACAGCCGGATTGGGGTGCGTGACACCGGTCAGCGTGACAGCGTGACAGTCACCCTCGGTGATCGCGGAGGGGGGCTACGGGCGGGCGCGGGTGAGGAACGCGGCGAGCGCGCCGGCGGCTTCGGGCTCGGTGGTGGCGAGCCGGGCCGCGAACGCCAGCTGGTCCATGTCGGAGTCGGGGACCAGGCGGGCGAGTTCGGCGAGCAGCGCGGCGTGCGCGAGGACCGGCGGGGTGAGAAGGCCGGCGGCTTCCTCGCGGGTGGCCGGGTCGCGGTAGTGCCCGAGGTGCGCGGCCAGGGCGTGCGCGAGCCAGCCGTCGACGTCGGCCTGGACGTACCCGCCGGCTCGCCGGGTGAGTTCGTCCCGGACGGCTTCGTCGCCGGTGCGGGGCTCGGTCTGCTCCAGCGTGCCGAGCTCGCGCAGCGCCTGGAGCTCGTCGGCGCGGGCCGCGACCCGGGCGGCCTCGTGCAGTTCAGCCTCGCGGGCGGCGGCGGCCGCGGCGTCGGCGGCGAGTTCGGTCCGGACGACGTCGTCGGTGTCCGGGTCGTAGACGGTGCCCGGCTCCGCGTCGGCGAGCAGCTGGTCGATGCGCGCCCACTCCGCGAGCTCCGCCGGGCCGCGGGCGTCGTCGGCCAGGTCCTCGTGCCGGGACGCCTGCCGTGCGTCGAACCGCGCGTCCTCGAGGGCTGCCGCGACGGCGCCGGCGTCCATCCCCTTCGCCCGGCGCCGTACGACGCGGCGGCCGATTCGGGCCGGGTCGACCGGCTCGCGGGGTACGGCGACGCGCGGGGCGAGCGGGCGACGGGTACCGCCGCCGGGCGGCCACATCCTGGTCATCATCGGCCTCGCATTCGTGGTGAGGAATCAGAGCGGGCCGCCGCCAGAGCGCTTCTACGACGACCCGCCGGATTGCTTTATAGCAGGCTCGGAATTCGAGCGGGTCAGAACAGAAACTCGATGGCCTGGACGTGCGTGAAATCTGCGCGTAGACCATCGGCGCGTGTGCTCCATTCCGTGAAATACGACTCGGTAATGGCCTCTGCGACGATCGGATGCAGATCCTCCTCCGTCGCTCCGGCCTCCTGGAGATCCAGGATCTGCCGCGCGTAGGTGGGCGAGATCGGAGTGGTGATGGTGCGTATACGGCCGTCGTCGGAGCTGCCCGAGGCCGTGAACCCGAAGTACGCGGTCACCTCCACCATCATCCCGCTGGACGTGGACGCCTGTTCGCGCGCCTGCGCCCTGACCTGCGGTTGCCACTCGGACTCCGTCTCTTCCACCAGGGCGGCCTGGAGGCGCTTCTGCGGGGTCGTCAGCTTCCCGGCGCGGTAGCGCTCCACCGTCCGGCGCGAGACACCCAGACGCTCCGCCAGGGCCCTGGTCGACCCCTTCGCCCGCGTGAGGAGGAATTTCACCTGAGCCTTCGCGGATTTCGGCGCGGGCCGGGTGAACACCTTCCGCTCCGCCCGCGCGAGGGCTTCCAGGATCTTGTCGCGGCGCGGGGCCGGCTGCTGCTCATCATCGCTCATACGCCCAGTCGGCCACGGGGAGCCTGTGGACAGAGGCCAGTGTCCGCGCAGGTCGCGCCGATCGTCGGTGTCCCGGCGTCCGTCCGTACGGTGGGGGCATGACGACGTCCTCCGCCCCCGAGCCGGTGCCTGTGCCCATCCGGGTGCTGCTGCCCGGGGACCAGGAGGTCGTCGCCCACCTGTGGTCCCGGCGCCAGGCGCCTGACGGCTGGAGGTACGAGGTCGGCCTGCCGGCGTACCGCAACGGCCCCGGCGACAGCGTGGAGCCGGCCGAGTACCGGGTCTGGGTGCGCGCGCCGGAACACGTACGGCCCGTCGGCGGCGTCTCGTACGACGCCGTGCCCACCGAGTACCTGGAGCCGCCCTCGCTCGTCCAGCAGGCGCTGGGGCCGCGCCGCCCGTCCGGCTGGGTGCTGGCGAAGGTCGGCGGGCGCGGGCCCGGCCGGGGTGTCGTCCACGCCGTCGACTGCGAGGAAGCACCGGCCGGTGCCCCGGTCCTCACCCTGGACCGGGCGCTGGACGCGGCGCAGCACCCCGGCACCCGGCTCTGCTCTCTGTGCGGCGCCGCCGCCGAACTCGATCCCGTGCTCAAGGGCTTCGACCAGGGCTTCGGCGAGAACTGAGCAGCGGGTCAGCGGCGGGTGACGGTGAAGCCGCTGTCGTTGACGGCGGCGGTCCACACGTCGCGGTCGAACCACTTGGTGATGTTCGGCTGCATCTCGGTGATGGTGCGCATCCGGGCTTCCCAGTCGTGTCCGGCCGGGCCGCGGCTGCCGTCGCATCCGGTGCAGCCGTCCTCGCCGTGGATGTGGCCGGCCATCCAGGCGTTGACCGCCACGTTGATGATGACCGCGTACAGGTCGCCGCCGGTCTGGGCCAGGGAGTCCGGCACACCAGCGAGGACCAGCGCGAGTTCGGGGTTGTCGAGCGGCGGCATCGGCGCCTCTCCCACCCCTTTCTCGGAGCTGCTCTCCTCGTAGGACTGCACGCTCCTCGCGAGGCTGTCGGCCATGGCGGAGGCATCGAAGTAGTGCCAGGCGGAACGTACTTGGATGCCGAGCCGCTCGGACACGGTACTGATGTTCTTCTCGATGGTGTCCGCCACTGTCGTCGGCGCGAGGGTCACCCCTCGGTGGGCCAGCTCAGCGAGCGTCTGGGCAACTGCTTCTTTGAACGCCTTCGTGTTCCGCACGAGCGCATCGTAGGCGGGCGGGAGCAGCGGGCAGACGGCTTCGCCCGCATTGGACCGGCACCGGGTGCCCAGCGGGTGACTGGTGCACTGCAGCGTCGTTGGGCACATCCGACCCCCGCGGATACGCGAGCGCGCCCCGGACCAGTTGGTCCGGGGCGCGCGGGCTGTTCGGGGCGTGGCCTCTACAGGTCGAACTCCAGGTGCTCGATGTCCGTGAAGCGGACCTCCTCCAGGGAGCCGGCGCGGCGGCCGCCGTCCTGGAAGTACACCTCCTTGAGCGCTTCGGCAGCGATCTCCCGCAGCTCCCGGTCACTGGCGCCCCGCTCCTGGGCGTCGAGGAGGCGGGCGGCGTACTGCGGCGGCAGCGCCACCGTGAGGTGCCGGATCCGGTCCTGGTCCGTCGACCCGATCGGGGCGGTGTAGCCGAGTCGGGCCCGGGTGTCGATGACGATGCCGCCGGTCGTCGCCGCCTTCTCGCGGGCCTTGGCCCGGATCTGCGGCTGCCACCGCTTCGTCACCTCGCGCTCCAGGCGCGCGGCGAGGTCGGCGCGCGGCTTCTTGGCCTTGCCCGCCACGTACCGCTCCACCTGCCGCTGGGACATCCCGAGCAGTTCGGCGACCGCCTTCGTGCCACCGAGCTGCTTGACCATGTACCGCATCTGCGGGCCCGCGGACTTGGGTGCCGGGCGGGTGAACGCCTTCTGCACCGCCTTGTCCAGGCCGTCCCCGAACATGCTCATCGCCTGCGTACTCCCCTACTCGCCGTTGTCGACGTCGGTGACGGTGCCGTCCTTGATGGACCGGGCGAGGTTGAGCTCCGGGGCGTTGAACCGCTCGCGGACTTCCTCGCCCCACAGGACGGACTGGGTGCCCTCGTGCTTGACCAGGCCGGGGTTGATGCCGAGCTTGAAGCCGCCGGGCAGCGGCTTGCCCTCCCGGTAGGGCAGGAAGTCCAGCGGGCTCGGTCCGTTCGCGGCGTAGACGACGCAGTCGGACAGGATCGCGATCGGGTACTGCCCGGTGAACGCCGCGTGCTTGACGACCTTCCTGTGGAGGTTGATCCGGGTGCGGGAGATGACCGCCGCCCGGATGTCGGGGCGCCACGTCGGGCGCTCCAGGGCCCGCCACCGCTCGCCCGGCCGCCAGCCCTCACCGCGCGGGCGCTCGCGGAGCTTGCCGATGCCGCCCTTCACCGTCGCCTTGATCGCCGTGACGGCGATCGTTAGCTCCGGGTCGCGCTCCTTGTAGCCGTCCATCGCGGCAAGAAAGTCCTCCGGCGACAGGTCGGCGTCGACGCCGAGGTCGGCCATCGTGGCGAGGTAGGCGTCGCGCAACCGGCTGTACCAGGCGTCCAGGTAGCGGCCGTTGTCGTACCGGACCCACGCCTCGGTCGGCGCGACGTCGTAGCCGAGCTCCTGGGCGTAGGCGACGGTGGGCGTCGCGTACCAGGCCGGGCCCGTCGGGCGGTCGCCCTTCGGCGTGAACGGGGAGGGCAGCAGGCTGCCGTCCAGCTCCACCCACTCCTTGCCGACCTTCACCTTCGACAGGTCGACGTGGGACAGGTCGACCAGCCACGAGCCGGGCAGCTTCGGGTCGAACACCGGGTTCTTGACGTGCGTCGGCTCGCCGAGGCCGACGGTCAATCCGTTGGCTCCGGCGGCAAAGGCCATGTTCACGTCCAGGCCGACCAAGTAGCGCAGGGTGCACTCGGCATCGGTCATCGGCCGGGCCCAGTCGTACGCCTCCTCGAACAGCTTCTCCGCAGGTCCCCGCACGTGGAAGCGCGGCAGCTCCAGCGCGTTGAGCACCGGGTGCCCGTCCGGGGCCTCGCACGGCGCGCAGTCCACCGGGTCCGATCCCAGCGACCCGGGCGTCTTGGTCTCGGCCTGTCGCAGGACGCCGGTCTCCTCATCGCGTACGGCGTGGGTCGGCGGGTGCAGCGCGGTCATCAGCTCGAGGCTGGTGACGGCGGTGGAGCCGCGCGGCGTCATGACGCGCGAGGCGTACACGCCCAGGACGCGGGCGAGTTCCGCCGGCGGAAGCTGCGCGGCGTCGCCCCAGAACCGGGGGTCCAGCGCGTTCCACGACGGGATGCACAGCTGCACGCACTGGCGGTCGGAGCCCTTGGCCGGGCGGTAGATCCGCGCCCACGGCCCGAAGCCCCTCTTGGTGAGCTTCCAGTCGGCGCGGGTCAGCTGCTTGATGACCTTGTGGCCCTCCGGGATCCGCCCGGCGTGCTTCTCCTCCTCCGTGAGCGAGACAGGCAGGCCGTAGCGCTCGCACGCGGCCTCGGTGAGCACGATCAGCGGGTCGGCCGGCCTTCCCGGGCCGGACAGCTTCGGCTGACCGAGCTTCGCCTCCTTGAGCGTCCAGTCCACCAGGGCCGGGATGCTCTTGGCGGGCACGTCCAGGACCAGGCCGCCGGTGCAGTACGCCAGCACCTTCCCGTCCTCGACGTCCACGACGGCCAGCGGGCCGTTCTCGAACCGCGGGTCACTCCCGCCCGCCGGGGTTCCGGCCGGGGCCGCCTTCTTCGCACCCGGGCGGCGCGACGTCGACGTGGGCCTGGTGGTGCGCGCCGAACTCGGCGCGGCCGCCGGAGCAGCGGCGACGGGAGCAGGGGCAGGGGTCTGGGTGTTCTCGGTTGCAGTCATGGCCGCAGCGTCGGGCGCCGGGCCTGTGGACAGAGTCCGCGCTTCCGGGGCCGGGGCGGGAGCGGCGGTGAACGTGGCCGGCGCTGCAGCGTCCTGGACGGGCGCAGCCACGTCGGTCGGGGCGGGGTAGAGCTCCGCGAGCTTGTCCAGCAGTCGGGCGTACGCGTCCCGCTCCGGCGGCCGGGGCTCGGTCTTACCGGACTCCCACCCGCTGACCGTGGCCCGGCGCACCTTCAGCGCGCCTGCCACCTCGTCAATCGTCAGGCCGTGCGCGGCACGCAGCCGCTTGCGCTCCGCCGGTGGCGGCAGCGTGGCGCGGGACGCGAGCAGCGCGTCGACCGCGTCGAACAACTCGGACATGGAACACCTCCTGACCACCACTCTAGCCCATGAACCGCACAACTGGCGTACGTACACCGTACGAATGGCGTTCTTTTTGCGTACGGGTGCTATGTTGACCTTGATCTGCCAACAGCTAGCTAGAGCCGTCCGGGGGGAACCGATGGAAGAGCGCAGCGTCGCGGGCGCTATGTCCGAGCGAGAGAGCCGTCAGGCGCTGCAGCAGGTGATCCTCCCGGCGTTCACGCAGGGCGCCGCGCGCCAGAGCCACCCGGTCGTCGTCATCGTTGGCGGCCAGCCCGGCGCGGGAAAGACCCATATCGCAGACCTGGTCCAGGGCGTCCTGAACCGCCGGGGCGGCGCCGTGCGCGTCGCCCGCGACCTCTACAAGGCCACCCACCGGCACTACGACGCGCTCCTGGCCGCCGATGTCCGCACCGCCGGGGTGAAGGTCCGGCCGGACACGAGCCGCTGGCAGGCCGAAGTCGAAGAACACATCCGGGCCCGCCGGTTCGACGCGGTCGTCGAATCCGCCCTCGCCGATCCCGACGAAACCCGCGCGTCGGCGGCGGCATATCGCCGGTCCGGCCACCGGATCGAGGTGGTCGCGCTCGCGACCCCGGAGGCCCTGAGCCAGCTCGGGATCCTGGACCGCTTCCTGACCGAAGCGGTCCACGCCGCAGGCGGGCGGTACGTGTCGTGGGAGAACCATGACTCCTGCGCAAAGCAGATGCTGTCAACACTGGCGGTCATCGAGGCCGAGCAGCTGGCCGACCGCATCACCGTCGTACGACGCGACGGCACCGCGCTCTACGACAACGAGCTCACCAGCGGCGGGAAATGGGTGCGCGCGGCGGCCGCAGCCTCGGTAGTCCGCACGGAGCGGTTACGTCCGTGGAACGCGCCACGAACCCGCGTCTTCCGCCAGGAGCTCGTCCGGGCGGAAGTCCGGGTCCACGATGAGCAGCTGCCGACGGACCAGCGGCTCGCGGTGTCCCGGGACGCGGAACGGGCCGCGGCGGCAGCCGAGCCGGTGCGTCGGATCGCTCACCCTCTGCCCGGCCCGCCGGGCACCGGCTACCACCGCCTCAGTACGGAGGAACACCGGTGGGTCTTCGACGAGCTGATCGCCCCGTCCCACCTGCGGCGTGCCACGTACCGTCCGGACCCGACCGTGGTCTACCTGGTCGGGGAACCCGGGGCCGGGCAGCTGATGGCGGGGCGGATACTGAGGCGGGCGATGCGCCCGCGTCCTGTCCGCCTTGAGCCGGACCTCCTGCGCGGCTCGCACCCGGACTACTTCCAGCTCGTGACCGACAGCCCCCGCATCGCCGACGAGCTGGTCCGCCCCGACGCGGAGGCGTGGCAGGCCGAGGCCGAGGCATACATCCGCGAACGGCGCAGCGACGTCGTCATCGAGGCCGACTTCACCACCGCCGCCGACTTCACCATCAGCGCGGCCCGGTTCGCCCGTGCCCGCTACCGGGTCGAGGTCGTTGCCCTGGCTTCGCGCGCGGCGGACAGTCGGCAGCGGACGCTGGTCAACTACGCCCGCGCTCTGGAACTCGACGCACAGACCCCGCTGCCGACCCCGGCCGTGCACGTCCGCGCCTGCCGGGTAGCCGCCGAGATCGTGGCGGCTGCGGCCGCTGACCCGGTGGTCGCCGCCGTCACCGTGCTCGACGCCAACCACCGGGCGCTCGGCCGCGATCACGCGGCACTGTGGGCGCTGACCGCCGAGCGCCTGCGCCCCTACACCGAACAGGAGGCCGCCCGCTTCCATGCCGTCCAGCAGGCCCTGTGCCGGGTGCTGCCGCGGATGCGGGAGGAGGTCCGCGGTATCGCGGAGCAGGCCCGGCCGCTGATGCCCGCACAGTGGCAAGCCCGTCCGGTGGAGCACTGGACCGGGCCGGTCCGGCTTCCGCTTCCGGCGTCCGGGGTCAGGACTCCGTCAGTTCCTTGAGCCGCGCGGCGTAGAGGAGGGCGATCTGCACGGTCTCGTCCTCGTCGGCGTCCTCCAGCCGGTCGAGGTCGTCCACGGCCTGGTCCCGGGCAGCGCGCCACGCATTGATTTCCGCCGGGTCGTGGCCGCCGGCACGGGCTCCGGCGAGACTGGCCTGGTACCAGCCAAGCACCCGCTTCACGAGCTTCTGTGCCTGTTCGGCGTCCCCGCCGGGATGGTGGAGCGGCTGGGGGTCTTCGGGGGTGAGGGGGCCGGTCACGGCGGGTACCACCTTCGGGTCGTGCTGACATGCTGGACCGGCCATTGTCCGTGACGCGCCTTCACCTGCTCGTGAGCGGGCATAGGTTGAGGACGAGTCGATCACCAGGGGGTTTCCATGGCGGGGCGGGATCTGCGCGCGCTGTTCAGCACCAACGACCGGCAGCTGGAGGCCGGCGCAGCGTTCACCAACCGGCAGGGCCAGTGGCAGATCGTCCAGGCCGCGCTCGGCGAACACCTGGCCCGCATCACCGGCCCCGGCTTCACCGTCGAGGACCTCGAGGCGCCCCGCACCAACGTCCTGGTGTTCCACGGCGTCGGCGGGATCGGCAAGACCACCCTGTCGCGCACCCTGGAGGCCGCACTCGCCGATGCCGAGGGCCGCCCCGCGAGGTGGGGCGAACCGTCCTGGCCGGCCCGGCCCGCGCTGCTGCCGGTCCGGATCGACCTGGCCCGCTCCGCCAGCGTGGACTTCGAGCGAGTCCTCCTCACCATCCGCCTCGCCCTGGCCGCGCACCTGGGCCGGCCGCTGCCCGCCTTCGACATCGCCCTGCGCCGCTACTGGGAGCACCAGCACCCCGGCGAGAGTCTGGAGGAGTACCTGAGCCGCGGCGGGCTCGCCGCCCGCTTCGGCAAGGCCCTGCCACAGCAGGTCCAGTCCGCGCTCGGCGACGTCGCCCAGGCGCTCATGCTGCCCGGCACGGTCGGCGGCGCCGTCGGCCAGCTCACCGGCGCCCTGGCCACCGCGCTGCGCGAGCGCCGCCAGACCGTACGCGCCCTGGCCGACTGCTCCCTGCTCGCGGATCTCCTGGACGCCGAGCCGGACGTCGATGCCCTGTCGTACTACCCGTACCTGCTCGCCTGGGAGCTCGCCCGGATCCCGGCCGGGAAGGCCGTGGTGCCCGTGGTGCTGCTGGACACCTTCGAGGACACCGGCGACCGGACCCACCGCGACCTGGAACGGCTGCTGCAGCGGATCGTGTGGCTGATGCCCAACGCGTTCTTCATCGTCACCGGCCGCAGCCGGCTCCAGTGGGCCGATCCCGCCCTGCAGGGCCAGCTCGACTACACCGGCCCCGCTGCCTGGCCCGGCCTGGCCCAGCAGGCGGTTCCCGGCCCGCGCGCCGCCGGCGCCCCCGGGAACGGACGGCAGGTCCTCATCGGCGACTTCAGCCCACAGGACTGCGACGACTACCTCGCCCGCCGTCTGGTCCGCGACAACCAGCCCCTCATCAGCGCCGAGCTCCGCACGGTCATCACCGACCGCTCCCACGGCCTGCCCCTCTACCTCGATCTCGCCGTGCTCCGTTTCCTGGAACTGCGGCGGTCGGGACATACCCCGGCCCCGGCGGACTTCGACGCCGACTTCCCCGCACTGATCACCCGCACCCTGGCCGACCTCACCCCCGACGAGCGCCACATCCTGCGGTCGGTGTCCCTGCTGGACGCCTTCGACCTCCAACTGGCCACCGCCACGGCCGGCCTCCCCCACCAAGCGGCCGCCGCCCGGCTCGCCGAGCGGCCCTTCGTCCGCGAAAACCCGTACGCGCTGTGGCCGTACCACCTGCACGCCCTGATCCGCTCCACCCTGCGCACCGCGGACGACGCCACCGACGACCGCTGGACCGACGCCGACTGGACGGCCGCCGCCACCCGCGCCCTAACCGCACTCGGCGAGCAGTGGCGCGCAGCCCCCGGGCCGGGCCGGCGCCTCCTCGTCGGATGCCTGCGCCAGGGCCTCGCCCTGGCCCGCGACCACCGGCTCGCCCTCGGCTGGCTCACCGACGCCGCGTACGCGTACACCGACGACTACGTCTGGGAACCTCTCCCCCTCCCCGCCCGCACTGAGACCGGCAACGAGCTCGCCACCCCCGCGGACGCCCTGGCCGAGCTCCTCAGCACGCTGGCCCGGCGCCAGCACGAACACCGCGCCCGGACCGCCGACCGGCTCACCGCCATCCTCGACACCGGCCTGCTGCCCGCCGAACTGACGGAGATGGCCCTGTACTACCGGGCCAAGGCCCACCGCGACCTCGGCCAGACCGCTGCCTCCCGCGACGGCATGCGCCAGGTCGCCGACAGAGGAGGCCGCCTCGCCCCCGACGCCGCCCGCGGGCTCGCACACCTTGCCCGTGCCGCCGGAGACTTCCCCACCGCGCTCGCCACCGCCCGCACCCTCGGCTGGCCGGGCCGCGGGCGCCGGGTCCTCGGCGACGTCCACTTCGCCCACGGCGACATGGGCCAGGCCGCCACTGCCTACGCCGTCGCCCGCACCGACGCCGAGCAGCACGGCAACACCGGTGAGCAGGCCATCGCCCAGGCCCATCTCGCTCTCACGTACGCCTTCGCCGACCCCGCCCGCGCGGACCGGGAGGTCACCCTTGCCGAGCAGCTCCTGGCCGGACTCGACCAGCGCGCCACCACCCTGACCACCCAGATCGCCGCCCTCGCCCGCGATGCCGGCACCCCGGGGCCCGCCGTCGACGACCGCGCCGCCCTCCTGCGGACAGAGATCACCACCGCCGGAATCACCGCAGCCGCGCTGCTGCTGGAACTCACCCTCGCCCTGCACCACACCGTGCGCGGGGACGATGCCGCAGTCCGAAACGACATTGCCCGGCTGAAGGAGCTCACCCGCAGCGGCGACTACGCGTACTTCACCGACATCGCCCACCACATGGCCGGCCTGCCCCTGCCCGGTCCCACCACCACGCAGTGGATCGACAGCCCCGACGCCGTCCTCGCCCGCTGGCAGCACCTCGTCCACACCCGACGTACCCGTACCGGCCGATAGCCGCAGCCCCAGCACGACGCCGAGGCGGAGGTTCGTGGGTCCGGACCGCACACGGATCGGGGCCCGGACCACATGTGGTCCGGGCCCCGATTTCACCCTGGCCAGCTGTTCAGCCGCAGGGCCGCGAGGTCACTGGGTGTCGGTGCTCTTGCCCACGAGCGAGGACAGCAGCTCGACCATGGTCGCGTTGACCGTGCGCTGCTCGTCGATGAAGCCGTCGATCTTCCGCTCCAGACCGTCCAGACGCTGGGTCACGTGGCCGCTGAGGTTCTCGACCTTCTGGTCCAGGTTCCCGACCTGCAGGCGCACCGCGGTGAGGTCGGACTTGATGATCCCGAACTCGCGGGAGTCCTGAGCCGAGCCCTCTTCGAAGCGCCGGGTCAGGGCAGCGAGCTCGCTGTGAGCGATGGGGTCCTCGGGCACGCGGAACGCTCCTGCCGGATCATGAAAAGCAACAGACATCAGGGGCTTCACGATATCGCGCCCGCCCGACGCGGAGGCCACGGCGAGATGATCCGTTATCCCGGATGCCGCTCCATCCAGGCGTGCACCGCCTGCTCCACCGCGTCCTGCATCCGGATGTCGCGAGCGATGCAGCGGACCTTGAAAGCCCTGTGCAGATCAGCCGGGAGGGACGTTCCGAACGGCACTCGTCTACTCGGCACCGAAGTGAGAGGGGCAGACGGACTGACGGGAGTGGCCGGGGAAGCGGGGGGCCGTTCGGATGCCTGGCCGGAGGTGAAGCGTACGAGCGTCTCGTACGACTCGGAGTTCGTCATGTGCTGGTAACGAACCGGACAGCTTCGCGGTAGCGCCGGTGTCTGCCCGATCATTGGGTGCCTGCCGCTGCCTCGCGCAGGACGCCAGCCCAGCCCGTCGCCGAAGCTCTTCAGCTGCCCTTGGCGAGGGCGTCAGCGAGCTGATCACGGGTCATGCTGGAACGCCCTTTGACACCGGCCTTGGTGGCCTTCTCGTACAGATCGGCCTTGGTCAGCGACCGCAGCGACCCGGTGCCCGGGGCCCCGGTGCGCTTCTTCGCGGCAGGCTTCTTCCCGCGCCCGGCGTTCTCGGAGGCGCTGGCCTTTTCCCCGGTGTCCTTCAGGCTGCGGGCCCGCTCCACGCTGGCACGCAGGGCCTCCACCAGGTCGACCACACCGGTGGGCTGCGCGGCCGGCTCGGCCTTCTCCATGACTTCGCCTGCGGCCTTGGCCTCGATCAGCGCCTCGACCTTCTCCTGGAAGGTGTCGTGGAAGTCTTCCGGATCCCAGTCGGTGGTGAGGGCGTCGATGAGCTGGTGGGCCATCTTCACCTCGGCAGCGGTCGGCTCCGTCTTGCCCGGCAGGTCGGGGACCTCCTCGTGGGGGTCGCGGATCTCGTCCGTCCAGTGCAGGGTGTGCAGGGTCAGCAGGTCGTCCTCGGCTTTCAGAGCGACGAGGTACTCGCGCCCGCGCATCACGAAGGTCGCGATGCCTGCCTTGTTCGACTCTTCCAGGGCCCGCTGGAGCAGGGCATACACCTTGCCGTACTGCTCGCCCCGCGGCCCGAGGTAGTACGTCTTGTCGAAGAAGACCGGTTCCACCGTGTCGAGATCGACGAACTCGGACACCTCCAGGGCCTTGGACCGCCCCGGCGCGATGTCGTCGAGCTCCTCGGGCTCGACGATCACGTACTCGCTGCCGGTGTCGTAGCCCTTGACGATCTCGTCCAGGTCCACCTCGTCGCCGGTTCGCTCGTTGACGCGCCGGTTGCGGATCCGGTCCGCGGTGCCGCGCTGGAGCTGGTGGAAGCGGATCGTGTGGCTGTCGGTCGCGGTGTACAGGGCGACCGGCAGCGAGACGAGCCCGAAGGAGACAATCCCCGTCCATATGGGGCTGGCCATCTTGGGTCACCACCTCGACCTGCGATGTCGTGCTCCTTGGCTCCTTCCCCGCCCAACGCCTGATCACCCATGTCGTGATGGCCGGGGGCACGGCTGCCGATGTGGGTCTGGCCTGCGCCGGGCGGTGCCCCATCAAAAAGGGTGAGCCCGGGTGTGCGGAGCCCCACCGCCTCGAGGGAGAGGCGTCGGCCATTTTGCTGCGTAGCGCCAGGGTGAGCCGTGAGTGCACGCCTGCGGGTACGCGCGCGTCCCAGAAGCAGGCCGGCCGAAGCACTGCTGCTGTCAGGACAGGATCGCTCGCCACTGCGTGAGGGTGTCGCGCAACTGCTGCGCACCGGTCACCCGTTCGGTCAGTGCGCACCGCTGCGTCCCCTCCTCGTCCGCCATGAAGACGTCGATCTGCATTTCAGCGCTCTCCTGGCTGAGTTTCTGCCCGGCTACCGGCCGCACCTCGACCAGAGTGTTTCCGAACCGCAGCCTGAAACCTTCGTAGGCACCCTCAATCAAGGTCGCCATATTGTCTTCCGTGCCCATTCCTTTACTCTCCCAATGAATCGGACTTATCGGCCCGGAGCGCTGGGTGCAGCCTGATCGATACGTCCCTGGTCGTTATTTTCTTCTGAATTCTGTCTTTTCTGCTGAGTGAAATCTGCGGCACGTTTGGACCGTAGTGCATGTGGTCTGCCGGAGGTTCGGCACCAAGCCCCTGGTTTTTGCTGGCAGGCAGGGCAGGTAACGTCGTACGCCTGCCACACAGTCCGGGTTTCTTTTCCCTCCGTCTGGCGTTCTTCGATGTCCCCGATGAGCAGCCGCAGCCGGTCGGCATGGGGCGTCCCTCGCAACTGCCCCGTACGGGGGCCGTCAAGGATGACGCACTGCTGTCCGTGATCTGCCGCACAGAGCGGACACATCTTCGTGGTCCAGTACCCCCGGCCGACCAGCTGGTGCAACGGACCTGGCGTCGGAGAGCGGGGCGGCAGAACGAGGAGCGACCTGAGGCGTTCCTCCCACAAGGCGAGCTGGGCGCGTTGGTGTGGCACGCCCCTTCCGACCCTGCCAAGTTCATCAGCCTCTCGGGACATCTGCTGGACCTTCCTGGTCAGCAGCTCTGGGTCGCCGTTGGCTGGAATATGGCTCACTTCTTCGAGAAGAGTATTCAACCGGTCGATCGCGGCTGGAATCGCGGCCGCTAGGTAGTCAACAGCTGCACGGATCGCCTCTTTCTCCTCCCCGGTCTGGTCAACCTTGGTGGCCTTTTTAGCCTGCGCGATCAAGCTCTTAACCTGGCTGACCTTCTGAGCGGCCACAGCCTGATCAAGTAAGGAGACCTGCGTCCGGCGAGATTCGACTTCTTTCTCCACCCAGAGCGAGGCACTGTGATGCGCGGCATCCAGCCGCTTCTGCATCTGAGGGCTGACCCCGGGAAGTTCGGTGATCTCGCGGCAGACCGTTACCGTCAGGTCGGGCGACTCGGTCCGGCGGGCATAGAGCAGCCGGCGCATCAACTCCTGCGCCCGCTCGTCCTGTGGCGAAGTCTTCTGCTTCTTCCCCGGAGTCCATCGCGCCGGTTCGGGCGTGCTGTGGGCCTGGATGATCCGTTCGACGGCCGGGGTGGACAGTCCTCGCTCGGTAACCTCGCACTCCTCCAGGGAGAACCATTCGGTCGGCCGCGCGAAGGCCTCGGTCCCGATGCGAACCCGTCGGCTGGTGCCTTCGCTGTCCAGGCGAATGCGGTGCACGTACCAGCGTTTGATCAGAGTGTCCTGGTCCACCGGGACCGATATGCCGAGCACCGGTTCGTCTTGGCTGTCCCACTCCGGTGCCACGCTTTGGTCCAGGTGCACACGCAGCCTCTTGTGCGCGAGCTGGATATCGACGATTGAGCCCAGCGGGGTCCCGTCCGGCTGTGCGAAGTCGAAGTCGGCCTGCGTGCCGCGGTTACGGAGCCAGGCCGCGGCCGCGGACTTCACGTAGAGGTGGTCGGCGCTGTTCACACTGCGGGCCCGGCGACCACAGACGTGGGGCTGGCCGTCAGGGCCGGGGTGATGGGCGAAGTGGCACACCCGGTCGGTATAGAGCTTCGTCGTCAGCTGGCCACCGCAGCCTCCGAGGAGGAGCCCGCACCAGAAGGAGTCTTTCTCGTAGAGGCTGCGGAAGGCGTCCAGTTCGATGGCCTCCAGCGGTAAGACAAGCGGCTCTTCGGAATCCGCGCTGCCGAGAACCGCTGTCTGGATCTGCCGTTTGTCGCGCCGCACGTGCCCCGCCCTTCTTCTCAACACAGCGTGACAGCCGCCCCCTTCGCTTCGCAGCCGATCGTGCTGTTTACCCGCCCGTCGCATACCGTGCGATCACGCCGAACAGTCCAGCCGGCCGGGCACGACTACCGGGGTAATCGTGCCCGGCCGGCCCGCTGCCCCCTGTGTCCGGGCGGCACGCTGCGCGCGGGCCCGGCGCAGTGCAGCGGCCTCCGTCGTGGCGGCCTGGCGGCGGCGCTGGGCGCGGGCCTGGTCGATCGGGGCCGGCGCATCATCCGCGACGACGGGGGCGTCGGGGAAAGCGCGGCGGCTGAGCTCGCGCATCGCCTGGTTCTGCCGCTCCACCGCCTCGGTGATGCCCGGGTCGATGCGCTGCGCGGGCGTGACGGCCTGGTGCGCGGCGAGCGCCTGGCGGAAGCCGGGCGACGCCATCTCGCGCGTCTTCACCGGCGTCTCCGGCACATCAGGTGCGGCCGGAGACGCCGGCACGGGCGGTGCGGTCCGGGGTGCGGGTGCGGCGCCGACGGCCAGGACCCGGACGCTGCGTACGGCGCCGGTGCTGGCCGACTCGTTGGCCGCGGCAACGATGCGGGCGCTGATCAGCCGAAGCTGGGTGGCATACGCCGGGGAGTCGGGGCGCAGGTCCAGCTGGCCGGTTTCCGGGTGGAAGGCGACGGCCTGGACGTGGTCGGGCAACTGCGGCGCGACGGCGGCCGCGATGTCGGGCCAGCGGTCCAGCACGGTTCCGCCGGCGGCCGGGAGCTCCCAGGCCCGGTCGGCCATCAGGCCCTGGAGCACAGCGGCGAACCCGCTGGGCTCGCGACCGTCGCGCTGCACGACGCGCTGACGGCGGCGGCGCGGGGCGCGGGCCTCGCTGTTGCCTCGCTTCTTGGCGGCCTCACGGGCCTGGTGCAGCGCGACCCGGGCAAGGTCGACGCCGGACAGCTCCGGGCCGTCGACGGCGGTTTGCTCGCTGAAGGTGGTCGTCTCGGTCATCGGGGCCTCCTACCGGCGTCCGTACGTCATCAGCGAGCTGCGGGCGCCACTCGCCAGCTGCAGAGCACGGTGCACCAGGTCGGCGCCGTACAGCTGCTCGGCACTCTCGCGGCCCATGGCATCGACTGCCACGGTGATCAGCGAGGTGTCGCCCACCATCAGCCGCTCCCGGGCCTCCGCGCGGGCCTGCGCCAGCTCTGCAGCCTCCAGGCCCTCCACGCCGGACACGTCGGGCATCGCTTCCTCCTCGGGTGCTACGGGCTGGGGCTGGGGATGGAACACGGCGGTGAACACCTCGTTGACCTGCCGCCGGACGGCCTGGCTGGTCGGGGCATCCCAGTCGCCCTCGAACCGCTCGCTGCGGGCGCGGACCTGCTGAATCCGGTGACGCCGGGCAAGTTCCTGGGCACCGTGCCACTGCTCGATTGCGTCGGCCCGCTTGGCGGGGGTGTCCAGGACCGTCTCCGCGCCGGCCAGCAGCACGGCGAGCAGACCCGAGCCACGGTGGACCCGGCCCGTCTCGCCGCGCAGGTGCAGCCACCCACGGACGTCAGTCGCGGTCCATCCGGCATCGGCCACGTTCCGGGCCACCCAGGCGATCCGGGGCACCGAGCAGCCGCGCAGCCAGTCCAGCTCCTGGGTGAGCTCACGGGCCAGCTGGTAACGGCGGCCAACGCGGTTGAGCTTCCGGCCACCGGCCTTCGCCTTGGACTTCTTCGGGGTGGGGGACTTGGCTTCCCCGCTTGCGAGCTTGCTCTCAGGGGGGAAGGAAGTAGTACCCGCAGTGGAAAGACCTGAGGTACCCACCTGCATTGGGGTGCAACGGACCTCACCCGAAACAGCCGTCACAACCGCCTGCTCAGCACCCTTGCGAGCACCCTTCGCCGACGCCTTCGCCGACGCCTTCGAGCGGGGCTTGCGGACCTTCCGCGACGCCTTCCTCGCCAGCTTCGCCATCAGCTCCCGGCCCGCCTCAGCGATCCCCGTCATCGAGCGCGTGTACGCGGGCGCCGCCTCGTCCCGCAGCACCGTGCGGATCCCCAGCGCGGCGTCGAACTCGAGCGGGATCATCCGCGCGAACTCCGACGCCTGCGCCGACTCACCGCGCACCCGGGTCCCCCGCACGACGTACGCGAGCAGCCCGGCCTCCCGCAGCATCCCCAGGTGGTACTCCACCGACCGCTCCGACAGCCCGGTGCGCCGCACCAGGTACTCGATCCCCGGACGGCACGGGAACAGCTGCGCGAGCTCCTGGGCGACCCGCACCGTCGTCGGCCCGAACGAGCGAGGGCCGTGCGACCGGTGCCGCCGCGGCTTGTAGAGACCGGACCCGGCGACCCAGTGGACCGCCTGCATCCAGGAGTAGCCCTCGAGCGCGACCCGGCCCTCCGACGCCGACAGCCACTGGCTCGCCTCCGGCACGAACAGGCCGGGCAGCACGTCGATCGCCCCGCCGACCGGTGATCCGGACGGGCGCGGGGACGGGATCACCACGGCGGCCGGTGCCGCCACGGCGCTCATCGGCCCACCGCCACGACAGGGCGGTGGGCGGGCACGGGCAGGCAGACGCGAACGATCATCCCGGCAGCCTCGGAGATCGCCCCTGTGGACAGAGTCCGGCGAGCAGCGGCGGGCCTGTGGACAACGAGAGCGAGGGTGGACAGGTCAGAACGAAAAGAGGGAGTCACATCTTCTACAGGTCGAAAAATCGGGTCGCGTGTGACGCTCCCGCCGAAGTTCTTCGAACCGCGGGAACATGCCGGACTAACTGCGCGAACCGTGAAAAACGGCTCCGGGGATCCCGTCACGCGGGACGCCCGCCGCCCCCGAACCGGGGTGAAACGGGCGAAGCCAAGCTGACAGAGGGACACGAGATCGGGCACTATGAAGGAACCAACTTCCATATGCGTGGACCGACCGAGCCCCTAGCGGGGCTGGGCCTATTCGTTCGTGTGGATGTGTGGGTGCCCCCTCCGTGAGGAGCGGGCACCGGACGAAGAACCAGAGGCGGGCCTTCCTTCCTTTCGTGGCGATTCGGACGGGTGACGCGGACAGCCCTCGGGCTGGACGTGGTGAGTGCGGACGGCCTTTCGGTCGGACGTGCGGTGCGGACGGCTTTTGGGCCGGTCGTGCTGGTGTTCCGCCGGCCCTTCCCGGGGCCGTTGGAACGGTGCGGAAGCTCCCTGCCAGGGGAGCGGCTGCGGTACTGCTCGGTCCTCGCGGACCGGTGGTGCGACCCGCTTACCAAGGCGGGGTATTGCGAGAAACAGCAGCTCAGTGAGCTGGAGCCCGGAACCGGCGCCAACCGGGACTGGGCGGCCGACCCGGTTTATGAGACCGGGCGGCGAGACGGGCCGCGCGAGGCCGGAGTGGATTCCCGTCCACTTATTTGGCGCGCGCGGCCGATGACCTAGGTCATCCCGACCCCCTCGATTCCGAAGGCGGCGTCGGCGAACCCGGAAACGGCCGGGACCGCGAAGTCATCCCTCATCGGACGCCCCCTCAATGGCAGCGTCCGGGTGCTTCGCGGCCAACTTCCGAAGAAGATGCGCGTACGCGCGGCGGTTCCCGCGGTGAGGCTGGGCGCGCCCAGCCTCCCACTGCGCGACCGCGAGTCGCTTGACGCCGATGGCTTCTGCGACTTCCGCCTGCGTGAGGCCGGCGGCGAGCCGGAGCTGCTGCCGGACCTGGAGCGTGGGGAGGGTGTCCTCCTCCACCAGGGCGTCAATTCGCCTCAGCGGATCAGACATCGGAACCTCCATCGCAGGGAAACAGTCCCCAAAACATACATGGCCCGGACGATCTTCGCCGACGAGAACGAGCGTGTTGCCGTACGAGATACCGACCGACTCCACCCGCCCCCCTGCCCCTCGCCGATGACCGTTCCGTTCCTGTCGTGAGAACGCGCAGGTAAAACCCCTTGGTGCCCCTGAATCGGAACAGATTTCGAGTGGCGGTTCCAGGGCTCGCCGACTCGTAATCGCGCCCCTCCCGCCTGACGGGAAGCGGGTTCGTGAACCGTCCCGCCACACGGGAAGCGGCCCCTGAGCATCCGTCAGTGGGTTGCCGGCGAGAGCCGGTCGATGTGTCACTGGCCGCCTCGCAGTTCGCGGAGATGGGCGACGAACGCCTGGGCCTCGGACGCGTGCGCGTACTGGGCCTGGAGAGCTTGACCGAGGTCGGCGGACACCATCGCCAGCGACGGCAGCGACCGCCGGCTACCCGCGAGAGCCCGCTCGCCGAAGGCCAGCGCGGAGTCCAGGTCTCCTTCGCGGGCCGCGACCACGCCCAACGTGACCCGGGCCTCCGCGATCCGCATCGGCGACCGCTCCGTCCCGTCGAAGTCCGTCCCGGCCCGAATCACTTCGCGGGCCAGCTGCTCCGCGAGCCGGTTCTCGCCGACCTTGCGTAGCGCGTCCATTCGGTAGAAGTCGTACTTGGCGGGGTCGACGACGAAGTGGTCCTCGATGTTCTCCGGGTACGGCATGCGCTCTAGGAGCTGACGCCCCTGGTCCAGCGCCACTTCGGTCTGTGCCCTATCCCCCAGCCGCGCCCACGCCTTGGCCTTTTGCGCGTACAGCTGCACGGCGACGCTCTCGTTGGGCGCCACCGCGATGCCGGCCTCTGAGGCTGCAATGACGCCGCGGTAGTCGCCCCGCGTCAGGCTGAACCACGCGCGCATCTCGTGCGCCCACCCCTGCACGCTCAGCTCGCCGGACTCCTGCCCGAGCATCAGCGCGGCCTGCCTGGTGGCCTCCGCATCGCGCGGCCTGCCTGAGTCGTACTCCACACACCCCACGAGCAGCGACAACTTCCCGGCGAGCGCGATGATGTCGCGGTGCTGCGCCAGGCTCACGCGCTGGTGCTGGAGGCCCACGACCCGCGCCAGCCAGGCTTTTCCTTCAAGGAGCAGCTGGTCGGCAGGCATGTACGCGTACTCGCAGCACAGCCGGTCCGCCGTGATCCGCAGCGCGTCCAGTGTTGCGATGTCCACGTCGGACGCGCGCAGCCGGGCGATGATGTCCACCGTGTCCATGCCGCTGACCTGAAGGATTTCCGCCCGGCCGTCCCGGCGGGACTTCTCGGGGAAGAACGCGCCGGTGGTCGTGCCGAAAGTCTGGGCGATGGCAGACCGGTACTTCACGGGCTGCGCGTCACCGGCCTCCCACCGCTTCCACTGCCGGAGCAAGTCCTGCTCGCTCACGACCTGGTCGTCCGGGAGCCGAGCCATCAGCGCCCGTACGGCGTCGGGCTGCGACCAGTCACGCGCCGCGCGCTCCTCCGCCATCCGGCGCGCCCATTCAGGACGTACATCCATCGCCGATCCCCTTCCCCGTACGGTGCGGCGGCGCAGTCTGCGTCCCACCGGATCGGTGCCTGCGGAACGGAGGCTGGCCCTGTTGCGGCCGAGCTTGGCACGGCCTCTTGATCGCGCGGAGGTGACAAGTGGGGGTGACATTCCGAATGTCACCGGCCGATGTCACTTTCCGCAGTCGCAGTACTCGAGCACGGTCATGGTCATTGAGCGCCGGGAGTTGCGAATGGGAGGCAGGGGTCAATGCGGACCGCCATCCGTGGAAGGACGTGCACGGCGAAGCTCTGCCAGTACGTGCGCCGGATCTCCGTCGTATGCGATGTGCGGTTCGTCGGCGGTGGGCGCCTCGAAGCGGTTCGCATGTCGAAGCAGGTCGTCCTCGCTGAACGAGATGCTGTTCGCGTCGACCAGCGACTTCGCGTTGCGCTTTCGGATCCTTTCCCAGCGCACCTCGTGAGGCGCAGGCAGGTAGATCAGCACAGGCTCCCCGCCGGCCTCCATGGCAGTTGCCGCCCACAAGGCACGCTCTTCCCGTGTCCAGAACCCGTGGTCGACTACGACCTCGTGTCCGGCCGCCAAGAGCTGCTGTACCTCCAGGGCGATGTCCTTGAGGACGGGCGCCTCCCGGACAAGGAACTCGCCGCGGGGGAAGTCGCGACCGTAGTGTCCGTAGCGGCGAAACATCTCCTCATCAGGGCAGAGACGTCGGAAGCCGGTCTCCTCCAAGGCGCGGGCGAGGGTCGTTTTGCCAGCACCCTGCAGGCCGGTCATGAGGATTGCGCGGGGCGCAGGTCCCGGCCGGCCGGACAAGGCTGCGGAGATGCGGCTGATCTCGAATCGTCCTTCCAGGGTGAGGGTGTTGGCTCGCTCAGCTCGAAGGAGCTCGCCAAGGCGCGCTTCGAGGCAGCTGACGAGGGTGTCGTCCAGCAGGGCGTCGCGGGCGTTCACCGAGACACCTCGGTCGTGGTGCGCCGCGTGCGGCCAGGAGCACCCAGGTCCACGCCGTACTCGAGGACTTGGCCGTCGACGTCCAGGAACTTGGCGGTCAACACCAGGATCGCCGCCACGGTTTCGGCGTCCAGCTCCAGGAGCTCCAGGTCCTCCTTCGTGGCGATGCGAGCGGTCTCCTCGTCCACGCGCTGCTCTACCTGCCGCCCCGTGGCCTCGGCGATGAGGTCCAGCGACAGTCCGCCCTTGAGGCGCTCGCTGCGCGCGAGCTCGGGCAGCACCTGGGCGAACTCAGCCGGGATCCAAGACGTTGAGTGGGAGACGATCCCGTGAGTATCCCGGTAGACGCGGCTTCGACGAATCAGGTCCTCACCAGGCTCGATGCCGAGCGCATCCGCGACGTCCTCAGGGGCCGGCACCATGCCAGCGGTGTGGCCGGAGGACTTCTCCCCCACTCCCCACGACGACTTCGTCTTGCTGCTTCGATCGTGGCGCTCCGATCCGGACGCGAGCGACACGGGACGCGCCATGACCTCGGTGCCGACGCCCGGGATGCCGTTGACCAGCTTCTCGTTTCTCAGCAGCTTCATAGCGCGGTCGGCCGTTGCGGTGCTGACCTGCCACTGATCTGCCAGGGCCCGGATGCTGGGCAGCAGGTCACCCGGTGCGAGCTCACCGGAGCTGATGAGGTCGCGGTAGTGACCCGCGATGCGCGCGTATGGCGGTCGGTTGTCGGCCCGCGGTTGCCCTGGCATGTCGCCTCGCCTCCTTCTTTTCCGTCTAGGTGCCTCACTATACCGCTTGACACCTGAGGGTACCTGAGGCAACCTGATGCATGTAGACGGTGATCCCCACGGAGCACCGCGTAGTTGAACCACCGCAGGAAGCACTTCCCCGAAGGGGAGGGCCAGGGTTGATAGCTCCACCAAATCCCCTGGGCCGGCCACCAGGCCGGATGCCTCCTACTGCACGTCGCAGCGCTGATGCGCTGTCCGATCAGCCAGGACGCCAACCTCGGTCGAACGCCTGGTGGTCGGAGAGCTCACCCGCGACGCAGCCCCTCTCCCCTCTACCAGAGGAGTCCCTCATGGCCACGACCACTGTGGAGCCCAAGGCCCGCAAGCGCCGTCAGAAGACCCGGACGAAGAACGTCAGCCCGCTCCCGGCGATCGTCGCCTCTCAGCTCAAGGCCGACCAGATCAACCTGACGCCGGGCAAGGAACACGTCATCTGCCCGGACTGCAAGACCTGGACGCCGATCACCGGTGTCCTCGGTACGCCGGTGCTGGTCCCTCACCACACCACCCCGTACCACGACCGCACCACCACCACCCCCCGCCGCTGCTCCAGCAGCAACCGCCGGATTGCTCTCGACACCGCGATCGACGCCTGGCGGGCAGAACTGACCGAGCGGACCGAGGTGTCCGCGACGGTCGCCTCCCGCCGGCCGACGAAGGTACTGCCCAAGCCCAAGACGAACGGCGTCGCGGCCGCGAGCCAGCTCAAGCCCGCCCCGCTCAGCGCGGAGCAGGTCCGCCGGGTGTTCCGTCAGCACCAGGAGCAGTGCCTGGCCTGCATGGGCGAGGCCAGGGACCAGACCGGGCAGATGCTGCCCTGCCCCGACGGTGAGCGACTGGCTACGACCGTTCTCCGACTTTTCCGCCAGGAACCCAAGCGCCAGGCCCTCCGCGAGGTCTTCGCCCGGGAGCGCCGACGGTTCGACCGCGAGTACGCCGAGGCCGCCCTGGCGAAGCGCCAGTCGGAGTGGGCCAAGCACGGCGGCGAGGCAGTCGAGAAGGCGAACAACCGCTGCACGACGCGGGCTTCGGGATCGTTCTCCGAGTTCCGCGGCCCTGGCCTCCCGATGCTGCCGCAGGATGTCGAGGCGCATGACCGGCGGCAGGCCGAACTGGGCAAGCACGCCCGTAACGGCCGTCCGGCGGAAGGGGCTCCTGTGCAGCCCGAGTGTGCGTACTGCGGGACCACCGAGCTGAACTTCGTCCGCGCAGCCGCTGCCGGATGGCGCCAGGTCCTCCGCCGGACCCACTGCGGTCGGTGCGCCGACCGCTTCCCGGCCTGGATGCGCACCCAGTTCTGACTCGCACACCGAGACGAACGACCACGGCCCCGGGGGGGCCCCCCCCCTTTTGGGGGGCGGGGATGTGGGTTTTCCTTGCGAAACCAAATCCCCCACCCAAAGGAGAAAAGCGGAAAACACACGGGGGCTGGGTCCGCGG
>NZ_JBHWIY010000040.1:0-33966 GCF_042731715.1 Streptomyces sp. NPDC059832 | reverse complement strand
TGCTATGCCTCCCCCCCCCTCCTCATGAGCGATACGCACCGGCTCCGACACAAAAAAAAAAAAAAACCACCCCCCCCCCCCTCCCCCCTCTGGGTGGGGGCCCCCCCGGGGCCGTGGCTGCTCGTACAGCAGTCAGCTCCCCAACCAGGGAGCGAACGGTGACAGCCCCAGGGATTAGGGCCCCGGGGCTGTCCAGGACCTGACTGGAGGACCTGATGCACAGCATGACACGCACCATCCCCGCCCCGTCGAACGGCCTCTACCGCGACATGGAGGACGACGACAACCCGCGCGGCCCGGAGCGGGACGAGACCGACACCTTCCACCAGCTGGTCCGCCACCTGGTGGCCGACGGCGACTCCCAGGCCGTGAAGGCCGGCCGCCGCGCCCGCCGCAAGGTGGCCGAGATGGCTCCCGGGTTCGTCCGTCAGCCGGTTCTGCGCATGACCACCGCCGACATCGTCTTCAAGGCGAGCGAGCAGGCGAGGGGGTACGCCGCATGAGCGCCCTCGAAGACCAGCAGGCGGCGACGGCCGCAGCGGCCGAGGCTGCCGCCAAGGCCGAGGCGGACCGTCGACAGGCCGAGGAAGCCCTTCGGCGGCACGCCCAGTCGGTGATCGGGATCGGTAAGTGAGGGGCACTCGACGTGCCCAAGTACAGGCTGGCCGCCGTGACTGACGACCTGTACGCCCGCTACCAGCAGGCCGCCGCCACCTGGCGTACCCACCGCGAGACGTGCGCGGCCTGCCGGTCCGAGCAGCACTGCCCCACCGGAGCCCCGCTCTACCGGCGGCTCGCCGAGCTCCAGGACGCCTACCACGCCCGCCAGTCCAACCGGCAGCGCTGATTTCCCGGCGTAGCCCGTCGTCCCCGCCGCCTTCACCGGGCGGGGCCGGCGGAGAGCGCCGGGAGCTCCCGCCCGCTCCGGCCCCTCCGGCCGCCGACATAGAACAGCCCCGGGGCTCGCATCCCCGGGGCCGCTTCGTACTACCGGACCTTCTGGGAGGCCCATGTGTTCACCATCGTAAGCACCGCCCCGTACGACCACGACGCCATCTCCACCGCCGCGCCCGCCAAGCCCCGCCCGGCCTGCGCCGACGAAGACCCCGAGCTGTTCTTCCCCATCGGCAACACCGGCCCGGCGCTGCTCCAGATCGAGGAAGCGAAGGCTGTCTGCCGCCGCTGCCCGCTGATGGAGAACTGTCTCCAGGACGCCCTGGACCGTACCGAGTCCGGGGTGTGGGGCGGCACCGACGAGGACGACCGCCGCCGCATGAAGCGCCGCGCCGCCCGCAAGCGCACCGCCTGACTCCCGCCGCACGGGAGCTGCGGGCAACTTCCTGCCCACCTCGCAGCACCGCCGCACAACGGCTGTCCGCACGACGGGCAACCGGCCTCTTTGTACGTCTCCAGCCCGGGAAAATCCCGGGACCGCCTTCCTCCCCGCAGGAGAGCCCCATGGAACGCAGCCACCAGCTCGACACCGCGACGACCCCCACCGGCACCACTCAGATGCCGGACTCGCTGTGCACGCACGTCCCGAAGTGCCCGACGGCCACCAGCTCGGACCGTGAGGCCGCGCAGGTCGTGGCCGCTCACCCGGAGCAGGGCTGGAGCCTTCTGTGCAGCGGCCTCCTGCTGTTTGAGGACACCGGGGAGCTGCTGCCCGACGGCCAGATCATCGCCCCGCACCGGCCCCTCGCCACGGTCTGACGGCTGCCTGATCCGCCCGCACCGACCGCCAACTTCCTGGCGGCCGGGTCGGGCGGTGACGGGGAGCCGGAGAGCCCGGACCACCTGAACCGCCAAGGAGTTACCGTGCGCGACAGCGCCCAGAGCACCACCCCCGCGATCAAGTTCCACCGGGGCCAGTTCGTCCTCTACCGCGACCCGGAAATGTTCTGGACCGGGCAGGCCGGCCACACCTTCGTCTGCCGCGTCGACCGGGTCTGCCTGGGTGACACCTACGACCTGACGCCGCTGCCGTCGGGCGCGCCGATCTTCTTCGCGAACCCGGACTACATGCGGCTCCTGCCGTCCGTCGACGCGATGCGCGACATCGACACCGCCCCGCTGAACACCGACGGCGTTGCCGACGACATGACCGCGGCCGCCATCGCCTGGCTGACCCAGCAGCACACGACCGCCAACCAGCGGGCGGAGCTGCCCGCCCAGCGCGACTGACCGAACCACCTGAACCGCCGCCCGCCCGGGGCGGCACTCACCCGGAAGGAGGCGGTGTGGCCGCCACACGAACCGCCCGCAAGAGGAGCCCCGCCCGCAAGAAGCCGGCGGCAACCCGTCAGGCCCCGCAGCCCACCGCCTCCCCCACCCCCGACGTCTCCCCGGCCCCGGCCGCGACGACGGACACGGAGACGGAGGTCGTCGACCTTGAGGCGCTGGCCCGCGTCGCGGACGCCCGGGACCGGGCCGCCGACGTCATCGACACCGCGCGCGAGCAGGCCGCCGCCCTCCAGGCGGAAGCCGAGACCGCCGCCGCGCGCACCGTCGCCGACACGCACGATCAGGTCACCGTGCTGATGAACCAGGCGCAGACCCGCGCCGCGGACATCACCGCCAACGCCGACCAGGAGGCCACCGCCCAGCGCCAGGCCGTCAAGGTCGACCTGGAGGCGGCGCGCGGCGAGGCCGACCGGCTCCTGGCCCAGGCCCGCGAGCGTGCCGACACCCTGGTGGGGGAGGCCCGCGCGCAGGTCACCGACCTCACCGAGTTGGCCGCCACCGACCGCGAGGCCACGGCCACGGCGGTGGCCGAGCTGCGGCGCCTGGCCGAGACCGATCTCACCGAGATCGGCGCCCTGGTCGACCAGCGCCGCACCGAGGCCGGCCAGATCCTCGCCCGCGCCCAGGAACAGGCCGACGACCTGGTCGCCGCCGCGCAGCGGGAGGTCGAGCAGGCCCGCGAGCGGTTCGCCCAGCTCGCCCAGAAGGCGGCTGAGCAGTACGACGGCCGCCGCGGCGAGGCGGAGGCGCTGTACGCGGACGCGGTCAAGGCCGCCGACGACCGGCGCCGCGAGGCCGACGCCCACGTTGCCGCCGTCCACACCGAGGCGGAGCAGGCCCGCACCGAGCTGCGGACGAAGCTGCGCGCGCTCACCGACCAGTTCGACGCGGAGGCCGCCACCAAGCGCAAGGCACTCGCCGACGAACTCGCCGGGCTCAAGGCGGCGTGCGACAAGCAACGCGAGCGGCTGCGGGAAGAGGCCAAGACCGTCGCGGTGCAGCTGCGCGAGGCCGCCCAGAAGGAAGCGACCCGCATCACCACCGAGGCGGAGCGCAAGGCGAAGGCCATCACCGACCGGGCGCAGGCCGATGAGGCCCGCGCCCGCCGACTGCTCGACGAGGCCCGCGAGGCCAAGAAGGCCACCTCCCGCTGGCGCGGCTGGCACCAGAACCTCAGCCGCAAGGCGTGGAAGACCGCCCCCTGGATCGCGCTCGCCGCCGGCGTCGGCCTCGCCGCCTCCGGCGAGTACGAACTGGCCCGCATGGTCGGCATCAACCAGTACGTCGCCCCGCTGCTCCCGGTGTCCATCGACGTCTACTGCGTCACCGCGTTCCGCGCCAAGCGGGACATCCCGGCGGCGCTCGCGCTGATGGCGTCGGCGAACGTCGTCTTCCACCTGTCGGAGCAGGCGCACCTCGTACCCGAGGGGCAGTCCGCTCCGTGGTGGCTGACGACCTTCGTCGTACTGATCTTCGTGGCCGTCATCTGGCGCGTCCACTCGCTCATGCACGACGACGGTACGGACGGACACGGTGGTACGGACACGGCGACCGGGACGGACGGACGTACCAGTACGGCGGCCGGTACGGCCGCTCGTACGGATGGTTCGACCGGTACGCAGCATGCCCGTACAAGCCCATCCGGTACGGACCTGTACAGCGCGTCAGCTGGTACACCGCCCCTTCGTACGGGGTCCGGCGCCGCTGGTACGGAGCCTGTACATGCCGCCTCGCACCACACCGCCCCCGGGGCGGCGAATGCGGGTCTGACCAGCGCGTACAACACCCGTACAGGCGGCGTACAGGCCACCTCGCACGGGGCCGCGCGTACTAGTACGGAGCACACCGGCCGTACAGGTTCGGCGACGTACGCGAGCGAGACCCGTACCAGTACGGTCACCGCCCGTACGACCCCGGCCGACGGCGTACCAACGGCCCGTACCAGTACGGCGGGTGCCCGCTCGCGTACCACCCAGGCGGCCACCGCAGGGCGTACCGGTACGGCGACGCTCGCCCGTACCGATGAGGAACTGCTCCCCGCTGTACAGACGCTGCCGCGCGACGCGAACGGCTTCGTCACCATCTCGCGCGTCCGTACGGAGCTCTCCGTCAATCAGCCCCGCGCGATCCGGCTGCTCTCTCGGGCCGGCCTGCTCCGCCCCGAGGACGCGGACAAGTACCTCACCTGACAGATCGTCCGGCACACATCAGTGAAGGCCAGCCCGCTCGAATCGGGCTGGCCTTCGCTGCGACTGCCGGAAGCAGTCAACAGCCCCGTAAGTACAGCACTGGAGGTCACGTACATGAGCACGGACGACGAATTCCACCGCCTGGTGCGGAGCTTGAGAGAGGACCCGGAGCCGGAACGGCGCCCGGCCGAGACCGCGCCGGCAGCTGCTACTCCGGCTGCGAAGGGGCTGAAGGCGGGGCGGTCGCTGGCCGCGGTGGTGACCAACCGGGCGATGGTCCCGGTGGCCGCCGCGGTGACCGTCGTCGCCCTGTCCGGGGCGTTCCTGGGCTACCAGCACTACGCCACGCAGCAGGCCGCCGAGCAGGCGAAGTCGGCGCAGATCGGTCTGGAGCGGCAGCGCCTGGAAATCGAGGCGACGAAACACGAAATCGAGGCCAGTAAGGTCGCGCAGGCCGAGAATTTGGCGGAGGCGAAGCGCGCGGAGAAAGCCCGCGCCGAGTGCTACAAAGCCGCTCAGGGAATGTCCGACTGGAAAAAGCCGGACTTCCTGGAGAGCTGCACGGCAAATTTCACTCCGGATATGTCGGGTGACAGCGACGGAATGCAGAACGCCGCCTCGTCGGGTGGGTCCGGCATGCCGTCCGGGGCGTCCCTGCTCGGCGGTCTCGCCCTGGTCGGGGCGGGCTGGTTCGTCGTCTCCCGCATCAAGGCCAAGCGTCACCCCGCGTAGTCAGTATGGGGGTTCTCCCTCTCTCCCTCCCTCTCTCCCTCCCCCTGAAAAGAACCCTCATCCCGTCCGTGGGCGGGGTTCCCGGGCGGAGGGAGAGAGGGAGGGAGAGAGGGAGAGTCCACACAGAGTGACAGGAGTCACGGTGGAGATCTTCCTGCTCCTGGCCGTCGGCGCCGCAGCCAAGCACACGACCGACTCGGTCCGTGGGTGGCTGGCGAGACGCGACCAGAAAGCGCAGGACGACATGGCCGCCCACGAGGCGACCGTGCAAGAAATCGCCGCAGGGAATTACCCCGGCAGCCCCGAAAAGAAAGGAAAGACCGACCCGAAGAACACCGAGGGAGGCAAGGGAAAGCACCACACTTTACCTTCTTCCAGCCCTTCCGGGCCCGCCCCGAAGGGCGACGGAAAAGAAGAGCGCAAAGAAAGCGCGAAGTCCGCCCGGAAAGCCGCACGGGAAGAAGCAAAGGCGCGGAAGAAAGCCGTGCGGGACGAGGCCAGGTCGCGGAGCAGCGCCGGCCAGGCGGGAGCGCCGGGCGGGAGCGCCGGGCCGGGCGGGAGCGCGGGACGAGCCCCGGTTGGCGCGAACACGAAGGGCCCCAGGAAGCCCGGACCCGCTTCCGGTAAGGACGGGAAGGGCGCCGCAGGCGGATCCGGCGGCGGCAAAGGCGCCGCCGGGGGATCCGGCACCGGTACCCCGGGCGGGAAGGGCGACACAGCGGCGAAGGACAAGGCCGCCCGCCAGGCCGAGAAGGACGCCGCAGCCAAGGACAAGGCCACCCGCCAGGCTGAGAAGAAGACCAAGAAGGAAGCGGACCACGCTGCCCACGCGGACCGGCTGGAGCGCCGGAAGGAGCGCTCCCGTAAGGCCGGGGCCGCGACGGGGCGCGCCGCACGCAAAACGCTGGACGCCCGCCGTGACCGTGCCGCCCGGAAGAAAGCGGCGAAGGAAGCCGCCGGCCGGGCGAAGGACAGCACGACCACCACCACGGACCCCGCTGGCCCGACCAGCGCGGGCGGCACGTTCGCGGGCGACAAGGCCAAGCACGCCGGGCCGCGGGCCGGGAGCCGCGCCGGCCGCGCCATCCAGTCGGCCCGCGCATACGGCGAGGGGTTCCTGCAGGGGTTCAAGGACGCGATGGACCAGGCCGCCCGCGAGCACGCGGCGGCGCAGGCACAGAAAGCACTCGACGAGACAAGGAAGCCGCCCATGGCGAAAGAAGCAGCACCGGCCACCCCCGTACCCGTGACCGGTGAGGACTCCAAGACGGGGCTCCTCACCCTCGGGAAGGGCGCAGCCCGCAAGACCATCAGCCGCGGCGAGGTGAAGACCCTGAAGAACTTCACCGACCGCCTCGGCGATTACGCCTCCACCGCGGGCAGCGCCGCCGACGACTGCAAGGTGCTGAACGGGCAGGCCCAGGAGTACGCCGCGCAGGCCACCGCCCTCGCCGAGGAATGCCGGGCGGTCAAGGGCGGCGAGGGCCTGGTCGGCGAGTGCACGGCGCTCGCGGAGGCGGCGACCGTCCAGGGCGCCGCGGCCGACGAGCTCCACGCCCGGATGCTGCGCGCGGTGGAGTCGCTGGAGGCCACCTCCGCGAACGCCGCGACCCGGCACGGCGGGATCTTCCAGGCCGTCGCCGACTCGCCCCTGTCGTCCCCCGCCGAGTCCCGCTTCTACAACTCCTAGAAAGAGAGACCCTCATGACCGCACCCACCACGGCGCGTACCGAGGCGGAAGACCTCACCTACCGGCGGCTCGTCGCGAAGGTGGAGGCCCTGTCCTCTGCCGTCGGGGCGAACGCCGAGCAGGTCGCCGAACTCGGCCGCGACACCGAGGAATACGCCAAGGACCTGGCCCGGGTCACCGAGATGCTCGCGACGGTCGCCGTCGACACCGCCACGATCGGCGAGTGCCAGGACACCGCGCAGGTCATGACCGGCGCCGCCGAGGCAGCCGTCACCTATGTGTCCGCGACCGACGCCACGGCCGCCGCCGCGCGCGCCGTCGGCAAGCGCGCCGCCGCCGACCACGGCGGGATCCAGGAAGCGGTCGACGCCTCGGCCGTCTCCATGGCCGACGCCTCCTTCTACGCGCAGGAATGACGCGCCGGCAGGACTGACACACCAGCACACCGCGGGGGGGGGGGGGGGGGGGACCCCCCCCCCCCCCCCCCCTCTCCCCCCCCCCCCCCCCCCCCCCCGCCGCCATGTCCCCGCCCACCCCCGCACTTCCCCATCCCGCCCCCTGCCCAGCTCTGCACAGGAAGGACAGGCTCATGACCGAGCCGACGACCCAGCCCGCCCCCACGGGCACCGAGCCGAACACCTCCGGCACGGTGGACCTGACGGCCGCCGCCCTGCTCGCCCTGTCCCCCGCGGCCGCCCTGGCCGTCGGCACGCAGATGGACTCCATCCCCGGTGTGATCTCCGCCGCCCTGGTCGCCGGGGCCGGGGCCGGAGTCGTGACCGGAACCCGGATGGCCACCGGCCACACCACACTCAACCTCCCCGAGACCTCGCTCGTCCGCCGCCAGGCATGGGCGCTGGTCTCGGCCTCCGGAGCGTCCCTCCTGTCCCTCCTCGCCGGATTCCTCGACGGCGCGGCCGGCCCCGACGCCCTCCTCAGTACGGTGTTCGCCCCCTCCTGGGCGCAGGCCGGATACACGGTCATGTCCGGCGCCTGGTGGGCCGCCACCGGATTCACCGTGTGGCAGCTGCGCAAGCAGCTCCTCTACCGCCAGCCCGCCCCCGAACCCACCCCCGCCCCGGCCGAGGAACCGGCCGCCCCGACCACCGAGCCGCCGCGCCCGGTCCTGCCGCAGCAGATCAGCCCGACCGGATCCGTGGCCCGGATCCTGCACATGTGGCAGTACATCGGCGGCCCCAACGGTGTCGCCCCCGACCACCTCCTCAAGGACATCGAAGTCGCCGCGGACGGGTCCTGGACCGGCCGCGTCCTGTCCCCCCTCGGCAAGACCGTCTCGGCCCACGTCAGCCAGGGCACCCTCGCCCAGGTCTACGGATGCCCCGACGGCTGGGTCACCGTCGCCGACGGCTTCAACTCCGGCGAGCGGATCGTGTCCGTCCTCTCCACCGCCCCCGCCCCCACGGCCGGTGTCGACGACTCCACCCCCCAGGGTGTCTGGGCCGCGTACGTTGCCGCCCCCGGCCGCCCGCTGCCGGGCACCACCCTGGAGAACGTCGGAGTCAACACCGCGGAGCAGGGCGGAGGATGGCGCGCCTACGTCCGCGCCGACCGCCGCCGCGTCCCCACCCCGGACCTGGTCGACCTCGCCGCCGCCCTCGGCGTCGACCGCCTCTCCCTCATCTCCTACGTCACCACCTCCGACCCCACCCGCGCGATCGTCCGCGTCATGGACCGCAACCCCCTGGAGGACGGCATGCCCATCCCCTCCCTCGACGCCCTGAAGGCGTCCGACGGCGGCTACATCTCCATCGGCCGCTACGTCACGATGACCGAGGTCCTGGTCCAGCTGTGCGAGCCCGGCGACGGCGCGAAACACATGATGATCGCCGGGGCCACCGGCTCCGGAAAAAGTGCGCTGATCGAAGTCCTCGCCCTGGCCTGCCACGCCAACGGGTACGCGCTCGTGCTCGCGGACCCGAAGGGCAACAGCTTCCGCAAGCAGACCTACGACATGGCCGCGATCCACGGCTTCGGTATCGACGGCTCGATGACCGCCCTGCGCGCCGCCCACGCCAAGCTCAAGCAGGCCCAGAAGGACCTGGAGGGCACCGGGCAGAACACCTTCACCCACACCCCGGAACGTCCGCTGACCGTCGTCGTCCTCGATGAGGCGTCCCGCCTGCTCAACAAGAACTCGCCGGTGAAGGACGAAGCGGTCGCCATCGTCGACGACTTCGCCTCCCTCGGCCGCGCGCTCGGCTTCTCCCTGGTGCTCGCCAACCAGATCGTCAACCTCGACCAGCTCGGCGGCTCGCAGGCCGTCCGCACCAACCTCATCGGCGGCGGCACCCTGGTCATGCTCCGCACCTCCTCCGGCCAGAAGCACCTGGCCGACCTCCCCGACGAGTTCGGACTCGTCGACCCCTCCCAGATCCCACAGACCTGGGTCAGGGAACTCAGCCTGGACGGCGTCCCCGACGGCGACCCCCGCCGCACCTACGGACTCGGATACGGCGCCGGCCCCGGAGCCATGGCCGAGATGATGCGCACCTCCTACGCCCCCGACCTCTCCGCCCTCTACGACCCCACCCGCGTCGTCCAACTCGACTTCACCGGCGTCGACACCACTGCCCCCGTCACCCCGACCGCACCCGCCGCGCCGTCCTCGACCCGGTCGTCCTCCGCCCCGGCCTTCGCCGCTCCGGTTGCCCCGGCGAAGGAAACGGTCGAGGACAAGGTCCTCGCGGTCCTGGAAGAGACCGGCGGCGGCGCCCTGCGCCGCAAGCAGATCCTCGACCTCACCCAGGCAGGCGCCGCCCAGCTCGACCGCGTCCTCAAAAAGCTCCGCGAAACCGGAGCCGTGATCAACCCCGACGGCATCGAGGGCCTCTACGCCCTGCCCGCCGACGACAACTGACCCACCACCACACACCGGCACACGACGGCCCGGGGCACCCGCCCCGGGCCGTCGCACACCCCCGGAAGGAACAACCCGTGCTCACCCGGACCCGCCCCCGCCCGTACCAGCCCACATGGACCCCGGCCCCCGCACCCGCGGTCCCCCTCACCGGCCCGCCCACACCGCACCCGACGCACAGCGCGGCAGAGACCGCCCACTACCTGAACACCCTCACCACCCACATCCCTCCGGCCCCGACCACCGCCTCCCCCATCGCGGCCGTGCTCGCCGGAGCCCTCCACCTCCTCGAAACCTGCGGCTGGGCCGCCACCGGCCGCACCTGCCGCAACCCCACCGGAGCCCTCTGCCTCCTCGGCGCCCTCCGCGTCGCCGCCGGCAGCACCCCGAACTCCCAGTCCCCCGACGCCAACCGCGCCGCCGCCTTCCTCCTCGACATCGTCCAGATCGCCTACCCCACCGCCCAGACCATCCCGTCCTGGAACGACAGCCAGCCCACCGCACGCCAGCCCCTCGCCATGCTCCGCCTCGCCGGCCACCGCGCCCGGATCCTCGGCATCTGACCACTCACCCCCACCCGACCCGTCGCCTCGCCCGGAACCTTCCAGCGGGGCGTTGCACTGTCCTGCGCCATCCACCCCAGCCACCAGGAGACCCAGACCCCGTGCGCCGCTACCGCTATCGCTGCACCGTCTGCCGCACCACCAGCCCCGTCGTCCATCAGATCCACGACCTGGCCGCCGAAGGCGAGGCCCACCGCCAGACCATGCACGGCGGCCACTTCCCCGACGACGAAGCGGCCGGCCGCATAGACCGCCTCGGCCGCTGGTACACCACCCTGACCCCGCTGGTCGCCCTCCACGCCCACCTCGCCGACGCCCTCAGCGACCTCCGCGACCCCAAGGCGATGGGCCACTACTGGTGGGCCTCCGCCGGCGCCACCCTCACCCTCGGCAGCGCGGCCGCCCTCGCCCTCACGTTCATTTCCGCTGCCCTCTGACCCTCAGCTCCGACCGCCCTGCCTGGCTCTCGCCCACCGACGCGGTGGGCGAGGACCGGGCAGGCCGACCGGCCCACCCCGCCCCATCCCGCGCCCCGCCGGCCAACCCGGCGGGGCGCAGTACTGCACCGCCCCGACGTATGGAGGACCCGCTCGTGCTCCCGTCTCGTCCGCGCCGCAGGATCGGCCGACCGCGACCCGCCCGCCCCTGCCCCCGCTACCCGCTCCCGCCCCACCGGCTCCCCACCCCCTGGACCCGCTGATGGACAACCACCACCAGGGCGACGAGATGGTCGACGTCGACCTGAACGACCCCGGCGACGACTCCTTACCGGTCTTCCGCTGGACGCAGGCCGGACGCACGAACCTCGCGACCCGCCGCCAGCTACGGGACATGGGCCTACGCCCCGGCGGCCAGGAGCCCGCCGCCCGCATCGAATGCCGCCGCGGCGGGCGCTTCGCCTGGCTGTACCGGATCGACCTGGCGAAGCCGAAGCTCCCGATGACGCTCGCGAAGGAAGCCGCGCTCGACAAAGCGATGGCCGCACGCCAGACATGCACCGGCCCCTGCGGCCGACGCTATTTCCACTGTCTCCCGCTCAAGACCTTGGGGTCCTGCCTGGAGTGCTACGACGGCACGCCCGCCGACCCCGCTACCTACATCGCTCCCCCGGCCAAGCACCTGCTTGCCGCCTGATCCGTGAAGGAAGGAGTCGTCATGGCCAACCGCCGCGCGACCAATCCGCCCAGGGGCGAGTGCCAGCAGTGCTGGTACCACGCCTACGCCAGCCGCGAGGCCCACGCCGGGCTCGGTCCGCGCGAGGACTGCCCGCAGTGCGTGGACCACATGACCAACGGCCACCCCGACCACCTGATCGTCAGGTGATGGCGATGACGTGGGCCAGGAGTCGTCTGCTGGCCGCGGTGAAGCGGCCGAGGCGGGGCGCACCAGACACGGTGCACTCGCCGCCCGCCCCGGTGGACCATGTGGCCGCGCTCCTGGCCCCGAAGCCGGTTCGCCCGGCGCCGGCACGGAATTCGCGGTCCACCGAGCCTCGTCCGCTGGCGGCATACGAGCTGGCGGGCCGGGAGCCCTGCTGGCAGTGCGGTGAGCCCCCAGTGGAGGGCACGCACGCCTGGGACGACCGCGGCGACTTCCAACTGCTGTCCACCCACACCTTCAAATGCGTGGCCGGGCACGGCTGGAGACACAGCACGGACGGGGGCTGAAGGACCTGATGAATCCGCTGAACCTCCCCGCCGGCGCCCTGTGCGTCCTGATCGGTCCCCCGGGCAGCGGCAAGTCCACCCTCGCCGCCCGCTACCCGGACACCTGGCGCGTGTGCCTGGACGTCTACCGGCGCCTGGCCACCGACTCCGAGGCCGACCAGTCCGCCACACCGGTCGCCGCCGAGATCCAGAACCTGCTCCTGGACGCACGCCTCTCCCGCGGACTGAACGTGCTGGTCGACTCCACCAACGTGTTCCCGCACGTCAGGGCCGGTTTACTCGCCCGCGCCCGCTACTGGCAGCGGCCCGCCGTCGCCGTCCTGTTCGATGTCCCGCTGCCGACGGTAGAAGCCCAGAACGCCGGACGCGACCGTGTGGTCCCCCTGCACATCGTGCGCGAGCACCACCAGCTGCTCCCCGACACCGACCAGCTCCACCGCGAGGGCTTCGCCGCGGTGCACCTGATCTCCGAACTCCTCGCCACGTCCGGCGCCCTGTGCCGCGGCACGCGCCGCTGAACCAACCACTCACCACCTGCACGTTCCTGACCGACCTGGAGGAAGTCATGGCACACAGCACCCGGCCCGTCGTCCACTACATGGCCACCCGGCCCGACGGCACCGTCCCGCCCAGCATCGGCAACGCAGCCGGGTACGCGTACCCGGTACGGACGGGCGACCCCATCCCGACCGTCAACCTCGCCGACCACATCGGTCAGGTCGTCAACCACCCCACTCCGGGCAAGCCCTGGTACGACGAGACCGCCTTCAGCTACTTCCGGACCTACACCCGTCCCGGCGAGCTCCTGGAACGCGTGCAGTGGCCGGCACGGCTGTGGGTCGTCGAGCCGCTCGGAGAGACCGGCACCTGGCACGGGTACTCGTACTGGGTGCTCTGCCACCAGCTGCGGGTGATCGAGGAAGCCGATCCGTGGCACGCGTTCGGACACCGCGGCAAGCAGGTCATGGCCGTCCTCGCCCAGCTGCCCGACCTCGTCCGGCAGTGGGCCGACCAGTGGGTCGCGGACCCCGAGGGCATGCACCGCATGTACAAGGTGTGGGAGACGCGGGTGCAGAAAACCCGCGCGCTGACCAGCTGGGCGAGCTGCCGAGCGGAGTACTCCCGGCGCGAGGCTGCCCTACAGACAGCCACCCAGCTCGCCGGAGATGCTGCCACCCAGGCCGCGACCGACGCGGGCGCCGACCCTCACGCCGTCTCCCTGATCCAGCTGCGAGCCCGCTGCCTGGTAGCCGGTCAGCTCATGTTCGACCGGATCCGCACCGGCGAGTACGAGCAGTCGATCCGCGGCCTGCTGCTCGGTGCCGGACTCGACACCACGGCCCCCGTCCCGGCCTGACCACCTCGCGACACGCAGCAGCACTTCGGCGGGCGCCGACCGGCGCCCGCCCCCACCGAAAGGACGACACTCCGTGAAGCACAACACCGCTGCCCTGGCGGCCGCGTTCGCCGCCGCGACCGGCCTCACCTATCCCATCGCCGCCGAGCTGGCCCAGTCCGACCTGAGCCCCATGGTCGCCGTCGCCTGCACCGCCACCACCGGATCGGTCTTCCTGACTCTGGGCACAGGGCTGGTCACACGGCTGGCCACCCGGTCGTTCCGCTGCCCTGACTGCACTTTCGCGGTGCGAGTGCGGCACACCGGCGCGGGCGAGACCCGCCGATGGCAGGAGATCGCCGCCGACCACCCCCACCACGTCGGAGCAGTCCGCAGCTGACCGGTACGACCCGCGCTTCCGTCACGCCCCCGGCACTTGGTCCGGCGGCGAGGACGTCATCGACGTGTACGAGGTCCCCACCGAAGACCCGGCTGCGCTGTAAGTAACCAGCCAAGCCCAGCGGCCCTCTCCCCCGGAACTGTCCGGGAGGAGAGGGCCGCTTTTTGCGTTGAGGACGGGGCCGTCGGCATGCCCCAGCTATTACTCAGTAATAGCTGGGGGCGAAGGAGCTGCGCCCTGGTGCGGCTATTACTCAGTAATAGTCTGCGCCTGCGTGGTGCGCTCCAGGAGCAGCTCGGTGAGCCGCGTCAGGTCGTTGCTCGGCAGGTAGCGGGCGAGGTCGTCAGCGATCTGGTCCGGGTTGTGCAGCGTGACCACTGGTGTCCCAGGTCCATGGTCGATCGCGGCCGCGACGGTAGTGCTGTCCTGCTGGACAGGAATCCCTGACCCTGTTGCCGGCTCCCGACCGGTCCCTGACTCCCCCACGCTTGCGGGGGCCGTGTCCGGCGCCGGTACCTCCCCCTTATTGGCGCGGGCCTCCAGCTGGTGTGCCCGGGGCACACCAGCCACCTTCAGGGCGAGGCGGACGTCGTTGAGTTTCCCGCCGTCCAGCTCCGACTGCAGCGCCGGGACCAGGCTGCGCAGCGCCTGTTCCGCAGCCTCCTGCTCGTCGCTGGGTAGCTTGGCGAGCAATGCCGCACGCTTCACCTTCAGCTTCCCAGCGAGCACCAGCTCCTGGAGCTGAGGCACGAGCTTCAGCAGCGCGACGCGCTGCGAGACGAACCCCTGCGTCTTCCCGATACCGCTGGCTACCACCGTCTGCGACAGCCCCTGCCCGGCAGGCGGCTTGAGCGTGAGCACGCTCAACGTCCGGGCCTCCTGCATGGCGTTGAGACCGACCCGCTGAAGGTTCTCCGCCACCGCCCACACAAGGGGGTTCTCTGCCGCGGCGTCATTGACCAGGACTGGCACGTCCTCGCAGCCCGCCAGCCAGGCCGCATGTAGACGACGGTGACCCGCCACTACGACATACCGGCGATTGACCACCTCCGCGTGCTGCGGATGATGAGCGATGAACGCCTCACGGGTGCAAACCGTCAGAGCCTGGGCCACCCCGATGCTCGACACGCTCTTCTTCAGGCCCTGGAACTCCGGGTCGCTGGGGTCGATGTCACCGCGCGGGTTGTCCGGGTTCGGAGACAGGTCAGCCACCGTTACCCGGAAGTGCGCCGAGACGGCCGCAGGCTTCGCAGCCGCGCCGACCGACCTTGCCCGGCCCGCCCCTGTGCCGCCTGCCCCGAGCCGGGCCGCCTGCTCCTCCTCCCACTCGCGCATCTCCCGCTCCTCATCACTCTCCACCCCGGTAGCCAGGCCGTAGTGATTGAGGATGTCGTTGCGCGACGGCTCGTCAGGGCGGGCTTCCTCGCTCTGGTAGCGGGGCACGTTGTCCTTCTTGCTCATGCGGCCAGCTCCTTCGCGATGTCGCGCAGCCCATGCACCAGCTCGCAGTCGGGAGCCCAGTCGAACAGCGGCTGATGGCGATCTGTCGCATCGCGCTGCTCCTTCAGGTCCCCGAAGACGTGCAGCACGCCGGGGCTCGTGCGCTCTTCCCACTCCTCCCGTTTCTTCTGCACCGACGCCCCGCGGCGCGCGTCGTAGGCGTTCAGGACGAAGCCGATCTCGTCCACCTGGACCCGGGTCATCTTCATCAGCTGGCGACGCTGACTGTCGAAGAGGTCGTACGCCTCGAAGGACGGAGTGTCCGCCCACACCGGCATCAGCACGCCGGACCGGTCGGCGAGCTCCCCCTCGCGCCGCTGCACGTAGTGCATCGCAATATCCATGGACAGCCCCAGGCTCGGAGGACCGTCCAGGATGACGATGTCGTAGTTCTTCTCGACCGGCTCCAGGGCCCGGGCAAGGGACTCCTCCCGACCCGTGCGCATCGAGCTCATCACCGCATCGAACAGGAACGCGTCATTGCACGCCGGCAGCAAGTGCAGGCGCCCCTGGAAACGCTCCTGCGGCAGCACCACGATCGACCGCCGCAAATGCCGACGAGCCTTGCCCAGCATGTGCTCCAGCAGACTCGCACCACTGTCCATCGCGATCAGCTTCTGCCCCAGACGCCGCGTCATGTGGCCCTGCGGGTCGTAGTCGATCAACAGAACCCTCAGGCCGAGCTCCGCGAACGCCTGCGCAAGACCAGCCGCCACAAAGGACTTCCCGACCCCGCCCTTCTGCAACGCGACCAAGATCCGCTGCACCGGCTGCGCCAACAGCCGCTTGGCCGGAGACGGATGCTCCAACAGCCACCGGCTGATCGCCTGAGCAATGCCCTGAACCTTGGTGATCTGGCGACTGTCGCACTCAGCTGCGAACCGGGCAACTCCCCCCGCCGGAAGGTACGTGCCCCAGGACTTCGCGCCCTTCACCTCTACCTGCGGCGCTCCCTGGTCGTCGTACCAAAGAGCAAGAGCATGAGTGGCGGCATCCGAGACGTTCATGCCCCGCTCCGCAGCCCGGATCTTCAGATCACGCCGTAGCTCGGGCGTGAGGTTAACGATTAGTTTTTCTGTGACTTCTTCGTGGTCGCTTGCTGCCATGCGGGCAACTTACCAGCGACCAAATGACACACAACCACGGACACGAACGCGCTGGCCCGCTGGCTGTCCTTCTCCCCTGACCCAATTGCTGACCCAAGCCTGAAGTCGCAGGTCACAGCTTCCCCGTGGGTGCCCGGCAATGGCAGAGCCGGGCCCGTCCGCCGGGTTGCGCTGTTACTCCTCAAGTCCTTCGTGTTATCCGCCGTCAACAGATTTCTGTGACGTGCGGCACACATTCCGCAGAATGCCGAACGGTTCGCGAAGTGCAGCGCAGATCACCTGTGCAGACACATCGAGTGATTGGGCGTCACATCCGGGTCTGACCCCCACACAACAAATGCACGGAGGCAGCCAGCCCGTACTCGCCCATACCGTGCCTGGGCCTACCGAGCACGCACCGCGCCAACCTGAAACGAGGACAGCCAATGGCTTCTACCATTCCGCCAGCTCCCGATCCCGACCCCGATCCCGCCCTGGTCCCGCCCGTTCCGGCCTCGCTCGGGTGGGTGCCGGCCGCGATGACCGCGATCGGCGTCGTGGTGGCCCTGATGGCGTCCGGGTTCGTCGCGTTCCTTGTCTACGCCTACCCGGACACGCGGGATCCGCTGGGCGCCGGCCTGGGCAGCGTGACGGTGCTGGGCATGGCGGCAGATCTGTTCATCTCCCTGCGCCGCCGGTGACCCAGGCGCGGTTCTCCCGGCGCCAAGGCCGGGAGAACCGCAGCCGTCGGGCCGGTCCTGACATCCTTCGTCGGACTGGATCTTGACGCGGCGTCCGAGAGTGGTGGCCCCGGAGCACTTCGCGTGAGGTGTGTGAGGGCTGGGGTAGCCCTCGCTGGCCTGAGGCGGCGGGTAGCGCAGACCCGCGCGGCAACGAGAGGATGGGCAGGACACTGGCGGCAGGGGAGGGCATGGATGGACGCGGAGCTGTATGAGGTGCGGACCGCCGGCTCGGCGGTCTATATCTACCCCGGCGTCGTGGACTCCCCTCGGATGCCGGTGCTTTGCGCTGTGTGTGAGGCCGGTACGGGGTTGACGCTGACTGCGTGTGGTGAGGAGACGTGGATCACCTGCCCGGAGGGGCACAGGACCCACGACTGGCGGCTGACCCGTCAGGCTGTGATCGAGGTGGCTGCGACGGCCGCCGACGCTGGCGTCAGCGGTGTTCTGCCGGCCGATTCCGAGATCTGGGTCCGGGTCCCGGTGGCGGGCCGATCCGACTGCGAGGACAACACCTGATGGAGAGCTTCTTCGAGCGGGTGGGGCGGGTTTGGCCGGCGGGTCGCCGGGATCTGCACTGGCACATCCTGCCGACCCTGGCCGAGGCCGGGGCGATTGCTGCACCGTACAAGGGACTTGCTGCCCCGCGGGGGCTGGCGAGCGTGCCGGTGGACGGGATGCACTGCACGCTCGTGCACGCCGTCGGACTGGGTATCGACGACGCCGACACGGACGCGCTCCTCAAGGAGGTGGGGGACTACGCGCGGTCGGTGGAGCCGTTCACGCTGACGTTCGACCGGCCGGCTGTGGGCGCGGTTGCCGTGGAGATCAGTGGATGGCCGGGCCGTGTGTTCAACGGGATCGTGGACGCGGTCACCCAGGCGACGGCACGCAGCACCGGGGCCGCGTTCAAGGCGGCGCCGAGCCGTTACCCCCACATGTCCCTCGCCTACACGACGGACGGGGCCGAGGACGTTGACGCGGTCACCCTCAAGGCCGCGCTGGCGGACATCGAGCAGCCGCTGTCCGGGACCGTGTTCGCGGACCGGATCCACCTCGTCGAGCAGTGGCACGACGGCAGACACATCATGTGGGAGCCGATCGCCGAAGTGCCTCTCGCCGGCCGGCCTGCCGACTGAGGTCAGATGGTGCTGCCGCGCCGAAGCGCTGCCTCGCGCAGGCCATTGATCAGCGGCAGCACATGGTCCTCGGTCGCCTCACTGATGGCGATGAGATAGCCGATGAGGGAGCGGGCGATGATCGCGGCCTGCTCCGGCGCAGCGGTCGGCGCGAGCGCCTTGAGGGTCTCGCTGAGCACGACGGAGACCTGCGCGGCCGGATCGCTGTCCAGCCTCTCCGCCGCGGCCGCGAGCTCGTCCGCGGGCATGCCGTCATGGATCCCGAGCCGGGCGGGCAGCATCGCCTGCATGATGAGGTCGCCAAGGCCCGCGACCAGGACCGGTGTCGGCTGCTCGCCGGGCTCGTGCCGCAGGAGCGTGGTCATGGCCGCACCGTCCTCGCGCCACACAGCCTCCAGGAAGGCGCAGGCACGCAAGATGCCATCCGGTGTCATCGCATCGGCCATACCGTAATTCCTCCCCTGACAAGCCCAGTTCTCCGCTCGCCCAACCTAGCTGCCGGACCGGACCTAGGATTCATCAGCACACGAAAGACGCTGCCCCGACCCAGGTTCTTCAGCGCAGCCCCGAGCAGTCCAGCGAGGAGACGCCCGTGACCGACGGACCCGAGACCGACGGCCCCGAGGTCGTCCACGTCGCCCGGAGAGCATGGATCGACGACGAGGTCGCCAAGCACGGCCTGGCCGCGCTGCGCCTGGCCGTGCTCGACGACCTGATCAGAGCGGCGCGGTGCGGCCTCACCGGCACCGGCGACGTCGCCATCACGGTCGTGCCCTCCGGGTGGGGCACCGTTGCGGGGCGGGCGAGCGCAAAGTGCCGAGATCCTGCGTGTGTTGACCTGGCAGCCGCTCAGCGCACGGCCCGACCCTGACCTAGGTCAGGGGACGTCGCCGACCCAGTCCCACAGGCGGGGCTCGCCGGGCCGGGCCTCGTATTCGGCACGGCCGCCGGCCCCGTACGTGCCGTTTTTCGTGATCAGCATGGCCCCGGTGGCCCGGTCCGCGGGTGCCCAGCGGGTGACGTCGACGAGCTGGCCGTCGAGTGGGCCGCCGACGAGCTCGACGTACTCGTGGCCGGGCTGCTCGTAGGGGTCGGGGTCGTCGTGGTCGGATCCGTACACCCGGCGCCGAGGAAGTGCAGTCATGCGATCAGGCTGGCACCGGCCGCCCTGTGGTGTCATCCAGTCGGGCCCATTGCCCCGGACAGAGGCGCAGCCGGTTCACCCGTCCTACCAGGCCCAGTCGGGCAGTCCGCCGCGGTCGCGTGCGTCGTCCTTGGCGATGCGGACTTGAGCGGTGGCCCATTGGGCGGCACTGCGCTCGACATCGTGCAGGTAGACGGCGCGGGCGCCGACGGAAGCAGGGCCGGGCGCGTTGAGGCCACAGCCCCAACAGATGGCCCGGTCGGCGATTGAGGGACAAGCGGTGCGGTGCCCGCAGCGGGAGCACGTGTGCTCGGCGTCGCGGTCCAGGACGTCGACTGCGGCGATGGGGGAGTACGTACGGCAGGACCCGCAGCTCACGGTCATGGGCACGGTCCGGTCGACGTGTTCCCGGTCAGGGGTGAGGCAGTAGTCGACGGAGTCCGGCTCACCGACGATTCCGCAGGCCGGACAGGCGAAGTACGGGCGGCGTTCCTCGCGAGGCATCACAGGTTCGTTCTCCACACGCCGATCCTCTCGTACGAAGACAGCCCCAGGGGGAAGAAGCATCACTCACGGGCTGGTGAAAATGCCGTGGCCTCCGATACGGCGCCAGATGATGTGCGCGCCGCGTATGCGTTCCGTCCCGTAGGACCAGGTCGCCCGGCCGCCGCCGGACCAGGTGAGCTCGTAGACGCCCGGCGCGCAGCGGACGCGCTTGATGCGCAGGCCGCTGCGGAATTGTCCGGCGTGGAGGTCGGGAACGAAGGAGCGGGTGACGACGCGATGGAAGGTACGGCGCTGTTCGGGGGTGAGGCGGTGAAGGTCGGTGGTGAAGCGGGGCAGGGCCTCGTAGGTGGGCACGGCGAACTCCTTCAGGACGCACGAAGCCCCCGGCCGGTCGGCCGGGGGCGGTGGTGGCTGGTCGTGTTGAAGGGCGTCGGTGACGTGGTGCGCTCACTCGCACGCGCCCACGCGGCCCGCGCGAAGATGGCCGCCGCGCTCGAAGAGGACCAGGAGCCCGAGCCTGATGAGCCCGCGGGGTGGCAGCCGGTCTGGAAGCGGCCCCGGGCGCCGAAGTCGAAGGCGGCGAAGAAGGCGGAGCTGCGCAAGCAGCGGCGACGGCTCCAAGATGCCGGACAGCGCCGGTTGGCCGCCGGGCAGTCGCGCCGGCCCCGCTCCCGGCAGAGCCGGATCGGCAACGCGGCCGCGCGCCGGGATGCCCGCGCCCTGTCTCGGGTACGGCACTCCAACACCTGGCTGTGGTGATGGCGTTGTTCACGAGACTCGGTTCTGGCTCAACTTCTGTGGCAGGGGATCCGGCGCCGCGGCTCGCCTGCCACACTGACCGTGGTGCGTCGCGGCAGGCGACGCCAAGGGAGAAGGAACGATCGGCGGATGCCCCGATGGATAGTGCTAGCCGTACCTGTCGGCGGTGTTGCAGAGATAGATCGTGACGCGCGGACCGTTGCGGAATTTGAAGGCAGCACGGAAGAGGCGGAGACGGCTCTTGTGCAAGCAGCGACCACATACGAGCACAGCCGCTGGAAGGCGCGCCGCCGGGAAATCTTCAAGTGCTCCAGCCGGTCCTACTTCATTCGCATCCAGGGGCGGCTGGCAACCTACGGCTTCCTCATCCAACTTGCTGAACTTGTGTACGACTCCGATGCCAAGCCAGTGGTCCAGCCGTTCGCTTGAAGGCCCGCCACCACAGAGGTTGAGCCAGAGCCCGAGACTCGGGTTCTGGCACACATTCCGTGAAAGATCTCGCTGGCTCTCGCCAGCAGAAGGCGCGCGCGCCATGTGAGCTGCGCGGACCACGTGTCACCGGGGTCCGGTGAGGCCGGACTCAAGATCGCTCACGGAATGTGTGCAGAACCCAATCTCGTGGACAGAGCCAGTGGTGACGACGCCGGGCATCGTCCACCGAGTGGAGCCCCCGATGTTCAGCATCCGGTGGCGATGCACGACATCGAGTGGGCTCCACTCGGTGGACTCCACCCGATGGGCTGCACCGAGTGGACTCCACCGTGGTGCGCACCGGATGACGATGGACACCACTCGGGTGCGCACCGCGATGTCCGCCACCGCACCCGGTGCGCACCATCCGACGATGTCCGGCGCGCGCGCACCGCACCGGTGCGGTGCGCGCACCGCCGGCCCACCCCTTGTCCAGGTTTCGGCGGGCGCGCGTCGTTCCTAGACCAGGTTCGCTATCCGGCACGTTTCCCCTTGTCAGACCCGGTCCCGACTTCCGATCAGGTCGCGGACAAGGGGGTGTGTGATATGGGGCCCGCCGACGCGCGGCGAGCCCGGCGCGGTGCGGTGGTGCGGTCCCGATGTGCGCCGCACCACCGCCGTCCCGGATGCGCCTTACGCGGTGGTCCCGTGCACCGGGTGCGCTTCCATCGCCTGCTCCATCCCGGCGGCCTCCAGCTGGCGGAGTACGTCGGCGACGTCGCCGGGCTCCTCGGTGAGGACGTCCTCGGCGAAGCGGGCGATGTACTGGGCGATGCCCGGGGGCGACACCGGGCAGACGCGGTCGACGGACAGGACTTCCAGCAGCAGTCGCCCGAGCGCCGCCGCCAGGAAGAAGTGCGCGCACGGTGCCCCGTCGCAGTCCTCGTCCACGGCGGTCACCGGGATGATGACGCGTGCGGCCACCTCCAGGAGCATCCGGTGCAGGCTCGCACCATCGATGTCCTCGGCGACCGCGCAGGCGGTGTCGATGTCGCCGGCCTGCAGCGCCCGGATGTAGGTGAACGCGTCGGCGACGTCTTCCGGTGCCATCGGAGCGAGCGGCGCGGTGACGGTGTTCTCGGGCATGACAGCTCCTCATGTACGGGCCGCCGCGCTGATCGCGGTGACCTCGAAGCCACCCTCGAACTGCGGACCTGTGGACGAGTCCGGCCGCTGGCGGGGGAGAACTCTCCCTCTCCCGGTTGATCACGATGCGGTTACGACGGAGAGGTTTTCCAAGGTCGGCGTCACACACGAGCCGAAAGCCGCACCAGTAGAAGGTGAATGGCGGGATAGGCCCGCCCCACCTTCCAGGAGCACCCCGTGGCGAGCACCGCCAACGAGCCTGAGCGGACCCTTGACCAGACCGGAGAGGCCCCCTCCGTGGGCCCCTCCATCACCCCCTCCGCGCCCCGACGCCAGCAGCCGGGCGTTTCCGCAGGTCAGGCCCGCCGGACAGGGGGCCGTCGCAGGTCCGACAACCCTCATGTAGATGTAGCAAGGCAGCCTCAGCACCGGAGGACTTCGACCGGACCTCGACGCCGGGAGCTCTTGCAAGCACTGGGGATCTTCCAGAGGGCTACGCCCGATCAGTTGTGGAAGCTGACCCGGCCGGACAACCAGCACGACAAGCTCGTGCGGGACAGCCTCCTGGATCTGGAGGACCACCAGCTGGTGAGGATCGAGTTGGTACGGGAGGACCAGCGGCAGGTGTGGGTGCTGACCAAGCGCGGACACGGCGAGGCGAAGAAGCTGCTGGAGCCGAAGGGCATACGGGTCTCGGCACTGCGCGAAGAGAAGTACGACCCGGTCACCGGGAAGCTGCTCGGGGCCAGCTACGACGACCACGCCGCGGCGGTCACCTCGACGGCCGCCGAACTTCACCGCGCAGGCATCGGTCACCGGCTCGGTTTCCAGACGGAGATCGCGCACCGGCTCGGCAACGGCTACGTGCAGCGGGCGGACCTGGTGGTGCGGGCGCCGGAGGCCGGGGTGCCGGTGCTGCTGCTGGAGATCGACCGCCGCTCCGAGGACGCGCACGACTTGGTCGTCAAGCTGCGCCGGTACTGGGAGTGGGGCCGGCTGCTGCCGAAGGATGCGGACAAGCACACGGTGGACCTGGTCCGCTCCCGGCCGGACGCGATCGAGCACGTCGACCACGACAAGCGGCTGTGGCGCAGGATCTACCCGCCGACCGGCCGGGAGGGCCTGGTGCCCCTCGCGTTCGTGTTCGCGGACACCACCGAGGCGAAGGTCGACAACACGGTCGCCGTACTGGAGGAGGCCGGCCGCCGCTACTGGGCACCGCGCCGGTACGACACCCTCTACCCGAAGGCGGTCACCGCGCGGGACTACCGCCAGGCGGTGCCCGTCGTCATCACCACCCTGGAACAGCTCCAAGAGCACGGCGCCGGTGCGGCGGTGTGGCGGCGGCTGGGACGTACGGGTGACCAGACTCTGACGGACGCGCTCGACAACCCCGACGGCCACGCCCTCTACCGCGCCCAGGAGGCCCGCGCCGACGCGGCCGACCAGCGGCGCCGGGCCGCGCAGCGGGAGGCGCAGCGCCCGGTGTGCGCGCGGTGCGGGCGGAAATTCTCCGACGAACGCTGGGAGGAGATCACCGTGCACCGCACCGCCGTACGGGCCGGGGACAAGTCGGTGTGCGGCCCGTGCCGGGCCGATGACGTCGCACGCCAGGAGGCCGCCGCCGAAGCCGCCCGCCTCGCGGACGCCGCGCCGGAGCCCGAGGACGACCCGGAGCCGGACCGGAGCCGCGGCTGGTTCCGCCGGCGGACCTGACCCGGGCAAGCCCAAGGGGAGCCTGGGCAAGCCGCCCCGATGGGTGGCTTGCCCAGCCCCGGCCTCGCCCCGCCCGCCCGGCGGGACGGCCCGTGAAGTCGGGACGTCGCCGTACGGGACGGAAGGACCGAACCCGGCTGCACGCCAGTTCCGAGCCGTAGACAGGACTCATGAGACGCACCCGAGAAGAGACCGCGCCCCAGGATCTGCCGGGCAGCCTGTGGCACGCCCTGGCCCGGCTCCAGCACACCCACCCCGACCCGGTGGGCCGCGTCGGGCCGCTCGCCCGCCCGGCCGGACTGCTGTCCTTCACCGCGGCCACCGACACCGTCCTTACGGCCCGTGTGCAGCTGACCGGCGCGGAGACGATGCACGAACTGCACGAGACGCTGCGGTCGATGACCGGCGGCCTCCACGCCCACTTCACCGGTCCCGGCGTCGCGCTGGAGGTCACGCTCGGCAGACGGCAGGAGCTCCCGATCCACGCGGCGCACACCGCCGGCCTTACCCGGCTGTTCGAGAACGCGGCCGGCACCATCGGCGCCCGGAGCACGCCCGGGGGCGGCCGGTGCTTTCACTGCGACGGGACCGGGCGCGCACGCCCGCTGTGGGAGCCGGCGGGCGGGCAAGCCTGAGCCAGCCGCCAGAGACCTCGCCCGTTCGAGGGAACCGGCGGCTCGTGGCTTCGGCTGGTGCTCCCGTGCCGGTTAGCATCCTGCCCGGCTAGTGCGTACTGCCAATCACCACCCGCTTCCGGAGCCACGCCGCCGGACGCGGGGGTCAAGGTCCTGCGGGGCCCGCTCCCAACCGTTCTGCGTTCCGTCGTGATCTACGGCAGTCGTACGAGCCGGTGCCGGGGGCGTGGCCCGGTCCGGCAGAGGAGTACGTCATGCCGAAGAACCAGTCCACCGCCGCTCAGAGCGCCCGCCGGGCGAGCCGGAGCGGGGGCAAGTACACCGAGGCCCTGCGCCGCGCGAAGACCAGCAAAGCGACGCCGCGCACGCCGCACATCCTGCGGTTCCTGGCCGAGCACTCGGGCAACCTCTACCACCTGGTCGGCGGGATCACGGCGGCCTGGGCACACAGCGGACAGCGGGTCCTGCTCCTCGAGGAAGCCGAGGACTACTGGCGCTGGACCATGAGCGGCGTGAGGCGCAGCCGGAGCCGCCGCAAGAAGGAGACAGAGCCGGCCGCCCCGCCGGAGCCGACCACCAGCACGCTGTGGGCCTCGCCGGACGGCCCCGGCGTTCTGATGCGCCACATCTGCATGTGGGAGGTCCGCCACCCCTCGCGGGAGAGCGACCGCGGCTGGCCCCGTACGGACCGCAGTCCGCTCGCGGCCGCGGTGGCCGGCGCCCTCGACGCCTACGACGTGATCGTCCTCCTGCCGAAGTCCGGGTGGGGCTACCCGGACCGGGAGAGCGCGACGGCGCACGTGGTGCTCGGCGAGATCGACATCTTCCCGGACGCCGACTGCAGGACCGCGCTCCCCGGGCCCGGAGGCGAAGAAAAGGGCGTTCCCCTGAGTCCCGAGCAGAGCGCGGCGGTTCTGCGGGAGCGTTGCCTGGGCTTCCTCTTCGGCTTCCCCAGCCTGCCCATCCGGCTGGACGGAGTGATCTGGCAGTCGAACGGCGAGCTGCCCGTCGACGCGGACTACCTGGCAGGCGTCGACCGGGACATGACCCGGGCCGGGCTGCTCCCACTGGGCTGGACGCTTGCTGATCGATGGCCCGACCAGCACAGGCGACTGCCCGTGGACCAGATGAAGGACCCCGGCTTCGTCCAGCGGTATCAGGCCGTCGCGGAGCGCCTGCGTACGGCGCTGGACGCCCGGCCGGTCACCGTCGACACGAACTGACCTGCGAGGGCTGACCTGCTCCGCGACCCGTGGGTCAGCTCCACCGACGTCCTCTTGACCGGCTCTCCTGACTGCGGGACGGTCATGGCGCGCAACTATGCGCAACCACGTCGCAGGGGAGAGCGCCATGACGTTACGGTTCGTCGGGATCGACCCGAACACCGGGGGCGAGGGTTCGCCCACGGTGTGGGTGGAAGAGGAGAGCGCGGACCTGGTCCTCCAGGGCGAGGAAGCCGACGAACTCCTGAAGGACCTGGTCGGCTCCACCGAGTGGGTGGCCGGCCACAAGACGGGGATCCCCGCGCACGAGCGGGTGATCCGGATTCCGGCCCGCATGGTGTCGATTCTGAGGGAGGCGTGCGATGCAGCTGAACGCGCAGCAGCTGAACACCGCGACGTTCGCTGAGCTGCTCGCCGACACCCACCGCACGGCGGTCCATCTGGAGATGCGCGATGTCTACGCGGTCGGCGACGAAGCCGAGGACTTCGAGACCTTCCTGCGCACCGGCGTCCCGAACCTCGATCCGGCCCGCTCGTTCTGGCCCCAGTGGATGCCGCTCGTGAAGGACGCGGTGGCCCGCGGTGTGGTGATGCGCCGGGCGCGGATCGTCTCCGAGCCGGTCACCGACTACATCCGCTACGAGCACGCCATCGCCCCGCTCAATCTCCAGGCCGGGGAAGACGTGCGCTGGCTGCCCCGCCGCCGCGCCTGCGACATCGCGCTGCCCGGCTGCGACTTCTGGCTCCTGGACGAACGGCTCGTGCAGTTCCACCACTTCACCGGCACCGGCGACTGGGCGACCGACGGCAAGGAGCGCACCACCGCCCCGGCCGCCGTCGCGCTGTGCTCAACCGCGTTTGAGACGGTGTGGGAACGCGGCATCCCGCACGAGAAGTACACCGTCCAGGCCCTCTGAGCAGCCCTGTGCCTGCCTCCCCATCGTCCAGCGCACAAGCGGCCCGCGAGGCGCTCGCCGTGCGGCTCGCGCACCTGCGCAAGGACGCCGGCCTCACCGGGAAGGAACTCTCCGCCCGGTGCGGCTGGCACCCTGCGAAGACCACCCGCATCCAGAAGGGCGACGCCCCGCCCTCGGACACCGACATCCGTACCTGGTGCGCGGCGTGCGGCGCCGACGACCAGGCCGACGACCTCATCGCCACCGCCCGCGCGGTCGACTCCATGTACCTGGAGTGGAGCCGCCTGCACCGCACCGGCATGCGCAAGGTCCAGCAGGACTGGAACACCCTGCACGAGCGGACCCGCATCTGCCGGGTCTACGTCTCCAACGTGCCGCCCGGCTTCTTCCAGACGCCGGCCTTCGCGACCGCCCTCATGGAGCAGATCACCGCCTTCCAAGGCACCCCCAACGACGTCGCCGAAGCGGTCGCCGCCCGCATCGCCCGCTCGCGCTTCCTCTACGAGGGGGGACACCGCTACGTCGTGCTCATGGAAGAGTCCGTCCTGCGCTACCGCACCGCCGACCCCGAAGCGATGCGCGGGCAGCTGCGCCACCTCCTGGCCGTGATGCCGCTCGCCTCGGTCTCGCTGGGCATCATCCCGTTCACCGCGCAGCGCACCGTGTGGCCCCTGGAGGCGTTCTACCTCCACGACGACACCGTGGCCGTGGTGGAGACTCTGACGGCGGAGATCAAGGTGACGCAGCCGCGCGAGCTCTCCGACTACGCCAAGGCGTTCGCCGGCCTCGCGGAGATGGCCGTGCACGGCGACGCGGCCCGCAGCCTCATCCGGGCCGCGATCGACGCCTTGGAGTGAAGCTGCCGCAATTACCCGCAATCTCGTTGAGGCCAGTCACCAACGCTGCGTAGCGTCGAAATCACCGACGGACCACCAGCCGGAGAGGCGGGGCCGCATGCACACGCACCACGACACCACCGCCCCGGCCCCGGAAGGCCGCGGCCTTCAGCCGCCCGACTACGGAGTCCCCTCACTGGCCCTGCTCGCCCGCGCGGACCGGGGCTTCGCCCGGTTCCTCGGTCGGCACGGCGAGGACCAGGACGACCGGGCCGACGACGGCGAGGACCCCCAGCGGTGACCGCCGGCCACCCGCACGAGACGCTCCCGGCAGCGAGGCCCGCCATGCACACCAGCACCCACACGGTCCTGTACGACCCCGACGGCCTGATCGAGGCGGAGCTCCCGCTCGACCGCGAACCGTACGAGTGCCTCGTCAAGGCCGTCCTCGCGTGGACCGATGAGGTCACGGTCGCCGTACGCGACTACGAGCAGATCGCCCTCCAGCTGACCGGCCACGCCCGCGCGGTCGCCTCCGACGTCCGGCGCCGCGCCGACCAGCTGCCCAAGAGCAGCGGGCCCCGGGCTCTCGCCGACGTCGTCCTGCGCGAGGCAGAAGGCCGGCTGTCCGCGGCGATCGAGGGCACCGTGCACTGTGTCCAGAACCGCGCCCGTCTCGTCCGCGCCCTCTACGAACGGCTGGACCGCTTGGAGGCCGCGCTCGCCCCGGAGAGGGTTGCACCGAGCGGGGGCTGAACCGTTGGCTGGACGGTTGCTTCCGGCGGGGGACCGTAGGTGTGACCGAAGGTGTGGACCCCCTAATTCGGACATCGCCCGTTCTCGCAGGTCACTCCTGGTGGGCAAGCCCCTCCCGGACGACGACACCTCTTTCCACGCGATAGCCGTGAGGAAGAGGTCAGCTCCGGTCGTGGGGCCGGCGGCGGCGCGATGGGTACAAGTACCGGTATGGCGCGTGAGCGGATCCGGTGGACGGTCGTTGTGGACCGGGCCCGGGAGATCGTGGAGAGCTACGAGGGCGGCGTCACGCTGCGCCAGGTCATGTACCGCCTCGCCTCCGAGGGCGTGCTGCCGCACACGCCGTCGATGTACCGGCACCTGTCCTCCCACCTTGCCCAGGCCCGCCGCGAGGGCCGCTTCCCCGACCTGATCGACACCCTGCGCGAAGTCCACGTCCCGCCGGCCTGGACGGACGCGGGCGCGTTCCTGCGCGAGAGCCCCGACTGGTTCGGCCTGGACCTCACGACCGGCCAGTCGCAGGCGCTCTATGTCGCTGCGGAAAAGGACACCCTCCGCCAGCTCCTCACCGGCTGGCTGGCCCCGTACGGCATTCCGGTCCTGGTGGTCCGTGGCTTCGGCTCCCAGTCCTACGCCGACGTCGTCCGCGACCGCGTCGCCGCCGATCCGAGGGAAGCGGTCCTCCTGGTGGTCGGCGATTTCGACTGTAGTGGTGAGGATGTTGAACGCGACTGGACGGCGCGCACGGCGTGTTGGAGCCACACCGAGCGGGTGCTGCTCACCTACGAGCAGGTCGTCCACGACTACGAGCTGCCTGCGACCGAGGGAAAGCGCGGCGACCCGAGATGGCCGGCCTTCGCGCGCCGCTACGGCTTCGACATCGAGCACCCGGTGCAGTGGGAGGTCGAAGCGCTGGAGCCGGACGAACTCCGCCGCCTGGTCCTCGCCGCCGTCGACCCGTACATCGACCGCCAGGTCCTCGCGCAGCAGACCGCCCGGCAAGAAGAGCAGCGCCGCGCCCTGGCCTCCTTCGTGAGGGGCTGGGGCGCGGCGGGCGGGACGCCGGCTTAACCCTGTGACGGGGCCTGGGCGGCCTGGGCGAAGTGCATGACGATCCCCTTCGCCCCGGCGGCGACTTCGTCGATGAGCTCGTAGCCGCGGGGGTCGTCGGGGTGGTTGCGGACCCAGATCATGGCGTAGCTGATGATCTGGTTGATGTCGCTGGGGCGCAGGAAGATGGCGTCGCCGGTGTGGAGCCGCTCGGGAGCCTTGTGCTGCCACAGCCGGTAGTACCGGCCTTCGACGTCGTTGAAGCCGAGATGCCGGTCGCCGTGCGGGTTGATCAGGTGGGTGGTGAAGGGCAGATCGTTCGGGCCCGGCTGCCAGGGCTGTTCCTGCTGGCTCAACGCATCCTCCGTCGACGTTCGGTGATCCAGAAGTGACGAGTGTGTCAGCGCAGGGCGGGGGTGGGCAGGGCTTCCGGCCACTTCGGCCGCCCTGGCAACACCCGGTGAAACATCACCGCGCAACACGAGCGCAACGGGCCCGCGTTTCGCACCTGACCTGCGGGAATGCCCGCAGCGAGCCGGGGCGGCCCGCGTGTTGCACCCGGCGTTGCAGGTTCTCGCGAACATCCGAAGCCGAACAGCCGGCCTGCCGACAGCACGAGACCCCGGGCCCTGTCGACAGGGCCCGGGGTCTCGTGCAGCGGCGGGGGAGCGGTCAGAAGTCGTCCCCGTAGCCCTCCCGCTCGGAGGGAGGCCCGAACCGCTCGATGGACCAGCAGGTGCAGTTCCCGCCCTCGTACAGCTCCTCGTCACACTCCTCGTGGTGCTCCCGCACCGGCCGCTTCGTCGGGGCCGCCGACGGCGCGGGCTGCGGGGCGGGTGGCTCCGGGGCGGCCTTGGCGGCCGGGACCGCGCCGGCCCAGTCCATGCCCAGCGCGGCGAGGGCGGCCCGCTGCTCGGAGGTGAGCTTGTCGCGCCTCGACTTGGTGTTCGAGAGCCACACCCCCAGCTTCACCGGCACCGGCTCCGCCTCGCCGTCGACCGCAATCTCCACGACCGTGCTGCGTGGGACGGCCCGCTGTCCCTCCTTCTCCACCCACTGCGTCAGGGCGGCCAGGCCCCGCTGGAACGCCGCCTCCGCCTTGCTCCCGGCCTGACGGACACCCTTGAGGGCGGCCAGCGCCGGAGGGAGCTCCGCCGGGGCGGCGGCCGTCACGGGGAGGGCGGCGCCCCGCACGCCCAGCGCGGACAGCCGCTCCCGCTGCTCGGGCAGGAGCTGCGCCCAGGTGCCCACGTCCTGCTGCCGCCACCTCCAGGTGCCGATGTCATCACCCTCGAACGTGACGCCCGGGGCGATGTAGGGCAGGACACCGTCGGCGTCGACCAGATCGGCGAGCACCCGGTAGTGGCGCTGCCAGCTCAGCGGCCACGGGCAGTCCCAGTCCTGGTCGATCTCCGTCAGCTGCTCCGCGCGGGCGGCGGCCCGCTGCGGGTCCTTCCCGAGGCCGCCTTTCCTCCGGAGGTTGGCCATGTGCTGGCCGATGGGCACCATCGCCTCGCCTTCGCCCCACACCGCGTCCTGGCGCGGCGCGAGGTGCCCCGTCGCCCGCCGGAACGAGCGGAGCGCGGCCAGCTTGGCCTCCCACGCCTCTTCGCCCGGCTCCCAGAGCATCCCGGCTTCCGGGGCGTCCAGCAGCGTCTTGCGCCGTTCCTCCAGCTCCCCGGCCCGCAGGGCCTTGCGCTGCTGGTGCACCCACCGCCCGAGGGGGAAGTCCTTGGTGACCCCGACCTCGACCTCCACGTCGTAGGGCACGGCGTAGACGCCGGTGATCTCGTTCTCCGCGCGCCAGCGCAGCAGGGCCTGGTAGCCCTCCAGCCACACCAGCGACTCCGGTCGATAGACCCGGGTGCGAAGGAACGCGGCGATGGTCGCCGCGTCCCGGGGAGAGGAGAAGTGCAGCAGCGCGGACTCGGCGGCGGCATCGGTGTCGTCGTCGTGCTCCTGGTCCTCGCCGTCGCTCTCGCCGCCGGCCCCGACGATCCGCCCGTTTTCGTCACGCCGGACGTGGACCTTGCGCTTCCCGCTGGAGAGCGCGCGGGAGGCGAGCTGCTCGACCAGGCGCTCATCATGCGAGCGGAGGCCCTGGAGGACCGCTACAAGGGGGCGGAACGAGGCGCTGGCGACCATGTCGGTCGGGTCCTCGTTCGGCTCCAGGAATACCGGCACGATGATGCGCGCGATCTTCGTGCTGCCGTCCTTGTTGAGCCGGAGCGCGCGGCCGATGTTCTGCACGATCTCCACCTGGGAACCGCGGGTGTCCGCGAAGCAGACGGCCTCCACGCCCCGCTCGCCCGTGATGTCGACGCCTTCCCCGAGCACGCGAACGCTGGCGAGGAAGGCGCGGTGGACCCGGCGCCCGGCCGCGTCGATGCCGTTGGCGAACTGGCGCAGCACTTCCCGGCGTTCGGCCACGAGGTGGTCGCCGCACAGCCACGCCGACCAGACGCGGTCCGGGGGTACGTGGCGGCCGGCCTCCAGCTCGTAGAACTCCGCGTCGATCGAGGACTTCGGCAGCTTGTCGGCGGCGGCCAGGTCCTCGTCGGAGGCGTCGTTGACGTACAGCTCGGCTGCCGTCTGCGGCAGCTTCTCCGCGAACGCCGCTGCTTCCTCGACCTTCTGGTGGAACGTCATGACGGTGCGCAAATTCCACGCGGCGGCGTGCTCCAGGAGCGCTGTCTGCAGAAGCGCAAGGCGCCGGCCCCGCCGCGCTTCCTCCGACTCCCCGAGAACCGGCGAGGGGTCGCGGATCTCCAGCACGTCGATCTCAAATCCCGCAAGGATTTCCCGCTCGATCGCCTCCGAGAGTCCGAGCTCCGCGAGCCAGGCGCCGTAGGTGCCCTCCGGGTCGTCGGCCATGGTCGCGATCTCCGCCTCCTGGCCGTCCGCGCCCTTCTGCGGGCGGGCCGCGGCGAGGATGCGCGGCGTGGCGGTGAGGTAGAGCCGGAAGTCCGCCGGGATCCGCTGGTTGTCGTGGATCGCCGCCCACGGCCGCCCAAGATCACCGGCGGTGCCGTGGGCCTCATCCACGATCGCGAGGTCGAAGCCGGTCATCTGCTGCCCGTACAGCCGCTCTCCGCCCGCCAGAGCGGCCTCCAGCGGCCCCCGAACCTTCCGCTGGCCCATCGGTGCGTCAACGTCCTCGCGGTCCACGAGAGAGGCGTACGTGGCGAACACGACGACCGGCCCGTGCCCGGCCCACAGAGCGAGCTGGACCGGGTTGGTGGTGGTGCGCACCCCCAGCGAGCCCAGGACCGCGTCGTTCTCCAGCGAGCACACCGCGACCATCGGGGCCCGGTGGCCCACCAGGCGCCACGCCTGGGCGGTCTGCGCGAGCAGATCCAGGGTCGGCACGGTGACGAGGATCCGGCCGTCCGCGAAGCTCTCCAGCGCGCACGCGGCAGCCGTGATCGTCTTGCCCGAGCCGGTCGCCGACACGATCGTGCCCCGAGTGCCCCGCGGGGGCACAGATGACCTTGCAGGGAATCCCACCCACCTAAGAAACGCAGAACGCTGATCTACCTGGTGTTCCCTGAGCTGAATCGCTGACATTTCCCTGCCTCCCCGATGCCTGAATTCCTGTGGCCTTTCAGAGGGCCGCGTGCGGAATGCAGGCCGCGCCCGAGTCGTTCCAGATCGACGCACCGGCCTTGTGCCAGCCGCCGGGCTTTCCGTCCTTGAAGGGCGGCTTGTCGTCCGGGTCGTAGTGCCCGGCATCGAGCGTGCAGACGATGACGTCCCCGTCGCTGTTCCTCGTGCGCGCGGTGCACAGACCGCCGGCCTCACCCAGTGCCTCCAGCACCCGGCGGCGCGCGGTGGTGTGCGGATGGGTGCGCGGCAGAACGGTCTCCCGGACGAACATCTCCAGCCGCGCCAGCTTGCCGTCGGTGTCCAGGTCCTCGACTGTGGCCGGCCCCCGCGCGTCCTGCCCAGCGGCCGCTTTCTCGGCCGCCACCCGCTCCAGACGCTGCCGCTCCCACTGTGCCGCCTTCGGATCCTTCTCGGGGGCGTAGACGTCCATGGCTTCCTCGGCCATCACATAGCCGATCCGGCGCCACTCGGTGTGTGCCCACTCCGCCAGGCGCAGCGAGTCCAGGCGGCCCGGCTCGTCGAGACCGCGCCCTTTCTGACGCTCCATAGACCGCGCGGTCTCGGTTTCCTCACTCACCTGATCGCGGGTCAATCCAGTGGCCTTCTTCTGCGCGTTTTTACGGACGATCTCCCGTGCGGTGTACTTCTGAACAGGCATCAGAGGGGTCCATTTCCGATTGATGGTGTTCCCGGGTGGTTGGGGGGTGTCCCGTGTTTCCGCCAACGGTACATGCTGCATCAACCTGATGCACGCGGTACACTAGAACCCACACGAACGAGCGACCCCCACCCCTCGTAGCCAGCCCGGCCCGCGCCAGCGGGCCCCAAGGTTCTGGAGGCGCAGCCGGAAGGACCGTCAGGCGGGGGAGCGCAGCGGACCCGCCCAGGAGTGCAACGCACTCCCCAACTTCCCTATAAAAGGCCCCACAAGCCGCACCAGATACCCCGTCAACAGCCTGGCTGCGCATCGCGCGGCTGACGGTTGCGCAGCGACCGTCCCCTCTCAACTCCTGAAGCGCAGCGGAGGGAGTTGGCCCGTGCTCCGCACGGGCAGCGGGAGCGCAGCGACCGCCCCCCTTGCACATCGCGCAGCGATG
>NZ_JBHWIY010000039.1:35900-72091 GCF_042731715.1 Streptomyces sp. NPDC059832 | reverse complement strand
TGCAGGGGGGACCCTGTGGGAGAGTAGGACGCCGCCGAACTCCTTTTACGGGAAAGCCCCGTGCCCTTGTGGCACGGGGCTTTTCTGCGTTTACGAGATGCTTGCCGTCACCCCTGTGCAACCGACCGCGGAGGCTGAGGGTAAGGTCAGGGGGCATCATTGGCACGTTCTTCACAGGAGGCCCCCGGGTGGAGGTCCAGGAGACTCGGGTTCAGACGGACCGGGTACTCACCATCCCCAACATCCTCAGCATGGCTCGCCTTGTAGGGGTTCCGCTCTTCCTGTGGCTGATTCTTCGCCCCGTGTTCGGCGGCCCCCAGAGCGACGGCTGGGCCCTGCTGGTGTTGATGTTCAGCGGCATCAGCGACTACCTCGACGGTAAGCTCGCCCGCCGGTGGAACCAGATCAGCAGCCTCGGCCGGCTCCTGGACCCTGCCGCGGATCGCCTCTACATCCTTTCGACCCTCGTCGGTCTGACCTGGCGGGAGATCCTGCCACTCTGGCTCACCGCAGCACTTCTTGCCCGTGAGCTCATGCTCCTCGTGATGGTCGGAATCCTGAGGCGTCACGGCTATCCGCCGCCCCAGGTGAACTTCCTGGGGAAGGCGGCCACGTTCAACCTGATGTACGCGTTCCCCTTGTTGCTGCTCAGCGGTGGAAGTGGTTGGCTTGCATCGCTGGCCGCTATTTTCGGATGGGCGTTCGCAGGTTGGGGTACAACGCTCTATTGGTGGGCAGGGATCCTCTACGTGGTTCAGGTCCGCCGGCTCGTCAAGGCGGATGTAGTAGCCGATTGAGCTCGTTGACGCGGTGCCGCGCAGTGTGGCCGGCCCGCCTCTGATGACCCGGATGGTGCCCCGACGGGCGAAGTCGGCTAGACCGTCGTCTCTTCAAGGAGGACGTTTCCGACATGAAGGCCGTCGTGATGGCTGGCGGCGAAGGCACTCGTCTTCGCCCCATGACCTCAAGCATGCCCAAGCCGCTCCTGCCCGTCGCCAATCGGCCGATCATGGAGCACGTGCTTCGGCTGCTCAAGCGGCACGGGCTGAATGAGACCGTCGTAACGGTCCAGTTTCTTGCCTCGCTGGTAAAGAATTACTTCGGGGACGGCGAAGAGCTCGGGATGGAGCTCAGCTACGCCAACGAGGAGAAACCTCTCGGCACTGCGGGGAGCGTGAAGAATGCCGAGGAAGCGCTGAAGGACGATACCTTCCTCGTCATTTCCGGTGATGCGCTCACCGACTTCGATCTCACCGACCTCATCGCCTTCCACAAGGAAAAGGGCGGCCTGGTCACGGTGTGCCTGACCCGTGTGCCGAATCCCCTGGAATTCGGCATCACGATTGTGGACGAGGGTGGCCAGGTCGAGCGCTTCCTGGAGAAGCCCACCTGGGGACAGGTCTTCTCGGACACCGTCAACACAGGCATCTACGTCATGGAGCCCGAGGTATTCGACTATGTCGAAGCCGACGTCTCGGTGGACTGGTCCGGCGATGTCTTCCCCCAGCTCATGAAGGAAGGCAAGCCCATCTACGGCTACATCGCCGAGGGCTACTGGGAAGACGTCGGCACCCACGAGAGCTACGTGAAGGCGCAGGCCGATGTTCTTGAGCGAAAGGTCGATGTCGACATCGACGGCTTCGAGATCTCGCCGGGCGTATGGGTCGCGGAAGGCGCGGAAGTACATCCCGACGCAGTGCTGCGCGGACCTCTCTACATCGGGGACTACGCAAAGGTCGAAGCCGGTGCCGAGATTCGCGAGCATACGGTCATCGGGTCGAACGTCGTCGTCAAGAGCGGTGCATTCCTGCACAAGGCCGTGGTGCACGACAACGTCTATATCGGCCAGCACAGCAATCTGCGCGGATGCGTGATCGGCAAGAACACCGACGTCATGCGAGCGACCCGCATCGAGGACGGCGCGGTCATCGGGGACGAATGCCTGATCGGTGAGGAGTCGATCATTCAGGGCAATGTCCGCGTCTACCCGTTCAAGACCATCGAGGCAGGCGCCTTCGTCAACACCTCGGTGATCTGGGAATCGCGCGGACAGGCTCATCTCTTCGGCGCCCGGGGCGTGTCCGGCATCCTGAACGTCGAGATCACCCCGGAACTGGCGGTCCGGCTCGCCGGCGCCTATGCCACGACTCTGAAGAAGGGCTCGACGGTCACCACCGCCCGTGATCACTCCCGCGGTGCCCGTGCCCTGAAGCGAGCGGTGATCTCGGCCCTTCAGGCGAGCGCCATCGATGTCCGGGACCTGGAGAACGTACCGTTGCCCGTCGCGCGCCAGCAGACCGCGCGCGGGAGCGCCGGCGGGATCATGATCCGTACGTCGCCCGGTGTGCCCGACTCGGTCGACATCATGTTCTTCGACGAGCGGGGGGCGGACCTGTCGCAGGCGCGGCAGCGGAAGCTCGACCGGGTCTACGCACGTCAGGAGTACCGCCGTGCCTTCCCGGGCGAGATCGGGGATCTGTACTTCCCGTCCAGCGTCTTCGACTCGTACACCGGATCGCTGCTTCGGAACGTGGACACCACGGGGATTGCCGATGCGGGTCTGAAGGTGGTCGTCGACGCCTCCAACGGGAGTGCCGGGCTCGTACTGCCCAGCCTGCTGGGACGGCTCGGCGTCGACGCGCTGACCATCAATCCCGGCCTCGACGAATCACGGCCCACCGAGTCCGCCGAGACCCGGCGCTCCGGGCTGGTGCGGCTGGGCGAGATCGTCTCGTCGGCGCGGGCCGCGTTCGGCGTGCGGTTCGACCCGGTCGGTGAGCGGCTCTCCCTGGTCGACGAGCGGGGCCGGATCGTGGAGGACGACCGGGCGCTCCTCGTGATGCTCGACCTCGTGGCGGCCGAGCGGCGCAGCGGGCGGGTGGCGTTGCCGGTCACCACGACACGTGTCGCCGAGCAGGTCGCGGCGTACCACGGCACGCAGGTCGAATGGACGACGACATCGCCCGACGATCTGACGCGCGTGGGACGCGAGGAAGGCACCATCTTCGGTGGAGACGGGCGTGGGGGCTTCATCGTTCCCGAATTCAGCAGTGTCTTCGACGGCTCGGCCGCGTTCGTGAGGCTCCTGGGGCTGGTGGCCAGGACACAGCTCACCCTCAGCCAGATCGATGCCCGCATCCCCCGTGCCCATGTCCTGCGCCGTGATCTCGCCACTCCTTGGGCCGTCAAGGGCTTGGTCATGCGCCGGGTCGTGGAGGCCGCCGGTGACCGCAGCGTCGATACGACGGACGGGGTACGGGTCGTCGAGGCGGACGGGCGGTGGGTGATGGTGCTGCCGGACCGGGCCGAGGCGGTCACCCATCTGTGGGCCGAAGGGCCGGACGACGCCTCCGCACAGGCGCTGCTGGACGAATGGGCGGCGGTCGTGGACAGCGCAGGTCAGTGACGGTTGTTCCGGTGTGTCCGACGGCGGCCGACAGCGCCTTCGGGCACACCGGTGGGGCCATTCGGCGGTAGCGGCGGCGACGTGCGACGATGTGCGGCATGTCGCAGCAGCCCCCCGATCGGAGTACCGCCTCGCCTCCCGCGCGTCCCGACGCATCCATGTCGCTGCTGACCAATGTGATGGACCACAGCCTGGACGACGGATACGCCGAGGCATCGGCGCGTCGCAAGGCCGACGGGAGCGCGGGCCTGCCCCGTACGCTCAAGTCGAAGCTCGGCCTCGCCGCATGTCTGGTGCTCGCCGCCCTCGTCGTCACGCTCGGGGCCGCGGAGGCGCGCGTCTCCGCGCCGGTCCTTGCCAAGGAGCGCCAGGAACTGATCGATCGCATCGACGACGAGACGACGGCGGCCGACGCCCTCGAGTCGCAGGTGGACAAACTCCGGGACGACGTGGGCAGGCGCCAGCGCAAGGCGTTGGAGAAGCACGGCGGGGACCAGGGGGAACGGGTGGCGCTGCTCGCCGGGGCGACCCCGGTGGAGGGGCCAGGCGTGAAACTCGTCGTCGACGACGCCAAGAACACCGACCAGGGCGGTGGCGGACCGAGGGAGACCAGTGGATTCGCCGACACCGGGCGGGTCCGCGACCGGGACCTTCAGCGAGTCGTCAACGGGCTGTGGCAGTCCGGCGCGGAGGCGATCGCGATCAACGGGCAGCGTCTGACGGCCCTGTCGGCGATCCGCGCGGCGGGCGACGCCATACTGGTCGACAACAGACCGCTCGTTCCGCCCTACACGGTGCTGGCGGTGGGGAACGGGAAACAGCTCGGCAACGCGTTCCAGGACAGTGCCGACGGTCAGTATCTGCAGGCGCTCAAGGACACCTTCGACATCCGGACGAGCATGTCCGTGCAGCAGAAGGTGAGCCTCCCGGTCGCGCCGAGCCTGATCGTACGTACAGCAGAGCCTTATCAGGCCGCAGACACCGGCAGTGGTGCGGCAGAAACAGGGAAGGGCACATCGTGATCGCCGTACTGGGCCTCGTCGTGGGAGTCGTGGTCGGACTGTTGGTCCGGCCCGAGGTACCGGCAGTGGTCGAGCCGTATCTCCCGATCGCCGTCGTGGCCGCCCTCGACGCAGTCTTCGGTGGTCTGCGGGCCATGCTCGACGGAATTTTCGTCGACAAGGTGTTCGTCGTGTCGTTCCTCTCGAACGTCGTGGTGGCCGCACTGATCGTCTTCCTGGGCGACAAGCTGGGCGTCGGAGCGCAGCTGTCCACCGGTGTGGTGGTCGTGCTCGGGATCCGGATCTTCTCCAACGCCGCGGCCATCCGCCGGCACGTCTTCCGGGCCTGAGGCCGATGAGCAACGAAGAACTTCCCGACGACACGGAGCACGCCGGCGAGCAGACGGCGGGCTCCGCCAATGACCTCACCGGTCGTCAGCGGCTGATCGCCGGACTGTGGCCGCCGCGGGTGACGCGCGCTCAACTCATCGTCGCGGTGCTGCTGTTCGTTCTCGGTCTCGGACTGGCCATTCAGGTGCGGTCCAACAGTGACAACAGCGCACTGCGGGGTGCCCGGCAGGAGGACCTGGTCCGGATCCTCGACGAGCTGGACGACCGGACACAGCGCCTGGAGGACGAGAAGCAGCGGCTGGCCGCTCAGCGCACGGAGCTGGAGAACAGCTCCGACCAGGCCGAGGAGGCGCGCAAGCAGACGGTGGAGAAGGAACGGCAACTCGGAGTTCTCGCGGGCACCGTGGCGGCACACGGGCCCGGGATCACGCTCACCGTGAACGATCCCGGGGACGGGGTGAAGGCGGACATGCTGCTCGACGCACTCCAGGAGCTGCGGGCGGCAGGCGCCGAGGCGATCGAGGTCAACGGAGTGCGTGTGGTCGCCAATACGTATTTCTCCGGTGACGGCGGCAACGTCAGGGTCGACGATCGTAAGATCAGCGCGCCATACGTCTTCGAGGTGATCGGCAAGCCCCAGGATCTGGAGCCGGCGCTGAACATCCCGGGCGGTGTGGTGCAGACGCTGGAGAAGGAGCAGGCCACCGTGCAGGTCGCGCAGGCCGACGACATCGTCGTGGACGCCTTGCGACCGGCGAAGCAGCCTGACTACGCTCGGTCGTCGTCCCCGTGAGGCCGCGACGCGGAGGGGACGAAGGATACGGGCACGAGGTTGCGGGGGGTCGCCGCATCGTATTGGTGGTGCGTGGTGGAAACTGTCGAGTGGATACGGACGTTGTGAGGATGTCCGGGTCGGCAGGTGTGTTCATTCAGGGTTCGTCCTGCCCCACGGGCGGGTCTATTTCGGTCAAGGGGAAGCGCCCGTGAAGTTGTTTGGGAAGTTGTTCGGCAAGAGCGCTCGAGACGAGGCTGCCCGCCATCGCGCACCGCGCCATGGCCAGGCGGACGAGCAGGGCACGGAACGCCCGCTCTTCCGTGATCAGGTGTCGGGTACGGACAGTGACAATTCGGGAGCTTCCGGCGCGTCGTCTGTTGACCCTGCCGGTCCCGGCCGCATAGGTTTCGGAGAATCGTCGACCTCACGTACGGGTGGAGAGTTCGCCCCCAGGCAGGAGGGTTCGTCCATGCCGGTCTGTACGAGGTGCGGACATCGCAACGCCGAGGCCAGTCGTTTCTGCTCCAACTGCGGTGCGCCGCTGAGGGGTGGAGTTCCCGAGCGTGCCTCGGAGACGACCTCGACGATCTCCATCTCCGGTCTTGAGGCGTACGAGGCGGAGGTCACCGGGCAGACGGCCGTTCCGTCCCTCTCGCCCGAGGCACAGGCCGCCGTCGATGCCCTTCCGCTCGGCTCGGCGCTCCTGGTGGTGCGTCGTGGTCCGAACTCCGGCAGCCGCTTCCTGCTGGACAGCGAGCTGACCACGGCCGGCCGCCACCCGCAGAGCGACATCTTCCTCGACGACGTGACGGTGTCGCGGCGGCATGTGGAGTTCCGCAGGAGCCCCGACGGCAGCTTCACGGTCGGGGACGTGGGCAGCCTGAACGGCACCTACGTCAACCGTGAGCGCATCGACTCCGTCGCCCTGTCCAACGGCGACGAAGTGCAGATCGGCAAGTACCGGCTGGTCTTCTACGCGAGCCAGCGCGGTATCTGACCCGTCAGGGAAGGTCCATGCTGAGAACACCGACGGGCGGTGCCGTGGCCGGCACCGCCACCGCCGACGACCGCCCGATGAGCATCGGCACGGTGCTCCTGCGGCTGCGGGACGAGTTCCCCGAGGTCACGATCTCCAAGATTCGGTTCCTGGAGGCCGAAGGGCTCGTCGAGCCGCAGCGGACCCCGTCCGGCTATCGCAAGTTCCGTAGTGCCGATGTGGAGCGGCTGGCTCAGGTGCTGCGCATGCAGCGGGACCACTACCTCCCGCTGAAGGTCATCCGTGAGCATCTGGATGCCCTCGCCCGTGGTGAACAGGCCGCCCTCCCGTCCGGGGGCGGCCCGCGGGACCTGACCGGCGGCTGGGAGGCGGAGCCCGGACGGGCCACCGCGGCCCGGATCGGCCGTGCCGAGCTGCTGGCGGCCGCCGAGGTCACCGAGAGCGACCTGGACGAGTGGGAGTCGTACGGCCTGGTCGTTCCGACCGCCGAGGGCGGTTACGACGCCGAGATGGTCACAGTCGCCAAGCTTGTGGCGGATCTGGGCAGGTTCGGTCTGGAACCGCGTCACCTGCGTGCCATGCGAGCGGCTGCGGATCGCGAGGTCGGGCTCATCGAGCAGGTGGTCGCACCCTTGCGCCGGCACCGGAATCCGCAGACCAGAGCCTATGCGGAGGCCACTGCGAAAGAGCTTGCGGAGCTGTCCGTGAGGCTTCATTCGGCCCTTGTGCAGAGCGCTCTGCACATCCGGCTCCACTGATCACGCCGGTGCCCGACTACCCAAACCTGCCGGGCACGTCCTAGGGTTGCTGTGTGAACGAGCTCGACGTTGTGGGTGTCCGGGTGGAAATGCCCTCCAACCAACCGATCGTGCTCCTGCGTGAAGTGGGAGGCGACCGGTACCTCCCCATTTGGATCGGTCCTGGTGAGGCGACCGCGATCGCCTTCGCCCAGCAGGGCATGGCTCCGGCCAGGCCGCTGACCCATGATCTCTTCAAGGACGTGCTCGAGGCCGTCGGCCAGGAGCTCACCGAGGTCCGCATCACGGACCTCCGGGAAGGGGTCTTCTACGCGGAGCTGGTCTTCGCCAGCGGGGTCGAGGTGAGCGCGCGGCCGTCCGACGCCATAGCGCTCGCGTTGCGCACCGGAACGCCGATCTACGGCAGTGACGGGGTGCTCGACGACGCCGGCATCGCCATCCCGGACGAGCAGGAGGATGAGGTGGAGAAATTCCGCGAGTTCCTCGATCAGATCTCTCCGGAGGATTTCGGTACCAACAGTCAGTGACCGTTCTTCGGGGCCGCCGTCAGCGCATCCGGCAAGCCTTTCCCGCTCGTGAGTCACGGGAAACCACCCTCAGGGTGATTATCACTCGGCGTGCCGAGTGTGGCGATCGTTGACGCACCCCGAGTGACTGCCTACCTTCGAGATGGCAGGTCAAGGACGGAGGTCGGCGTGAGAAGCAGCGGCGACGGTACGGCAGCGGGTGGGCCGTATCCGCAGCAGGGGAGTACAGCCGACCACACCATCGTGCAACCGGTTCAACCGGCGGCGGTGGCGGGGGACGGAATGGCATCGGCCAACGACATCGGCTACCGCGGGCCGACCGCCTGCGCGGCTGCCGGGATCACCTACCGGCAGCTTGATTACTGGGCGCGTACGGGGCTGGTGGAGCCGAGCGTGCGTCCGGCGTACGGCTCCGGCACACAGCGGCTCTACAGCTTTCGGGACGTCGTCCTGCTGAAGATCGTGAAGCGCTTCCTGGACACGGGTGTGGCACTCCAGAACATCCGCACCACGGTTCAGCATCTGCGGGCCCGGGGATTCCAGGACCTTGAGCGGATGACGCTGATGAGCGACGGGGCGACGGTCTACGAGTGTTCCTCGCCCGACGAGGTCGTCAGCCTGCTCCAGGGCGGCCAGGGGGTCTTCGGCATCGCGGTGGGTGTGGTGTGGCAGGACGTGGACGCCGCCCTCTCGCAACTGCACGGCGAGCGGGTGGACACCGGCGAGACCCTCATCGGGAACAACCCCACCGATGAGCTCGCGCGGCGTCGCAATCGCGCCGGCTGACGCGGCCGACGGTTCGGGCGCGGCGATTGTCAGTGCCGTAGGGCAGCATCGATTGATGTGAGAGCCGCGCCCACCATCCTGCATCTGGACATGGATGCCTTCTACGCCTCTGCCGAGCAGGCGGCGAAGCCGAGCCTGCGCGGCAAGCCGGTCGTGGTCGGCGGACTGGGACCACGCGGAGTCGTCGCCACCGCCTCGTACGAGGCGCGACGCTTCGGGGTGCACTCGGCCATGCCCATGGCGCAGGCGCGGCGGCTGGCGCCCAACGCGGCCTATCTGGTGCCCCGCTTCCAGTTGTACCGGACGGTGAGCGACCAGGTGATGGAGCTGCTCGCGCGGCTCTCCCCGTTGGTGGAGCCCCTCAGCCTGGACGAGGCCTTCGTCGACCTGGAGGCCGGCGGGACGGCCGACGACACGGATTCCGCGCTGGAGATCGGCGAGCAGCTGCGTACGGCCATCAAGGCGGTGACCGGGCTCACCGGCTCGGTGGGGCTCGCCGGTTCCAAGATGCTGGCCAAGATCGCTTCGGAGGAGGCGAAGCCGAACGGCCTGCTGCTCATAGAACCGGGCACGGAGCGGGCGCTGCTCGCACCCATGTCGGTGCGGATTCTCCCCGGTGTCGGGCCGGCGACGGCGGACCATCTGCGCCGTGCCGGGATGACCACGGTCGACGACCTGGTCGAGGCGGGCGAGGACGAGCTCGTACGTCTGCTGGGGAAGGCGCACGGCGGCTCGCTCCACCGGATGGCGTTCGGGTACGACGACCGGCCGGTGGTCGCGGAGCGGGACGCGAAATCGGTGTCGGTCGAGGACACCTTCGACGCCGACCTGCACGACCGGGTGCGGATCAGGACGGAGGTCGAGCGACTGGCCGGCCGCTGCGTCCAGCGGCTGCGGGGCGCGGGTCGGTCCGGGCGGACGGTGGTGCTGAAGGTGCGCAGGTACGACTTCTCGACGCTCACGCGGTCCGAGACGCTGCGGGGGCCCACGGACGACCCCACAGTGGTCCGTGAGGCCGCCGCGCGGCTCCTGGAGGCAGTGGACACCACCGGAGGCGTCCGGCTCCTCGGAGTGGGCGTGACGGGGCTTGCCGACTACACGCAGGAGGACCTCTTCGCCCAGGCCGCCGGTGAGCGGGCCGCGACCGAGGATCCGGCTGCGGAGACGACGCCGTCCGGGGGCGACGGGGCCGGGCCGCCGGACGATCGCCGGGCGGAGGCCGAGGAGACCGCCGAGCAGCGCGCCGCGCGGCGCTGGCCCGCCGGACACGACGTACGCCATGACGCATACGGCCATGGCTGGGTGCAGGGCAGCGGCGTCGGCCGGGTGACCGTGCGGTTCGAGGAGCCCGAGTCGGCGCCCGGCCGGGTGCGTACGTTCCGGATCGACGACCCGGAGCTCCGGCCGGCCGATCCGCTGCCGTTGGTGCGGGACCCGGTGGACTACTCGTCCTGGCCGGCCAGTCTGCCGAAGTCCCTGTCCGGGCCGGCCCCCTCGGGCGGGGAGTCCAGACCGTAGTGCCGGTAGAGCTGGAGCTCCTGTTCCGGTGAGAGATGGCGGCCGACGCCGAAGTCGGGCGCTTCCTTGATCAGCGCGCGGTCGAAGGGGATGCGGAGCGAATCCTCCACGAATTCGCTGGGTTCCAGCGGGACGAACGCGTCCCGGCTGAAGAGTCCGGTACGTACGGCCGCCCACTCGGGCACACCGGTAGCGTCGTCGAGGTACACCTCGTCCACGGTCCCGATCTTGGTGCCCTTGCGGTCGAACGCCTTGCGGCCGATCAGGCTGCGCGGATCGATGTCGGTCTGCACGGTCCCTCCCACTGGTCGCGGCTACTCCACAAGCACTACAAAAGGGCAGATCCGGGTGGTTGGCCACTCGAGAAATCAGCCATGAACCCCGCTGGTAGGCTGGTGATGGCTGCTGACCCCGTGCGGGAGAGTCCTCCGGAGCTGATCCGAAGGCGCCGAAGGAGCAAATCCTCCCCGGAATCTCTCAGGCCCCCGTACCGCACGGACGAGGTCACTCTGGAAAGCAGGGCGGGATTCGTGCGGCCGAATGCCGGTGCGATTCCTTTCCTCACCGACGGTGAAAACCGGTATGCCGCAAGGCGTGCCGGTGAAGCTCTCAGGTTGAGATGACAGAGGGGGAGGCCGTTCGGGCACCCGCGCCGTGGTGCCCCTCGCAGGTCGTGACAGACCAGGAGGCCTCCACCATGACCCCCCGTCGCACTCCGCTCTCCCAGCTGGAGCAGGGCATTCCGTTCGAGCAGCGCCACATCGGACCCGATGCCGAGGCGCAGTCGAAGATGCTCGCCCAGGTCGGTTACGGCTCGCTGGACGAGCTCACCGCGGCCGCCGTGCCCGACGTCATCAGGAGCACGGAGGCACTCGGGCTGCCGACCGCGCGTACCGAGGCCGAGGTCCTCGCCGAGCTGCGCGCCCTCGCGGACCGCAATCAGGTGCTGGCCCCGATGATCGGACTCGGCTACTACGGCACCTTCACCCCGCCGGTGATCCTGCGCAACGTCATGGAGAACCCCGCCTGGTACACGGCCTACACGCCGTACCAGCCGGAGATCTCGCAGGGCCGCCTGGAGGCACTCCTCAACTTCCAGACGATGGTCGCCGAGCTGACCGGGCTGCCCACCTCCGGCGCCTCCTTGCTCGACGAGGGCACCGCGGCCGCCGAGGCCATGGCCCTCTCCCGGCGCGTCGGCAAGGTCAAGGACGGCGTCTTCCTCGTCGACACCGACACCCTGCCGCAGACGATCGCGGTCATCGAGACCCGCGCCGAGCCGACCGGTGTCGAGGTCGTCGTCGCCGACCTGTCCGACGGCATCCCGGCGGAGATCGCCGAGCGCGGAGTCTTCGGTGTCCTGGTGCAGTACCCGGGCGCGTCCGGGGCGGTGCGGAACATCGAACCCGTCATCGAGCAGGCCCACGAGCTGGGTGCGATCGTCACGGTCGCCGCCGATCTGCTGGCCCTGACCCTGCTCACCTCGCCCGGTGACCTGGGCGCGGACATCGCGGTCGGTACCACGCAGCGCTTCGGTGTGCCGATGGGCTTCGGCGGACCGCACGCCGGCTTCATGGCCGTACGCGAGAAGTTCGCCCGCAGCCTTCCCGGCCGTCTCGTCGGAGTCTCCGTCGACGCGGACGGCAACAAGGCCTACCGGCTGGCCCTGCAGACCCGCGAGCAGCACATCCGCCGCGAGAAGGCCACCAGCAACATCTGTACCGCCCAGGTGCTGCTCGCCGTCATGGCCGGAATGTACGCCGTCTACCACGGCCCGGACGGGCTGCGGACGATCGCCCTGCGCACCCACCGCTACGCGACGATCCTGGCCGAGGGCCTGCGCGCCTCCGGTATCGATGTCGTGACCGGCGCCCACTTCGACACCCTCACCGTGCGCGTCCCGGGGAAGGCCGCCGACATCGTCGCGGATGCCCGCGAGCGCGGGGTCAACCTGCGGCTCGTCGACGCCGACCTGGTCTCCCTCGCCTGCGACGAGACCACCACGCGTACGCAGATCGCCGCCGTCTGGGCCGCCTTCGGTGCCGACGGGGACATCGAGGAGCTGGACGCCGGCGCCGCCGACGCGCTGCCCGGGGGTCTGCTGCGCACCGACGAGATCCTCACGCACCCGGTCTTCCACCAGTACCGTTCCGAGACCGCGATGCTGCGCTACCTGCGCAAGCTCGCCGACCGCGACTACGCGCTGGACCGCGGCATGATCCCGCTCGGCTCCTGCACCATGAAGCTGAACGCGACCACCGAGATGGAGTCGATCACCTGGCCCGAGTTCGGAGCGCTGCACCCCTTCGCCCCGGCCGAGCAGGCGCAGGGTTTCCTCACCCTCATCCGTGAGCTGGAGGAGCGCCTCGCCGAGGTCACCGGGTACGACGCGGTCTCCATCCAGCCGAACGCGGGCTCGCAGGGCGAGTTCGCGGGCCTGCTGGCCGTACGGGCGTACCACCGGGCCAACGGTGACGAGCAGCGCACCGTCTGCCTCATCCCGTCCTCCGCGCACGGCACCAACGCGGCCAGCGCCGTGATGGCCGGCATGAAGGTCGTCGTGGTCAAGACCGCCGACGACGGCGAGGTCGACATGGAGGACCTCCGCGCCAAGATCGAGAAGCACCGCGACGAGCTCGCCGTGCTCATGATCACGTACCCGTCGACGCACGGCGTGTTCGAGGAGCACGTCGCCGACATCTGCGCCGAGGTGCACGACGCCGGCGGCCAGGTGTACGTCGACGGCGCCAACCTCAACGCGCTGGTGGGCCTCGCCCGGCCGGGCCGGTTCGGTGGCGACGTCTCGCACCTGAACCTGCACAAGACCTTCTGCATCCCGCACGGCGGCGGCGGCCCCGGCGTCGGCCCGGTCGGGGTGCGGGCCCACCTCGCGCCGTACCTGCCGAACCACCCGCTGCAGCCCTCGGCGGGCCCCGAGACCGGCGTCGGGCCGATCTCGGCCGCTCCGTGGGGCTCGGCCGGCATTCTCCCCATCTCCTGGGCGTACGTTCGCCTGATGGGCGGGGAGGGCCTGAAGCGTGCGACGCAGGTCGCCGTGCTCGCGGCCAACTACATCGCCAAGCGTCTGGAACCGCACTACCCGATCCTGTACAACGGCCCGGCCGGTCTGGTCGCGCACGAGTGCATCGTGGACCTGCGGCCGATCTCCAAGGCCACCGGCGTCAGCGTCGACGACATCGCCAAGCGGCTGATCGACTACGGTTTCCACTCGCCGACCATGTCGTTCCCGGTCGCCGGAACGCTGATGATCGAGCCGACCGAGAGCGAGAACCTCGCGGAGCTCGACCGGTTCTGCGACACGATGATCGCCATTCGCGACGAGGTGGAGAAGGTGGCCTCCGGCGAGTGGAGCGCGGACGACAACCCGCTGCACAACGCCCCGCACACCGCGGCGATGCTGGGCGGGGAGTGGAAGCACGGATACAGCCGTGAGGTGGCGGTCTTCCCGGCCGGAGTCTCGGCCGCCGACAAGTACTGGCCGCCGGTGCGCCGGATCGACGGCGCCTTCGGCGACCGCAACCTCGTCTGCTCCTGCCCGCCGCTGGACGAGTACGACAACTGAGTCATGAGCGGCACCGTGTGACGCGGACATGCGTCGGGGCCGGTTCGGAGAAGTCTCCGGGCCGGCCCCAGCTCTTACCGGCCGCGGTCAGGCGGCCTTCATCACCCGAGCGGTCCCCAGGGGTCGGTGCGGGGCGATGATCTGACCGTCCGGGAGCAGCTCACCGGTGTCCTCGAAGAGCAGGACTCCGTTGCACAGCAGGCTCCAGCCCTGTTCCGGGTGGTGCGCCGTCAGGCGGGCGGCTTCCCGGTCGGCTGAGTCGGCGGTCGGGCATGGTGGCTGGTGCTGGCACATGGCTGGGTTCTTTCGCTGCGTTGTAGTGAATGTCCTGCGGCTGGATGAGGTGTTCATGGCCGCCCCCCGTATCGATCGGTCCGGTCCCAGTGTTGCCCCACAGGCGTCAATCCGCAGGGATTTCGCAGCAGCACTTCTCCTTACCCGGAGGACGCATCACCCACGCGGACGGTTCACCGCAACTGCACTGTCCCTTCGGATGGTTCGGGGTGGTCGTTCCGGGCTAGTCCAGAAGGGCGCGAAGTGCGCCCCTCCAGCACTGTGCCCCGCGACCGGGGACGGTGGCGGGGCACAGTGTGCTGATGCGGGGTCCGGTTCTCAGGCCGGGGATCCGAGCAGGGGGCCGGGGCCGGGGGTGATGCGCAGCGTCATCACGCGGAGCAGATCGGCGACCCGGTGCGGGCGATGTGCCGCGATGCCCGGTGGGGCGGGAGCCAGCGGAACCAGCAGATCGGCGGGGGCGAGCGCCCCGCCGGAGGCGTCGGCCTCGACGTCACCGTGCAGCCACAGCGCCAGCATGTAGAGCTCCGGGATGGACAGCAGCCGCGGCTGGTAGTGCGGTGTCACCGTCTCGGCCTGGCGCAGGGCGAGCTCTGTCGAGGCGATGTAGGGGCCCTCGAAGAAATGCGAGAAGGCCCAGCCGTCCGGGGTGAGCATGGTGTCCGCCGCGGCGACTGCCTGCTCCGAGCTGCGGATCAGGAATCGCCACCCGGCCAGCCGGGTGGCGGGAGCGAGCCCGTTCGGACCGATCCGCTCCAGTACGTGGACGGGGAGCGGGAGTTCGGGGCTCAGTGGCCCCTGGGCGGATCGAAGGGCGGGTGTGCGGGCTTCGCGGACCGCGGTGGGTGAACCGAGTGCCGCGAGAACGCTGCGCAGAGCGGGCGCGGGAGCCGGGGGAACATGCAGCGGCATAGTGGGTCGCCTCTCACTTCGGAGACACGGTGGTGCGTGGGCGGGTGCAGACGGCGCTGTCGGCATGCGGGGCCAGAGGAGGCCGGTGACTGGGCCGGTGCGTCAACTCTCTGCCTCGTCCGCGGAGTTTATACGACACGTGTTCACGCGGTGATTCCACTAGCCGTTGCAGGCATTGCCGACAAGGCGGTATCAAGACTTTATTATGCGGAGAATCTACTGATTCTGTGTCAACGGCGCAGCCGCCGCCTGGGATTTTTCCCCCAGCGCGGACGGCTGAAACGCGTCGGCGTTTTCACTCACGCCGGACGGGGAAACGTGTGCTGCACCATGCCCATGGAATGTGCCTCCGGCGGGCGCCCTCAGATTACTGGGTCCGCGGCGTTCTCGTGGGCGTTATGGATCACGCGGCCTGGGCATTATCGATCGTGACGCGAGCGGCCTGGGCCGCGGGCCGCCCACTTGAGGGAGGGACGCTCCGATGGGGGAGAAGGTCGTGGCGGGCGCCTTTGACCTGTCCGATCGGCAGGGGTACCGGAAGAAGCTTCACCAGTGCCTGGAGGGACTGGAGAGACTTCTTGCGGAGCGGAGGTTCGACCGGCCGCGCAACCTCATGGGCGTGGAGATCGAGCTGAATCTCGCGGGCGCCGACGGCATGCCGAAGATGATGAATGGGGAGGTCCTCCCGCGCATCGCGAGCCGTGATTTCCAGACCGAACTCGGGATGTTCAATTTGGAAGTGAACATAGTCCCGCACCGTCTGGACGGGCGCGTTTTCGATCAGTTGGCCGAAGAGCTCAGGACCGGGCTCGGATATGCCCACCGGAAGGCGGGAGAGGTCGATGCCGGGATCATGATGATCGGTATTCTGCCCACCCTGCGTCATGAGGACCTCGTTCTGGCGAACCTCTCGGACGCGGACCGCTACACACTGCTGAACGATCAAATGGTGGCCGCGCGCGGCGAGGATTTCTCCCTCGATATCCAGGGCGTGGAGCGATGGGTCTCCACCTCCGCCTCGATCACACCCGAGGCCGCCTGCACCTCGGTCCAGTTCCATCTGCAGGTGACACCGGCGCGGTTCGCGGCCGTGTGGAACGCGGCCCAGGCCGTCGCCGGTGTCCAGATCGCACTCGGTGCCAACTCGCCCTTCCTGTTCGGCAGGGAGCTCTGGCGGGAATCGCGGCCGCCGCTCTTCCAGCAGGCCACCGACACCCGGCCACCCGAACTCCAGAACCAGGGGGTGCGGCCCAGGACCTGGTTCGGTGAGCGGTGGATCGGCTCGGCGTACGAGCTCTTCGAGGAGAACCTGCGCTATTTCCCGCCGCTGCTCCCGATCTGCGACGAGGAGGAGCCGTTGCGGGTCCTCGACGAGGGCGGGGTGCCGCAGTTGCAGGAACTGGTGCTCCACAACGGAACGGTCTACCGCTGGAACCGGCCCGTGTACGGGCTGGCCGACGGCGTACCCCATCTGCGCGTGGAGAACCGGGTCCTGCCCGCCGGACCCACCGTCACCGATCTGATCGCCAACGCGGCGCTCTACTACGGGCTCGTGCGGTCGCTCGCCGACGAGTCCCGTCCGGTGTGGACCAGGCTGCCGTTCGCCGCGGCGGCGGAGAACTTCGACACCGCCTGCCGGCTCGGCATCGACGCGGAGCTGATCTGGCCACGTCCCGGCCGTGCGGGCGGGCTGACCCGGGTGCCGGCCGTCAAGCTCGTACGGGACGAACTGCTGCCGCTGGCCGCCGCAGGGCTCGATGCCTGGAACATCGAGCCCGTGGACCGCGACCGCTATCTCGGGGTCATAGAGGAGCGCTGCAAGCGACGGGTGAACGGGGCGTCCTGGCAGGCGGACACCTACCACCGGGCACGGGAGGCCGGGCTCGACAGGCACGCGGCGCTGGTCGCGACCACCCGGCGGTATGCCGAACTGATGCACAGCGGGGAGCCCGTGCACGCCTGGCCGACCGGTGCTCCCAAGCCGTGAGACCGGCACGGCGGGCGCCGTTGCGCCCGGCGTTCGATCCGGCTCCGGCTCCGGCCTCAGTCCCGGCTCCCGTTGCGGTTCTCGTTCCCGCCGCGGTGCGGCGTTGCTGCTTGCGGACGGTGCCGGTCCGGCCGCGTCCGGGGCTACTCCTGGGTGGTGTGGCTGCTCTGACCGGCTGTCATGATGGCCTGCAGGATCACCGTCTGGATCTCGGCCGGGTCGATGACCTGGTAGCCACCGCCGCCGGTCACCTTCGCTATCTCGTTCACCTCCTCGCGGTCGGCCTCGGGACCGACCGCGATGGCGAGCAGCGGCACCGGGCGCTCCGGATCGGCGATCCGCTTCAGTTCCGCGATCAGTGCACTGCGGGAGATGGAGAGGTTGTCCTGGTTCGATCCGTCGGTGAGGATCACGACCGCGTTGAACTTGCCCTTCACATAGGTCGCCTGGGCGTCCTTGTAGGCGGCCAGCATGGTGTCGTACAGACCGGTCGCGCCGCCCGGCACGGGCTTCAGCGCCGCGAAGGCCGCGGCGAGCTTCTCGCGGTGGGTGCCGCCGCCCTTCGCCGGATCGCCCAGTCGGGCGGTCGGCATGAGTCTGCGGTAGTCCTTGCTGCCGTCGAGCGTGGTGGCGAACTCCCAGAGTCCGATCTCGTCGTTCGGGGTGAACTGGCCGAGGGCCTGGATCAGGGACGCCTTGGTGACATCCATCCGGGACTGGTTGCGCCCCGGGACGATCGTGGCCATGGAACCCGACGCGTCCACGACCGTGGTCAGCCGAGCGCTCTGCACCGTGATCGTCCACATGCCGAGCGTCTGCTGGAGCGCCTCGGCGGTCGGTGCGGCGGCGGCCGCTGTGGCGTACGGCTGGGGCTTCTTGCCGCCCGCCGGTGCGACCACCGACTCCCCGGCCGTGCCGTCGACGTCCCTGAACCCGTGCTTCTCCAGGGTGGCCTGGGCACCGGGTTCGTTCAGCAGCGTCATGAACCGCAGCGCTGCCCGGCCCTCGGACGTACTCATCTTGGCCTCGTCGACCAGCGTGTACGGATAGTTGAGGAGCGGGGTGCCGTCCTCGGGGTAGAAGAGGTCGAGTTTTCCGCCGCCGGTCGACTCCGCGTTGTGGGCGAACGCGGCCTGCTCGGAGAGGAGCACCGCCTGGTTGCGCTCCGGATTGCCCTGCTCGGCGCCCGAATCGCTCTGCGCCAGTGTCTCCAGCACCTGGGTGTCACCGTCCGACATGCGCTGCGCGAGCAGCTTGGCGGTCGCCGCGACCCTGGTGTCGCTGTCTCCGCCCTGCTTCTCGGAGGACGCGCCGATGCTGGCGAGTGCCAGCAGGCCGGTGGCGCTGCGCGCCGGGTCCGCCGAGCCGAGCCGCACCTGGTCCGACTTCATGGCCGCGCCCGTCAACTCCGCCCAGGAGTACTTCTTCTTCGGCCAGCCGAGGCTCTTGGCCGCGGACGGCACCATGGCCAGGGTCACGGGGGAGGAGGCGATGGAGTCGCCCGGTGTGATCGGGACGCCGTCGCCGGAGCCCTTGGCCCGGTCGAGCCAGAGGTCCGAGTCGGGCAACCAGGCCTGGAAGTCCGGGGTACGGGCGTCGCTGGAGAGGGAGTCGGCGACCTTGTAGGAGTCGCGGGCGACCACCGTCACGTACAGACAGCGACCGTCGGATCGCACCTCGTCCTTGCGCGCCTTGTCGGCGACGGCGCGAACGGCGGGGGCGATGTCCGGTGAGGCCATCATGGACAGACGGATGGCCGAGTCCTCGCAGCTCTTCGAGAACGACAACAGGCCGCCCTGCGCCGCGACGGCCGTCCCCGCAGCGACCGCGAGTACGAGCATGGTCGCGATCACGACGGTGCGCCGTCGGCGAGGCGTTGATCCGTCCCCGCTTCTGTCGTCGGCGTAGTCGTCGGGCAAGCTGTGACGTCCCATGTCGGTGGTGCCCCTCCTTGAGGATGAACAAGGAAAAGGGGGACCACACCATCGGCAATGGTGGTTGTCCCCCGGCCTGTCGCGCATGATCTTCGTACCTGCATTCGAGACCCTAGCCGGACGGGGAGCAGGATGGGGTGTGAATGCACAACTCAAGGCAGGTGTACAGGTGGAGGCGGGGCTTGTGGCTGATTCTTTCTCCCAGGAGGCTGTGCCGCGACGGATTCTGCGGTCCGAAACGGTCCTCGTGCTGGCTCTCTCGTTGGGGGCCAGCGGGGTATCTGCCCTGATCAGTTTTGTCGGATCGCTGACGAAACCAGGGGGTTTGAAGGATCAGGCCGCGACGCTCAACAGTTCGTACGCGCCGGGGCGTCCATGGCTGGATCTCGCCTGGCAACTCTTCGGAATCGCAACGGCTCTGGTGCCCGTCGCCCTGGTCGCGCATCTGCTGATCAGGGAAGGCGCCGGCCTGCGGGTCATCGGTTTCGACCGCACCAGACCATGGCCGGACCTGGGGCGCGGCACGATGGTCGCGGCGGGCATCGGAAGTGCCGGCCTCGCCTTCTATCTGGTGGCCCGCGCCGCCGGATTCAATCTGACCGTGGTACCGGAATCACTGCCCGATGTGTGGTGGAAATTCCCGGTCCTGATCCTGTCCGCGATCCAGAACTCCGTCGTGGAGGAAGTGATCGTCGTCGGGTATCTGCTGCGCAGACTGGGACAGTTGGGGTGGACGCCGACGGCCGCCCTGGTCGCCAGTTCGGTGCTGCGCGGCTCGTACCACCTGTATCAGGGGATCGGCGGCTTCATCGGCAACATGGTGATGGGCGTCGTCTTCGCGCTGCTGTACCGGCGTTGGGGGCGGGTCGGGCCGCTGGTCGCGGCACACGCGCTGCTGGACATCGGGGCGTTCGTCGGATACGCCTTGCTGGCGGGGCAGGTGGGCTGGCTGCCCACGCCATGAGGAACGGGTCGGGGGCGCAGGGGCATGGCCTCGTACGCCCCCTGCGCAGCCTGCTGGGGTCAGAGCGCCGTGAGCAGTTCGCCGTCGATGACCGTCACGGCGTCACCCGTCAGCAGGGTGCGATTGCCGCGCAGCGAGGTCCGGACCAGGCCGGAACGGGCGGAGGCCTGAAGTCCGGTCAGTTCGTCACGACCGAACCGGGCCGACCAGAAGGGCGCCAGCGCGGTGTGGGCACTGCCGGTCACGGGGTCCTCGTCGATCCCGACACGCGGGAAGAAGCCGCGGGAGACGAAGTCGTAACCGCGGGAGGGATCCTCCGCGGCGGCCGTGGCGACGACACCCCGCCGGGAGACATCGGCCAGCGTGGCGAGATCGGGGGTCAGCCCCCGTACGGTCGCCTCGTCGGACAGTTCGACGAGCAGATCGCCGATGTGCGGGCCGGTGTCGTGGACGGAGAGGGGATCCGCGCCCAGGGCCGCGGCCAGCCCGGCCGGGGCGGCCTCCGGTGTCAACGAGGCTGTCGGGAAGTCGAGAGTGATGGCACCGTCCGGGTGGGCGGTCGCGGTGAGGATCCCGCACCGCGCCGCGAAGCGCACCGTGCCGCTCGCCGTCCCGGTGGTGTGCAGGATGTGCGCGGTGGCGAGGGTGGCATGCCCGCACATGTCGACCTCCGTGGTCGGGGTGAACCAGCGCAGCGCCCAGTCGGCCTCGCCGCCCGGGGACAGCGGGTGGGCGAAGGCGGTCTCGGAGAGGTTCAGTTCCATGGCGATCCGCTGGAGCCGATCGTCGTCGGGAAAGGTCTCGGAATCCAGGAGCAGGACCCCCGCCGGGTTGCCGGTGAAGGGGCGGTCGGTGAACGTGTCGACGATGCGAATCCTCATGCCGCGACCCTACGTACGGTGCGAAGCCGGGTGCCAAGGCCAATCCGGTGTCACTGGACCCGGAATGCCGACGGGCGAACGGTGTCGGTGGCACCCGGTACGGTCCGTGTATCGGATCGAGTCGGACCGGGGAGGCCCTGCCCATGGGGACCAGGTGGAGTTTGACGATCGACTGCGCGCGTCCGGCGAGGCTGGCCGCGTTCTGGGCGCTGGCCCTGGGCTATACGGAGAAGCCCGCGCCTGCCGGGTTCGGGAGCTGGGAGGAGTGGTTCGCGCACCATGAGGTCCCGGAGGACGAGTGGGACCAGGGCGCGTACCTGTGCGATCCGGCGGGGGTGGGTCCAGGTCTGACCTTCATGCAGGTGCCGGAGTCGAAGGTCGTGAAGAACCGCCTGCACCTCGACGTGCAGGCAGGTGGCGGTCGTGAGACTCCCTGGGAGGAGCGTTGGCCGCGTGTGGTCGAGGCGGTGGAGCGTTTGACGGCCGCCGGCGCGACCGTGGTGCGTGAGGACGAATTGCAGGGCAGGCCGGACCATGTGGTGATGGCCGACCCGGAAGGGAACGAGTTCTGCCTGCTCTGACGGTGGTTCCCGCCGGTCCGCGGACGCCAGGCGGCCCAAGGCTGGGGCGGGTCCGTGGTCACGCGCCCCGGTCGGCTTCCTGAGCGGCGTGCTCCAGCTTGCTGCGATGGTTCTCCCACCAGGCCGAGTCGCCCGGCGCCATGTTTTCGCTGCCCTTGCTCATTCCGAGGGCGCCGTCGACGAGTTCCCGGACGATATCGGCGTGCCCGGCATGCCGGTGCGTATCGGCGATCACACGTACCACGGCGTGATGCAGCGTCACCTCGCACCGGTCGTCCGGCCACCACGGTGCCCTGCCTGTCGTGTCCAGCGCCAGCGCGTCGATCGTGGCGTCCGCATGCGCCCACGCCCGGCGGTAGAGCGCCACGATGTGCTCGCGCGACTCGTCGGCGGTGACCCACAGGTCCGCGTTGGGCTCGGCGCCGTCCTCGCCCCAGGGCAAGCGAGGCCAGCTGATGATCGCTGCCACCGCAGGCCCGGTGGAGCCACAACAGCCCAGCACGCCGACTTGCCGCGGCTGTCACCAGAGCCACCACCCGCTCAGGCGAAACCCGTGGTGCTCGGAGCAATGCCTGGACCAGGAGATCATCCGCCGAGCTCACGCGCAGGAATGCGCGGCCTGCGGCGCCTCCATGGCCCATCGAAAGCCAAGCCCCAACCGCAAATGGTGCTCGGGCGCCCGCCAGTAAAGAGGATTCCGCTGGCGAGCGGAACTCCGCGACCGCGCCGCTCAGACTTTGCGGGACAGGCCCTGACTTGGGTCGAACGAGATCCAGACGTCGGGCGGCAGGTCTGGCCGATGGCTCACTGGCCTGCGCTCCTCAGTCCATGCGTCACCAGCGATCTCCCTGGCGACGCGTCGCCAGAAGTGGACTGCTCCCACGTTGGCGTCTTGAAAGGCGATCTCCCAGGGGCCCTGGTGCCTGGCTATCACCTGCTGAACAGCGTTCAGGCCGATCCCCGCTCTGCGGGCTCCACGAACGACGAAGAAGCTGTTCAGCACGCGCTTCGGACCGGTCAGACCCCGAACGAAGGCAAGACCAGCTGGGCGTGCGTCAATCGTCATGAGGTAGGCCGCCCAGTCGGTGTCAGTGAGAACGACGTCGGGCCGATCGGCATAGAAGGTCCCGTCAGCGTCGGGAAGGACTTCATCGAATTCCGACAAGTCGTGGCGGAACATCAGCCATAGCCGCTTCACCACGGGACGGTCGGCGGCATCTGCCAAGCGCACGGACACCTCTGGCATGGGACTCCATTCAATGAGAAACCCGGACAGTCCGGATCTGAAAAACACAAAAGAGCCTTTCCGGTGGAGGTTTATCCGGCCGGAAAGGCTCAACTGATGACGTGGAGCATAGCAGGCGCGATCGTCTGTGACGTCGGCGGCGATGCAAGGGGAGGGGGCGACGCTGTCGCCGGGCACGCGTTCATCGACCGCCGCCTATATCTGCCCGTGGAAGTGGACCGCCGACCGGGAGTGGTGCCGCGAGGCGGCCATCCCCACGAGGCCGGCATCGGTCCAACTTTGGTGGCAAGTCGGTCCGTCTTCACTGTCGCAGGTCAAACGGGCAGTCGAGCAAGGGATTGCCAGGCGATCGGTTCCGATATATCGTTGACGCATCGCGACAGATCAACGATGGAAGGAGCGTAGCGATGCGTTCACATGGACACGAGCACGAGTTCGGACCTGGGCGTGGGCACTGCGGGCCCGGTCATCAGGGGCGTGGTGACTTCGAGGGGCGACGGGCGGCCTTCGGGCAGTTCGGGCCGCCGTTCGGGGGCGGGCCCTTCGGAGGCGGCCCCTTCGGTGGCGGGCGCGGCCGGGGTGGCGGCAGGGGAAGGGCGCGGCGTGGTGACGTACGTGCATCGATCCTGGCGCTGCTGAAGGACCGGCCGATGCACGGCTACGAGATGATCCAGGAGATCGGCGAGCGCAGTGGCGGGGCCTGGCGTCCCAGCCCCGGCTCGGTCTACCCGACCCTTCAGCTGCTGGAGGACGAGGGGCTGATCGTCAGTGCGAGCGAGGGTGGCAAGAAGCTGTTCACGCTCACCGACACCGGCCGCACCGAGGCGGAGTCGGGGCCCGAGGCGCCCTGGGAGGAAGCCGGGCGTGGTGTCGACTGGGAGAGCGTCAACGAGATCCGGCAGGCCGGCTTCGGTCTGATGGAGGCGTTCGGTCAGGTCTGGAAGACCGGCTCGGCCGATCAGCGCCAGAAGGCTCTCACGGTCATCAACGACGCCCGCAAGAAGCTGTACCTGATCCTTGCCGACGAGCACTGAGCCCGTGGGTGTGGTGCCCGCGGATGTGGTGACAAGGGCCTCGCGGCCGAGCCGCGAGGCCCTTCCCGTCGGCGGGGTGGAGTCAGGCGGCGATGAGTCCGCCCAGTTTGCGCAGTGATTCGACGAGCGCGGCCGTCGCCGAGTCCTTGAGCTTTCCCGCCATGAGGGACACCGCGGCGCCGGTGAACTCTCCGTCGATGCGGACCGTGGTGGCGTCCCCGTCGGGGGTCAGTGAGTAGCGCATGGACAGGTTGACGCCCATCGGGCCCTTGCCCTTGGTGGCCAGCAGGCGTGCGGTCTCCAGTTCCGCCACCGTCCAGGTCACCTCGGCCGGGAAGCCCATGAGCTTCATGTTCTCCTCGTAGGTGGCCGCGAGTTCGAGTGTCGTCGGACCGCCCTTGGGGAAGCTGGTGTGAGTGGCGTTCCACTGGCCGTACGCGGTGAAGTCCGTCAGCTGGGCCCACACCTTCTCGGCCGGTGCTTCGATGCGCGCCTCTGCACTGACTTCGGCCATGCGACCACCCCTTCTCGGCGGGTTACGGTGTCGCGGAACGTAGCCGCAGTGACCGGAACATTCAATACTGATGAACCGTCAGATCCGTATGGCCGGTTCCTCATGCTCCTGCGCGCCAGATCAGGGCGTCGTCGAATCGGTCGAAGGCGCGCGGGTGCGGACCGTCGTCGTGGCAGTGGAACGCGGCCCAGAAGAGGTCGGCGTGCAGTGCGTCGGCCGGTGCGTGGACCCGGTACACGTACTCCCGCCCGTCGAGTGCCGGCAGGGCGACCAACCAGGACACGTCCGCGGTCTCCCTTCCGGCTGTCGCATGGGGGTATTGCCTGTGGGACGTACGGGGGCGGCGTCCGGTTGCTCAGGGAGCGCGTGGCAAGGCGGCGCGCGCCCTTTTCACCGATCGGATCCGGAAATGGCGAGATCTCATCCGCAAGGAGGAGAAACCGTTCGGGTGTGCCCAACTTGCGTGGGATGCCTAGATGAGTCCCTCCGGGGATGTGTCGGCGCTGCGGGTCTGATGGGGTAAGAGGTGTGCAAAACCGGACGCCGCGGATTCCTCAGCAGCCCGTACCGAACCGCGCCGAGCTCGACGCCAGACTCACGGTGGAGCTGGCCGCGGTGGTGACGGGCGCCCGCAGGCGTGCACTGCGCGACGGGGACCGGCAGATCGACACGGCGCATCTGCTGCACTCCCTCATCGAATCGGACCCCGCGGTGCGGGCGGCCTTCGAGGGCGGCCCTCAACTGGCCAGGGTGCTCGGCTATCTCGTCCAGCGCAGCATCGGATACGGGCTCCGCTGGCAGGGCTCGGTGGAGGACTCCGGCGCCGTACCGGTCGTTCCGGACCTGGACTCCGCCGTGCGGGACTCAGGGGTGGAGGGCTGGTCGCCCTCGGCCGCTTCGGCAATGGCCGGAGCGCTTGAGCGGGCGGAGAAGCGCGGCGACGCGCGGACCGGAGGGCTCGATCTGCTCGCGGCACTGGCCATGGATCACGAGTGCCGGGCCGTCGAGGTGTTGGTGCGGGGCGGGATCGACGCGGATCGGCTCGCCGCCCGGATCGCGGATGCTTCCGATCAGGGCGTGTGGGAGGCCGGAGGCTGATCCTCCGGTGTGCGCCCGCCCCCCGGAGCTGACGGGGAAGGCCGCGGCGGAGCCACGTGCCCGGCGGCGAGCGTGTCAGGGGTCACCGGGATGACGCTACTGACCGCAGCTGTCATGATGGGCCGATGCACGCGTCTCAGGGGAGAAGCGCCAGCCTGGGACTAGCCCTGGCCTCGGCGTTCGCATTCGGCGGTTCAGGGGTGGCGGCCAAGCCGCTGATCGAGGCGGGGCTCGATCCGCTCCATGTGGTGTGGCTGCGGGTGGCGGGCGCGGCCCTGGTCATGCTGCCGGTGGCCTGGCGTCACCGCGGCCTGGTGCGCAGTCGGCCGGTTCTGCTGCTCGGCTTCGGGCTGCTCGCCGTCGCGGGTGTACAGGCCTGCTACTTCGCCGCGATCTCCCGGATTCCCGTCGGTGTCGCGCTGCTCGTCGAATACCTGGCGCCCGCGCTCGTTCTCGGCTGGGTCCGGTTCGTCCAGCGCAGGCCGGTGACCCGGCGGGCCGCGGTCGGCGTGGTGCTCGCCGTCGGAGGGCTGGCCTGCGTGGTCGAGGTCTGGTCGGGGCTGAGCTTCGACGCGGTCGGACTGCTGCTCGCGCTCGGAGCCGCCGGTTGCCAGGTCGGCTACTTCGTCCTGTCGGACCAGGGGAGTGCGGACGGGGCGGACGGTGTCGAACCGCCGCATCCGGTCGGTGTCATCGCCTACGGGCTGCTGATCGGTGCGGTCGTCCTCACGGTGGTCGCGCGGCCCTGGGGCATGGACTGGTCGGTCCTGGGCGGCAGCGCCGGCATGGACGGCACGGATGTTCCGGCCTGGCTGCTGCTCGTCTGGATCGTGCTGCTGGCGACCGTGATCGCCTACGTCACCGGGGTGATCTCGGTGCGGCTGCTCTCTCCCGCGGTGGCGGGAGTCGTCGCCTGTCTCGAGGCGGTCATCGCCACCGTGCTCGCCTGGGTGATGCTCGGCGAGCACCTGTCGGCTCCCCAGCTCATCGGCGGGGCCATGGTGCTGTTCGGTGCCTTCATCGCCCAGTCGTCGACACCGCGCACGCCCTCGGGTCCCGTCGCGTCGGGGCTCGCCGCGGGGGCTGCCGAAGGGCCGGACACCGGCCGCGCGGCCACCGAGGGGGAGCTGTCCGCCGGGCGTGCCGCGATGTGACGGTGATGGACGGCCGGGCAGGCGTCGAGTGGCTCGTCGCGATCCTGGGCGAGCAGGCGGCCGTGCCGGCCCGACCGCCGGGACGGCGGACCCGTTGCCCGGCTGTGGGCCCGCCCCTCGGTGTGTGTCAGAGTGCGGTGATGTAGTCCGGCACCCCGATCGTGGGGTCGAGGTCGTCCGAAGCGAGCGGCGTCCCGTATCCGCGGGCGAGCGGGACGACGCCCGCCCAGTGGGGAAGCACGAGGTCGCGGGGGTCGTCGTTGGGGCCGCCCGTGCGGATCTTGGCGGACACCTCCCGCAGGTCCAGCCGGATCACCGCGGTCGCGGCCAGCTCCTTCTCGTCGGCGGGCCGCGAGTCGGCGGACCGGCCCGGCACCACGTGGTCGACGATGGCGTCGAGGGCGGTCCGCCGCTCCTGCGGGTCGGTGACCGTGTGCGCGACGCCGTGGACCACCACGGAGCGGTAGTTGATCGAGTGGTGGAAGGCGGAGCGGGCCAGCACCAGCCCGTCGACATGCGTCACCGTCAGGCACACGGGCAGTCCGGGGTCGGTGCGGCCCGCCTCGCGCAGGGGGCGGGAGCCCGTCGAGCCGTGCACGTAGAGCCGGTCGCCGATCCGGCCGAAGAGCGTCGGCAGGACGACGGGCGCGCCGTCACGGACGAAGCCGAGATGGCAGACGTACGCCTCGTCGAGTATCGAGTGGACCACCTCCCGGTCGTATGCCGCCCGTTCGCGGGAACGGGTCGGGACGGTGCGCTCGGTCGGCTCGTATCCGGCTGGGGTGTCCGGGCCCGTGGTCTGCGGCGATGCGGTGTCCGACATTGCGTACTCCATTGCACTAGTGCATAATCTGGTTTGTGCTAGGAGAGTATCGGATTGTTGGGCGGCGCGCATCGGAAATTGCCGCCAGTGTGGAGAGCGGGGTCGGTTCCGGTGGGCTCGAACCCGGCCAGGTGCTGCCTCCCATGCGGGAGTTGGCCGATCGGCTGGGGGTGAATCCGAACACGGTGGCGGCCGCCTACCGCACGCTCCGCGAGCGCGGAGTGATCGAGACGGCCGGGCGCCGGGGCAGCAGGGTGCGGCCGCGTCCCGCGAGTACGGCGCGCGGATCGCTCGGGGTCGAGGCGCCGGCGGGCGTGCGGGACCTGGGGGCGGGCAACCCCGACCCGGGCCTGCTGCCCGCGCTGGACGAAGCCTTCGCGGCGGTCGCGGGGGAGTACGCGCGGCAGCCCGGCATGTACGGACAGGCGCCGGTGGACCCGGAGTTCGCAGCGCTCGCCCGCGCCGCACTGGACGCCGACGGAGTGCCGGCCGGCCCCGTGGTCGCGGCCTCCGGCTCGCTGGACGCGATCGAGCGCGTGCTGGTCGCGCACCTCAGGCCCGGTGACGCGGTGGCGGTCGAGGACCCGGGCTGGGGCAGCCTGCTGGATCTCGTACCGGCGCTGGGGCTGCGCCCCGTGCCCGTCGCGGTCGACGACGAGGGGCCATTGCCCGACGCTGTCGAGCACGCGCTGAACGCCGGCGCCCGCGCGCTCGTGGTCACGGACCGCGCGCAGAATCCGACCGGCGCGGCGATCGGTGCCGGGCGCGCCTTCGAGCTGCGAGGCGTCCTCGCCGGACACCGTGATGTCCTGCTGATCGAGGACGACCACGGGCACGGCATCGTCGATCTGCCGCTGCACCCGTTGGCGGGTGCCACCGACCGTTGGACTTTCGTACGGTCCGTCGCCAAGGCGTACGGGCCGGACCTGCGGGTCGCCGTGCTGACCGGCGACCCGGTCACGGTCGACCGGGTGGCGGGGCGGCAGCGGCTGGGCCCCGGCTGGGTCAGCAGACTGCTGCAACGGGCCGTGGTGCACCTGTGGAGCTCGGATGCCGTCGACCCGGTCGAGGTGGCGCGGGCGTACGCCGACCGGCGGGACGGCCTCGTGCGGGCGCTGGCGGAGCGGGGTGTGGCGGCCCACGGACGCAGCGGGATGAACGTGTGGGTGCCGGTCGGTGACGAGACCGGCGCCGTGGCCAGGCTGCTGCACTCCGGCTGGGCCGTCGCGCCCGGAGCGCGGTTCCGGATGACCGCGCCCCAGGGGATCCGGCTCACCGTCTCGTCGCTCGCCGAGGCCGACATCGGGCCACTGGCGGATGCGGTGGCGGCAGCGACGGGACCGGTGAAGCCGCTGAACTACGGGTGATCCCCGGCCCCGGCCCGGCCGCTCCGGGCCCTGCTCCGGGTGAGAGCGGCGCCCGCCAGGACCACGAGGGCTCCCACCGGAGTGTTCCAGCTCAGCTGCTCGCCGAGCACGACCACTCCGGCGGCGGTGGCGATGACCGGGATGAAGTAGGTGACCATCTGCGCGGTCGTCGGTCCGACCTCCTCCACCAGGCCGTACTGCATCAGGACCGCGAGGCCGGTACCGAGTGCCCCGAGGGCCACCACGGCCAGGGTCGGAAGCAGCGGGAATCCATCGGGAGCCGAGGTGAACAGCGGGGTCACCAGGGCGATCTGCACCGTGCCGAGGAAGAGCTGGCTGCCGGTGAGTGACAGCGTCGAAGAGCTGCTGCCCGCCAGCGTTCTGCGGACGTAGATCCAGCCGACCGGGTAGCTGAGGGAGGCGAGCAGGGCCATGGCCGTGCCGCTGAAGTCCAGCCCGGAGAAACCCTGCCAGGCGCCGAGCACGGTCAGTACGCCGAGAAAGCCGAGCCCGAGTCCGGCGACCCGGCGACGGGTCGGCCGGTCCTCGGAGAGCGCGACGAGCGACAGCGCCATGCCCCACAGGGGCGAGGTCGCGTTGCAGATGCCGGCCAGCGTCGAGGGAATGGTCAGCTCGGAATAGGCGAAGAGCGAGAACGGGAGCGCGTTCAGGAAGAACGCGGCGACGGCCAGGTGCCCCCATGTGCGGGCACCGCGGGGCAGTCGCTCACGCCGGACCGCCATCGCGACGGCCAGCACCGCAGTGCCGGACAGCAGACGGCCGAGGGTGACCTGGAAGGGGGCGTACCCCTCGGTGCCGACCTTGATCAGGAGAAAGCTGAAGCCCCAGATGAGCGAGAGCACCCCGAACCGGATCCGCCAGTCCAGCGCCGGGCGAGCGGCGGTTGCCGGAGCCGGGGCGGACACCGGGACAGCCGTCGGGGCAGGGGCGGACGGCTCGGCGGGAGATGTGGTCTTCGGTGTGGCGGCGGCGCTCATGGGCCCAACGATGACGAAGCGGACCACGTAGAACAAGCGAGATTCTGTCCGAGGGTCTGCGTAGCATTGCTTACATGTTGAATCTGGAGCGCCTGCGCACCCTGGACGCACTGGCCCGGCACGGTTCCGTGAGCGGCGCCGCCGAGGGGCTGCATGTGACCACATCGGCGGTCTCCCAGCAGATGGCGAAGCTGGAGCGCGAGGTGGGGCAACGCCTCCTGGCCAAGAACGGGCGCGGGGTCCGGCTCACCGACGCCGGCCGGCTGCTCGCCGACCACGCGGCCCGGATCCTGTCCCAGGTCGAGCTGGCCCAGTCCGACATCGAGGCGCAGCGCGGCGAGGTGGTGGGCGAGATCCGGCTCTCCGCCTTTCCGACCGCGGCACGCGGACTCTTTCCCGCGGTGCTCCACGCGCTGCGCAGGGACCACCCCGAACTGCGCGTACGCACCCGGGAACTGGAGCCCGAGGACGGAATCCGTGCCGTGATCAGGGGCGACACCGACCTCGCGGTGGTGCTGGACTGGAGCAACAAGCGGCTGCCCGTGCCCGGTGGCCTGGCCAAGGCCGAACTCCTGGACGACGCACCGGACATCGCGATGCCGGTCGGCCACCGGCTCGCCGACCGGGCCGAGGCGGACCTGGAGGACTTCGCCGACGACGACTGGGTGTCCTGGCCCGAGGGCGAGTTCTGCTACGACTGGCTGATGTTCACCCTCCGCTCGAAGGGCATCGAACCGCGCATCGCGCACCTGGCGGGCGAGCACCACACCCAACTCGCCCTGATCGCCGCCGGGATGGGCGTCTGCGTGGCGCCGAGGCTCGGCCGAGGGCCGGTACCGGACGGGGTGCGGCTCGTGCCGGTACGGCAGAAGATGCGACGCCATGTCCACGCCGTGTGGCGTACCGATGCGGACCGGCGTCCGTCGATCAGGGCGGCGGTGACGGCCCTGCGCGCGGCCGGTCAGGAGCTGGACGCGCCGTAGGCGCAGGTGGGGGAGGGGGTTCTCAGGTGGGGGAAGGTCCCGCGAGCTTCCGGAAGTCCCAGGAGGTGATGGCCTGTGGCGTCAGCCGCAGCCAGGCGTGACGGCCGTCGTGCGGCATGGTGTCCATGCCGAAGTACTTCGCCGCGAACAGACGTTCCGGGACGTCGAGTTCGGGGCACGGCTCGCCGGTCCGGGGCGCCTCGCCGACCGGGACGGCCTCGCCGGAGAGCTCGATGCCGCGCAGATCCCCGTACTCCACCCCGTCGTCCACGACCACCGCGATCCTCGGGTCGTGGCGCAGCTGGGACCAGCGCAGGCTGCGCGTGATCGAGTACAGCCAGAGCGAGGTTCCGTCCCAGGTGAACCAGAGGGCGCCGATGTGCGGGCGGCCGTCCTCGGCCACGGTGGCCACCCGGCAGGTGCGCTGCCCGGTGAGATAGGTGTCGCGTTCGGCTTCCGTCATCATGATCCGACGGCCCCGTCGCTGAGTGGCGGTCATGGGGGCGCCTCCTCCCAATTGCTGACTATGTGTCAGAGATCATGCGGCCTCTTCCTTCATCAAGCAATGGCCGCTACCCTCGCGCGCCCGTTCCGCCGCAGAAAGGGCCAGCCGTGCCGTCGAAGAATCAGCTCGCCGAGCAGCTCGATCCGGCCACCACCGTGCTTCTGACGGTCGAATGCCAGCAGGGGGTCGTGGGCCCGGGGAGCGCACTGCCCGAACTGGCCGACGAAGCCCGGTCGTCCGGCGCCCTGCACCGGGTCGCCCGGCTGGTCGCCGCCGCCCACGAGGCCGGGGTCCAGGTGCTGCACGCGGTGGCCGAACGCCGCCCCGACGGACGCGGCGCCAACAGCAACGCCCGGCTCTTCCGGGCCGCCGGCCGATTGCCCGTGCAGCAGCACTCCGGCACCACCGCGGTACGGATCGCCGCGCCGATCGAAGTGGCCGCCGAGGACCTCGTCGTGCGCAGGCTGCACGGCCTCTCGCCCATCGCCGGCACCGATGTGGACGCGCTGCTGCGCAACCTCGGCTGCCGGACACTCGTCGTCACCGGGGTCTCGGCCAATGTCGCCATTCCCAACGCCGTCTTCGACGCCGTGAATCTCGGCTACACGGCCGTGGTGCCGTCCGATGCCATCGCGGGGGTGCCGGCCGACTACACGCCCGCGATGATCCGCAACACGCTCGCCCTCGTCGCCACCATCACGGACACGGACGACGTACTGGGCTGCTGGCTGAGCCGGACCTCCGGCAGGGGCTCTTCCTGAGGCCTGATCCGGAGGGCCCGCCCACCCCACGGCGTGCCGCCCGGACACCGACCCCCTGCCGGTGGAGGCGGGACGCACTGGAGGCCCCTTCCACCGGAGACGGCCAATCCGTCGCGGCGCGTCCGGCCGCGGCCGGGACCGCCTCGACGGCGGTGTCGTAGATCGTCTTCTGGCTCACGCGGGCCTCGTACTGTCCTTCGTCGCCTGCTGCCTGGTCCACCTCGGGCACCATCGGGCGAAGTCGTACACGGCACTGCTCCGGAACCCCGGCGGCAGCCTCGTCGCGGTCCCGGCCGCCGCCGCGTACTCCTCCCTCGGTTCCGGGGCGGTCAGGGCTCTAGTGTGATCGAGCCGCCCGTGACCGCGATCTTCCTGGCGGGCAGCGGCTTGGTGGCGGGTCCGTGCGCCACGGCGCCGGTCGAGGCGTCGAACTTGCTGCCGTGGCACGGGCAGTTGATGGTGCCGTTCGAGATGCTCGACACCGTGCACCCCTGGTGGGTGCACTTCGACGAGAACGCCTTGAACTTTCCGGCCTTCGGCTGCGTCACCACGACGTCCCGGTCGGCGAAGACCTTTCCGCCGCCCTCGGGGATGTCGGCCGTGCTCGCCAGCGGGGCGCCGCCGCCGTCCGTTCCGGTGCCGGCCGGTTCGACCGCATCCGAACCGCCCGAGCCTTTCTGGTTGCCGCAGGCGGTGAGTACGGCGGCCACCGAAGCGGCCCCGGCCGCGACGACAACGGCCCGGCGCCCGGGATGTCCCTCGTGGTTCCGCGATGTGCTCATACCGGCTTTCCCTTCCGCAGTGTTCAGGACTTCCGTCTCGCCCAGGGGTACGCGCGGTGGGACCCCCGTGTTCAACGCCCGGGGACTCCTCCGGGAAGTCCCGCGGCCGGCGACGCGGCGGCCGACCGTGGCAGGTGGACGACGACCACACGGTCATCGGCAGATCCGCGCACCGGCTTGAGGGGGTCGAGCGGATTGTCAGAGGCGTCTGCGAGGCTGAGCGGTATGAAACCGAGGAACTTCGACGACATCGAGCAGGCCATTCGAAGCGGTTGGGGCGCGGACACCACGACGCCGGCTCACCGTCCGAACTGGACCTCGGACAATCCGGCGCGCGACCAGTGCGGCGTCACCGCCCTGGTGGTGCATGACCTTCTGGGCGGTGATCTGATCCGTGGCGAGGTCCATGTCAACGGCGAGCGAGTGGATTACCACTGGTGGAACCGGCTGGGTATGGGGGTCGAGGTCGATCTCACCCGCGAGCAGTTCGGCCCGGAAGAGATCGTCGTCGGCGGGGATGTGATCGAACGGCCCGCGGAGATCGTGCGACTCCGTGAGGAGTACGAGCTTCTCCGCGGCAGAGTCGTGGCGGCGCTGTGTTCGTAGGCGTTACCTCTCCGCGGTGCCCCGTGCAGTGGTGACGAGGGGCCGGGGAGTCGTCGCGTCGTTCGCGCGGAGGACCGGTAGACCCTCACGCAAGCGGTCGAAGAGGAGCGTCCGGTCCAGTTGCTCCTCGTTTTCGTCCTCCTCGTTGCCGAACACCTCGCCCACCAGCAGTCCGCGCAGCCGCTCCCGCACTCCGTCGCCGTAGCCCTGCTGGTAGTCGTCCAGGATCGGGACAGCCCTTGGGCGACGAATTCCTGGTAGCTGCCGAACTCCGGCCGCACGAGCTCGGTCAGCCAGCCGCTTCCGTGCGGAATCCCGGCGGCCCGGCAGGCTTCGGACACGGTGACCCGCTTCGCCCCGGCGGGCGGCCGCCATGTCGATGGGCAACGGCCCGTCGGCCACCTGGTGGGATCCGGCACGGGCCGACGCGTCGCTGTTCACCGAATCGCTCATGGGCGGGATTCTATGAACGACCACAGACAATCCGTTCCATGGACGAGGACCTGGCCGGGGCCGGTCGCCCGGGGTGCGGACCGAGGGCTCAGGCCCCGGAACCGGCGGGGGAGCCGTCGGAGCCGGACGCCGCGCGTGCGTCGGTGCGACCGGCGTCGAGCGCGGCGCCGTGCCCGGTGAGCGTGCCGCTCGCCAGGCCGAGTTCGCGTTCGGCCGTGCTGACGGCCATACGCGTGACGGCCTCGGGACGGTCTCCGGTCTCGGTGTTGGCGTGTGCGCCGAGGCCGTCGATGACGACCAGGATCCGAATCACCGTCACATGCGGGTCGGCGGTGCGGAATTCGCCGCAGTCGACGCCGTCGCGGACGAGGGCCTCCAGACGGCCCCGCCACAGGGCTTCCTGATGGCCGACCCGGTCGCGCAGGACGGGGCGGTAGCGGCTGAGGTGCCGGGCGTTGATCCACAGCCGGCTGATGTCGTCGTACGCGGCGCCCGTCGTGAGGGCGAAGAAGCGGGCGAGGCGGTCCGTGGGTGTTCCCGCTGCCCGGTCCGTCGGCAGCAGGGCGTTCAGTTCGGCACCGGCCGCGGTGCCGAAGGCCTCGGCCACCAGGTCCTCGACCGCGGGGAAGTAGTGGCTGATGAGACCGGGGCGGACACCGAGCTGTTCGGCGACCCGGCGCAGGGTGATGCACTCCAGCCCCTCGGCCAGGGCGATGGCCGCCGCCGCGTCGACGATTTCCGCACGCCGGTCCGACGGGGACTTCCGGATCCGCTTCCGCTGCATGCTTGACGACATACCGGCGACATTATTGAGTGTTCGCCCCATCAGCAATCGGTGGGCCGAGCCTTCCGCGAAGCCCCCGAACCCGCCCCCGAAGCCGCCGCCGGAACTGCCGATCGCGCCGGGACCCGGACTCTAGCGTCGACTCCTGTAAGCAATGACCGACGCCATGGAGGACAGGGATGAACAACAGCATTCGTACGGCGGCCGCTGCCGCGGCTCTCGTTGCCGGTCTCGTCACGGTCGGCGGCACCACCAGCGCCGCTGCCGCCGAGCGCCCGGAGCGGATCACCACCCAGGAACAGCTCGCCAGGAGCATCGCGCAGGCGGTCGCCGCCGAGCAGCAGAAGGGTGCCGTCACCGATGGAGTCATCGGCGGCATGGTGGTCAACTCGACTGTCCCGCGTTCCTGCTGACGAATAGGAGGTGAGCACCGTGGACAACACTGCGGACCTGGCCCGGGACGGGCAGGAAAGCCCCCTCAGATGGTGTCCGAGCGGTGATGCGAGCCGCCCGGAGACCGTTGTCCTCGGCGTACGGTCCGGGGAGCACGATCAGGTTGTCTACCTGGCCGAACCCGTACCCGCCGCCGAAGTTCTCGGTAGCATTCCGGAGGGGATCGCCCCCAACCGGGTGCTCCGGTTCGCGTCGCACTGCGTATCGGACTGCGCGAACCGGGTCGGCGAGGCCTGCGGGCTGATCGAACGGATCACGACCGTACCGGCCGAGCCCGGACCGGTCGCCGTGCCACGGTGCCACCTCCGCCCGCACTGCAAGTGGTGGAACCAGGTCGGTGTCGAGGCCTGCCACCGCTGCCCCGCCCTGACGACACTGGAATCCCGCGACGACGAACTCGCTGTTCTCGTCGCGGACCCGGCGACCACCCGTGAACAGCTGGAAAGCTGGATCGCCGCCGAACAGTGAGCGGAGACCGTTCACGGATTCGGTCACGGACCGGACCGAGAACACGAGAGAAGGGATGTCGTGGACAACTGGATACGGTGCTTCCGCCCGGCCCCCGACGCCGGAGCGCAGTTGCTGTGCTTCCCGCACGCAGGTGGTTCGGCCAGTGGCTATCACTCGCTGACGACCGAGGTCGGGGGGAGGGCCGAAGCGCTGGTCGTGCAGTACCCCGGGCGGCACGACCGCATGGCCGAGCCGTTCGCCGAACGGCTCGGCGATGTCGTGGACGCGGTGCTCGCCTCACTCCCCGCGAGCGGTGGCCGGCCGCTGGTCCTGTTCGGCCACAGCATGGGCGCGCTCCTGGCGTTCGAGACCGCGCGGCGGCTCGCAGCCGAGGGGCGGGAGCCCGCGGCGCTGTTCGTCTCGGGCGCCGAGGGCCCGGCGCTGCCGCGGAACGAGCGGCTGCCCGACCCGCCCAGCGACGAGGACCTGATCGGGGAGCTGCGGCTGCTGTCCGGCACGGACGACGAGCTGCTGACCCATCCGGAGATCCTCCAGCTCGCGCTGCCACCGCTGCGCGCCGACTACGCCATGCTGTTCTCCCGCATCCATGTACCCGGGCCGCCGTTGCGCTGCCCGGTCGTCGCGCTGACCGGTGACAGCGACCCCCGGGTCTCCGTCGAGGGCGTACAGGCATGGGAGCAGGAGACCGAAGGTCCCTTCGAGCGGCATGTACTGTCCGGCGGCCACTTCTTCCTGGGCGACCACCTGACGTTCGTCGCGGATCTCATCGCCGCGCGCGTGCCCGGTCGATCGGCCCGTACGTTCGCCTGACACCACGCACCGCACAGGGCTTGGGGGGGGGGGACAGTTCGGGGTGGGGGGAGAAGACCGGGTGGGGGTTTTTCCTCCCCCTCCCCCCCACCCC
>NZ_JBHWIY010000039.1:0-35890 GCF_042731715.1 Streptomyces sp. NPDC059832 | reverse complement strand
GGGGGGGGGGGGGGGGGTGGGGTAGGTGGCCGGGGGCTTCACACAAACAAAAAAACAAACACGGTTCTCCCCCCCCCCCCCTCTTCGGCTCCCCCCCCCAAGCCCTGTGCGGTGTCCTCACTCACTCCGCCTCGAACTCCGCGAGCAGGGCGTCGAGGGAGTCGTCGCCCTCTCCGGCCGCGACGATCCGGCGGGCCATCTCGTGCAGCGTCAGCTGCTCCAGGAAGAGCGTGATGGGGACGTCGAGGTCGAAGTCGTCCCGGAGGCAGCCGACCAGGTGGACGGCGGTCAGGGAGTCGCCGCCGGCCGCGAAGTACGTCATCTCAGGGTCGTCGGTGTCCGTCAGACCCAGGGCGTCGGCGAGCAGCGCGCGGACGCCCTGCTCCAGTTCGGCAAAACCGCCGCCCTGCGCCGGCTGCTCCCCGCCCGGTGCGACCTGACCGAGGCGGTAGGCGCCGTGGCTCTCCCCGGCGAAGGGGTAGGACGGCAGGGCGACCCGTCGGCCGCCGCCGTCCCGCACCACCGGCTCACCCGCCAGCCAGGCCTCGCCGAGCGGGTCGGGCCCGCCCAGGCCCGCCGCACCGCCCGAGGCCAGTTCGGCGAGCAGATCCGCCGCCCCCGCCCGGTCCCCGGCCCGCACATAGCCGCGCACGGCCATCGGGACACGGCCCAGGCACAGCGTGTACGCGGTGTCGGCGAGCGACGGGGCACCCGGCGCCCGCAGCGCCCCGGCCAGCCGGCCGGCCATCGCGGCGAGGTCCTCCCGGGTGCGGGCGGACAGCAGCAGGACCTCCGGTGCGCCCTGGGCGTCCGGTTCCCCCGCCTCGCTGCGCCGGGGCGCCTCCTCCAGGACCACGTGCACATTCGAGCCACCGATGCCGACCGAGCTCACCCCGGACCGCCGGGGACCGAGCTCGGGCTCCGGCCAGGCGGTCGCCCGCTCGACCAGGTGGAACGGCGAGTCGTCGAAGCCCAGTTCGGGGTGCGGGCGGCCTGCGTCGGCGTTCGGCACCAGGGTCGCGTGCTCCAGCATGAGCACCGACTTGATCAACGCGGCGACGCCCGCCGCGGCGTCCAGGTGGCCGATGTTCGACTTCACCGAGCCGATCCCGATCCGCCCGGTGCCGAGCGCGCCCTTGAACGCGGCGGTCGCCGCCGCTGCCTCGATCCGGTCGCCGAGCGCGGTGGCCGTGCCGTGTGCCTCCAGGTACTGGGCGTCGGCCGGGTCGAGACCGGCCGCCGCCCAGGCCTCCACGATCGCGGCGGTCTGCTGGTCGACGCCGGGCGCGGTGAACCCGACCTTGGTGGCTCCGTCGTTGGTGACGGCGCTGCCCCGGATGACCGCCCGGATCGGGTCGTTGTCGGCGAGCGCGTCGGACAGTCGGCGCAGCACGACCACGCCCACCCCGTTGCCGGGCACGGTGCCGCCGGCCCGCTCGTCGAAGGGACGGCAGCGGCCGTCCGGCGAGTAGATGCCGCCCTGCTGGTGGATGTAGCCCCGCTTGCGCACCGTGTCCACGGCGACGCCTCCGGCCAGCGCCGTGTCGCACTCGCCGAGCAACAGGGACTGCACCGCGAGGTGCACCGCCGTCAGCGAGGTCGAGCAGGCCGTCTGCACCGTCAGGCTCGGGCCCTCCAGTCCCAGCCGGTACGAGATCCACGGGGCGAGGAACTCGCGGTCGGTGAGGATGCGTACCTGAAGCGCCCCGATGGACGCGGCGAGCCGCGGGTCGGTCTGCGCGGCCAGCATGTGCTCGGTGGGGCCGCCGCCGACGTACACGCCGGTACGCGCCGTTCCGCCGAGCGGGCTGCGGCCGGCGTCCTCCAGCGCGGACCAGGCCGTCTGCAGGAGCAGCCGGTGCTGGGGGTCGAGGGCCGCCGCCTCGGTGCGGTTGAAGCCGAACAGCTCCGCGTCGAAGCGGTCCGCGTCCACGAGATGGCCCTTGGCCGGTATGTGGTCGCGGCCGCGCACCTCCTGCGGGTCGGCGCCGTCGGCGATCAGTTCCTCCTCGGTGAAATCGGTCACCGAGCAGAGCCCGCCGAGCAGATTCGCCCAGTAGGCGTCCAGGTCGGGGGCGCCGGGGAAGCGACCGCTCATCCCGACGACCGCGATCGCGGAGTCGGCTGCGAGGGGCTCGGCGGCGCTGGCGTTCTCGGTCATCGTGTGGTGCCTTTCCGGTAGCTGAGTCGTCGGGCTGCGGCGGTGCGTCGTGCGTGCCGGTCACCGCCGCGCGCGGCGGCCGTGTCGGCGGGAGGAGCGGTTGCGGGAGCCCCGGCGGCGGTCCCGGCGACCGCCCGGTCGAGGTAAGCGGCGAGGGAGCTGACGGTGGGGTGACGGAACAGGTCGACCAGGCTGAGCTCGCCGTACGTCCCCAGCTCGCGCAGGGCGGACAGCACGCTCAGCAGCCGGATCGAATTGCCGCCCAGATCGAAGAAGTGGTCGGTGACGGCGACGAGTTCGAGGTTGAGCACGCGGGCCCACAGGCCCGCCACGAGCCGCTCGGTCGCGGTGCCCGCGACGGTGGTCGAGCCGTCCGGCCGGCACCGCACGGTGGCGGGTTCCGGGAGCCGGGCCCGGTCGATCTTGCCGTTGCTGCTGAGCGGCATCTCGTCCAGGCGTACGAACACCTCGGGCACCATGGACCCGGGCAGCCGCCGGGCGAGATGGGCGCGCAGCTCCGCGTCCGGGGGCGCCGCCCCGTCCCGGCCCACGACATACGCCACGAGCCGCTGCGCGGTGCCCGTGCCGCGGACGGTCGCCGCCGCCAGGGCGATGCCCGGCGCGCCCGCCAACAGGGTCTCGATCTCGCCGAGTTCGACGCGTACGCCGCGCAGCTTGACCTGGAGGTCGGAGCGGCCGAGGTAGTGGATCAGGCCGTGCGCGTCGATCCGGCCCAGGTCCCCGGTGCGGTACATCCGGGTACCCGGTGCGCCGTGCGGGTCGGCGACGAACCGTTCGGCGGTCAGGCCGGGCCGGCCGATGTAGCCCCGCCCCAGCGAGGCACCGGCCACATAGATCTCACCGGCCACCCCGGCGGGGACCGGCCGCAGCCGCTCGTCGAGGACGTAGACCCGGGCCCCGGGCACGGCGCCGCCGAGCACCACGGGCTCACCCGGGGTGAGGTCCCCGGTGGTCGCGTAGACGGTCACCTCGCTGGGGCCGTACGCGTTCACGATCCGCCGGCCGGGCGCGCTGAGCCGCTCCACCAGTTCGGCGGGGCAGGCCTCGCCGCCGACCGCGACGGTCCGCAGCTCGGGCAGCTGCCCGGTCAGGTCGGGCAGCAGCATCGCGGCGGACGGCGGCAGGAACACATAGGTGATGCGGGAGTCCCGCAGCCGTTCCAGCAGCGCCTCGCCGATCCGCTCGTCCTCCCGCGGGATGTGCAGTTCCGCTCCGGCCACCCAGGGGAAGAAGAGGTCGGACACGGCGACGTCGAAGCCGAACGACACGAATTGCAGCACCCGGTCGTCGGCGTCGACCGGGAAGGAGTGCCGGACCGCCCGGGTGAGGTTGAGCAGCGCCCGGTGCTCGATGGCGACGCCCTTGGGGACGCCGGTGGAGCCCGAGGTGAACAGGACATAGGCGAGATCCTCGGGGCCCGGTGCGGCACCGGTCGTGGCGGCCCCCGGGATGACCGGGTCCGTGACGGCCGGGCGGTCGACCCGGATGCACGGCACCTCCAGGCTCTCCCCCTTCTCCGCGGTCTCCCGGGAGGTCAGGAGGAGTCCGGTGCCCGAACTCTCCACCATGTGGCGGAGCCTGGCCTCCGGGTGGGCCTGGTCCAGCGGTACGTACGCGCCGCCCGCGCGCAGGACGGCGAGGGCCGAGATGCCCTGGTCGGCCGAGCGCGGCAGCAGCAGACCGACCCGGAAGCCGGGCCGTACCCCGGCGGCGCGCAGCCGGGCGGCCAGCGCGTCGGCCCTGGCGAGCAGTTCGGCGTAGCTCAGGCGGAGGTCGCCGCAGACCAGGGCCGTGGCATCGGGGTGTTCGGCCGCGCGGTCGGCGATCAGGTCGGGCACCAGGCGGTCCAGCGGCGCGGCCTCCGCGAGGCGGTCGGCGCCCGCGATGATCCGGCGGCGCTCGTCGGCCGGCACCAGCTCCACGGCGGACAGCGGTGCGGACGGGTCCGCGAGGAGCCCGGCCAGCAGCGTGCGGAAGTTGTCCGTCCAGCGGCGGACCGTGCCGGCCTCGAACAGGTCGCTGCGGTAGATGAACTGGGCGGCGAGTCCGGCGCCCCACCGCTCCATGAACAGGTGGAAGTCGAACTTGGCGGTGTCCAGGGTCAGGGGGAGCCGTTCGGTCGTCGCGCCGGCCAGTGCCAGATCCGGCGCGGCCTCGTCCTCGTAGCTGAGCGCCACCTGCACCACCGGGTCGTGGCTGGTCTCACGGACCGGGGCGAGGGTGTCGACGACCGCCTCGAACGGCGCGTCCTGGTGGGGCTGCGCCGCCAGCATCGAGGCGCGGACGCGGCGGGTGAGTTCGTCGAGCGAGGGGTCGCCGGACAGGTCCACGCGCATCGCCAGGGTGTTGGTCAGCATCCCGACCATCTCCTGGAGTTCGGGCCGCTCGCGCCCCGACGCCGGATAGCCGATGACCAGGTCCTCGCCGCCCGAGATACGGGAGAGGAAGGCGGCGTACGCCGCGAACACCGTCATGAACGGGGTGGCGCCCTGGACCGCGGCCACCTCGGCCAGGCGCTCCCTGACCTCGGCGTCGAGCAGGAAGCGTTCGGTGCCCCCGGCGGCCGTGCGGACCGGCGGGCGCGGGCGGTCCAGCGGCAGCTCCATGGCGGCGGGCGCGCCGCGCAGCCGGTCGACCCAGTGCTCCACGGACGCCTCGAAGGCACCGTCCGCGGCACGCTCCCGCTGCCAGGCCGCGTAGTCGGGGAACTGGAGCGGGAGTTCGGCCGGCCGGTACGTCTGCCCCCCGGCCTCGTGCCGGTACCCCTCGGACAGCCCCTCCAGCATGAGGCCGAGCGACCAGCCGTCGCAGACCAGGTGATGGGCGACGAGCAGCACCCGGTGGCTGCCGTCGTCGACGGCGTACACGGTGCAGCGCAGCAGCGGCCCCTCGGCGGTGTCGAAGGGGTGGGCGGCCTCGGCGCGCACCAGGGCGTCCGCACGGTCGGCGGGCACGTCCTGCCGGATGGTGAGCGGCACCCGCCCGACGGCCGAGACGCGCTGCGCCGGGGTGCCGTCCTCGGCGGTCCGGAAGACGGTCCGCAGTGCCTCGTGGCGGGCGACAAGCGCGTTCAGCGCGCGGCCGAACGCGGCGGTGTCGAAGGGCCCGTGCACCGCGAAGGCGACCGGGACGTTGTACTGGGGGGAGCCCGGATTCAGCTGGTCGAGGACCAGCAGGCGGCTCTGGGCGTCGGAGGCGGGGAACTCGTACTCCTCGTCCCCGCCGCCCTCCCCGGCGTAGAGGTCGATGAGATCGACGGCGTCGACGGTCATGGGTTTCAGTCCCCTCGGAGGGCGGATTCGAGGACCGCGGCGATCTCGGCCGCCGGGCCCGGAGTGAGTACGTCGCTGTGACCGCAGTCCAGTTCGTGCACGTCGAGCGCGGCGGTCACGCGCTGCCAGGCCTCGGTCTTCTCGGCCGTGGTCGGCCAGTCGTCGTGCGTCGCGGAGAAGAGCGTCGTCCGGCCGTCGTAGCCGGACGGGCGCCACTCCCGTACGAGCGCGGTGTGATGCGCCCCTGTGTCGACGAGGGCGTGCAGGCGGGCGGTGGAAAGGCCGTCGAAGGCCCCGTCGCGGGCCATGGCGAACACCTCGGTCCGCTCCAGCGGGCCGTCCGGCAACGGCAGCTCCGGGGCATGGGAGTGGAGCAGGATGCGCAGCATCTCGTTCTCGACGGCGGCGGGGTCCGGCGGCGTGCGCCTGATCTCGTCCGGCATCGGCATGGCGTCCACCACGGCGAGCATCCGGACCTCCTCGCCGGCCCGGCGCAGCCGCACCGCCAGTTCGTAGGCGAGCGGACCGCCGAAGGACCGGCCGAGCAGCAGATACGGTCCGTGCGGCCGGAGTTCGCGCACACTCCGCAGATACAGGTCCGCCATCTCTCCCATGGTGGGCGGGAGTTGGCCGATGCCGCTCAGCAGCGCCGGGCTCTGCAGGGTGTGCACGGGGCGGGCCGGGTCCAGGTGCGGCAGCAGGTTCACGTACGACCAGCTCAGACCGAGCCCCGGGTGCACACAGATGAGCGGGGTGCGGTCGCCACCGGTCCGCAGGGTGAGCACCGGCTCCAGGCTGTTGTGGTGCGGCTCCTGCGGCGCCGTCGCGGACGACGGACGTCCGGGAGCGGCGCGCAGCGGTGTCCGGGGAGCGGGGCCGTTCGTGGACGGAGGGGCGTCGAGCAGGGCGGCCAGAGCGGCCGGGGTCGGCGCGTCGAACAGGGCGGCGACCGGGATCCGTACGCCGAGGACCGTCTCGATCTTCGACTTCAGGCGCAGCGCGGTCAGCGAATGGCCGCCCGCCAGGAAGAAGTCGGTGTCGGGCCCGACCGCGGGGACACCGAGCACCGTGCCGAACAGGGCACACAGCTCCCGCTCGCGCGGAGTGCGCGGTGCCCGGTCGGCCACCGTTTCCCCGCCGGGTCCGGGGGCGGGGAGCGCGGCCCGGTCGACCTTGTTGTGGCGGGTGAGCGGCACCTCGTCGATACGGACCCACAGCGACGGCACCAGGTGCGCGGGCAACTGCTCGGCGGCGTGCGCCCGCACCCGGTCGAGGGTCCGGTGCCACTGCTCCTCCCGGTCCGCGTCCTCAGCGGGCACCAGCCAGGCGGCCAGCAGCTTGCCGCCCGCCGCGTCCGGCCGGGCGCCGACCACGGCCCGCGCCACGCCGGGGCAGCCCGCCAGCGCGGCCTCGACCTCGGCGGGCTCCACGCGGAAACCACGCACCTTGACCTGGTCGTCGGCCCGGCCCGCGAACTCCAGCACGCCGTCCGGCGTCCAGCGGGCCAGGTCCCCGGTGCGGTACATGCGGCTGCCCGGCGGTCCGTACGGATCGGCGACGAACCGCTCCGCGGTGGGAACCGGCCGCCCGAGGTAGCCCTGGGCGAGCCCGCTGCCGCCGATGTAGAGCTCACCGGTGGCGCCCGCCGGGACGGGGCGCAGCCGGACGTCCAGGACATGGGCGCGGGTGTTGTCCAGGGGACGCCCGATGGGAACGGCGCCCGGATGCCCCGCCGGTTGTCCGGACGCGGTGTGCGCGGTGGCGAAGACCGTCGTCTCGGTGGGGCCGTAACCGTTGACGACCACCGTGTCCGGGCAGTGCTCCCGGATCCGGCGCACGGTGTCGGGCGCGAGGACGTCGCCGCCGGACCACACCTCGCGGAGCCCGGACAGCGCGCCGGGCGCGATCTCCGCGACGGTGCGCAGCAGTTCGGGTGTGAGCATGAGCCCGGTGACCCGCCGTTCCCGGACCACCCGCTCCAGCAGGTCGGGGGTGACCGCTTCGGAGGGGGCGACCACCACGGTCCCGCCGTTCAGGAGCGGGACCCACACCTCGTAGGTCGAGGCGTCGAACGTGTACGGGTTGTGCAGCAGCACCCGGTCGTGGGCACCGCCCGCGAAGCGGCCGTCGGTGGCGAGTTCGGTGATCGCCCGCTGCGGGACCAGCACCCCCTTGGGCTCTCCGGTGGAGCCGGAGGTGTAGATCACGCAGGCGGCGGCCCCGGGATCGGCGGGGACACCGTCGAAGGAGGCGGACATGGACCCGGATGCCTCGGCGACGTCCAGCACCGCGGTACCGGCGGGAAGCCGGGCGGCGGCCGGATCCGTCCCCGCGGTGAGGACCAGCGAGGGGGCCGCCGCGGACATCAGCCGGGCCAGCCGCTCCGCCGGGTGCGCCGGGTCGAGGGGGAGCCAGCAGGCCCCCGCCTTGAGGACCGCGAGCTGGGCCACGACCACGGAGGCCGAACGGGGCAGCAGCAGGGCCACGGTGTGCCCCGGTGCCACACCGGCCCGGACGAGGCGGCCGGCCAGCCGGTCCGACGCGGCGTCGAGCCCGGCGTAGCTGAGGATCTCGCCGTCCGTGTCGACGGCCGGCGCGTCCGGGGTACGGGCCACCTGGGCGGCGAATCGCCCGGTCGGGGTGGCGGGTGCGGCGGGCGCGCGGGTCGGGCCGTCGGCCAGGGCCAGCAGGCGGTGCCGCTCCGACTCGGGCAGCGCGTCGATGTCCTCCACCGGTGTCCGGGGTGAGCGGGCCAGCTGCTCCAGCACGTGCGCCAGGCGTTCGGCGACCGCGGTGGCGGAGATGCCCCGGCGGCAGCTCACGGACAGCAGCAGCCGGTCCTCGGCGACCGCCGCGATCGTGACCGGGTAGTGCGTCGCGTCCGACACCTTCGCCAGGCGGACGGTGCCGGGGCCGTCGTCGCTCCCGGAACCCCGCGGGAAGTTCTCGAAGGCGATGATCGAGTCGAAGAGCTCACCGGCCCCCACGGCGCGCTGCACCTCGGCGGCGCGGGCGTGGTGGTGCTCCAGCAGCCGGGACTGCTCGTCCTGGATCCGGCGGAGCAGCTCCTCCACCCGCTCGCCGTCCCGCAGCCGCACCCGTACCGGCAGGGTGTTGATGAACAGCCCCACCATGGACTCGACACCGGGCAGGTCGTGCGGGCGCCCCGAGACGACCGCGCCGAAGACCAGGTCGCGGGAGCCCGTCAGCCGAGCCAGGACCAGGGCCCAGGAGACCTGCACCAGGGTGTTGAGGGTGACGCCCGCCGCGGCGGCCCGCCGGACCAGCGTCTCGGTGAGGCCGGCGGTCAGCCACAGCCGCGAACGGTCGGGCGCCGTGTCCGGTCCGGCAGGGGCCAGCAGCGCGGGCCGTTCCAGGCCCTCCAGCGACTCGCCCCAGGCGGCTTCGGCCTTGTTCCGGTCCTGACCGCCCAGCCACACCAGGTAGTCCCGGTAGGGCGCGGCGGGCGGCAGCGGCCGGCCCGCCACGAGGGCGGCGAGGTCCCGCTCGACGACCGGCATCGACCAGCCGTCCAGCAGGATGTGGTGGAAGGACACGGCCAGCTCGGCACCGGTGTCGTGCCGCAGGAACGTGGCACGGACCAGGGGCGGGCGGGCCACGTCGAAGCGGAGCGCCGCGTCCTCGCGCAGCACCTCGTTGGTGCGCACCCGCACCGCGTCCGGGGCGAGACCCGTCAGGTCCACCTCGGTCCACGGCACCCGGACCGCCTTCGGCACGACCTGGACCGGCCGGTCCAGGCGCTCGTGACGGAAGCAGGCGCGCAGATTGGGATGCCGGTCCAGGAGCGCGGTGACCGCGGCCCGTACCGCTTCCCCGGTGATCGCGGGGCCGATCTGGAACCGGGCCTGCACCAGATAGGGGTCGGGGCCGTCGGTCTGCCGGGCGGCGTGGAAGAGCAGGCCCTCCTGGAGCGGGGAGAGCGGCAGCACGTCCGCGATGCGCGCGTTCATCGTCGCTCCCCTTCGTCGTCGGCGGAGCCGGCACCGTCGAAGCCGGCGTCGAGATCGCCGAAGTCCATGTCCTGCCCGAGCAGTTCGAGCTGGTCACCGGTGAGGTCGACGAGCGGGAAGTCGGACGGGGTGTGGACGGCTCCGCCGTCCGGTCCGCACGTGTCCGCGAGGACGCCGAGCGCCTCGGACCACGCCCCGGCCAGTGCGCGCACCTCGTCCTCGGTGAACACCCCGGACGGGTAGGAGAAACTCGCCTCCAGAACGGGCTCGCCGTTCTCCTCGCGGGCCAGCACGTCCACCTCCAGGGTGTGCGCCAGCGGCACGGCGTCCGGGCCGGGCTCCAGCAGCCGCCCGCCCGCCGCGTCGCCCGCGCCGAACCGCCCCAGATAGTTGAAGCGGACATCGGGCACCGGGAGCGCGGCGAGTGCCGGGCCGGTCTCCGGGTTGAGGTAGCGCAGCAGCCCCCAGCCGAGCCCGCCCGAGGGCACCGCCCGCAGCTGCTCCTTGACGTACTTCAGGGCCTCTCCCGGCTGACCGCCGGGCGCCACCGACGCGGCACCGATGTCCAGGCGGACCGGGTACTGCGTGGTGAACCAGCCGACGGTGCCGGACACGTCGACCTGGGCGGAGACGACCTCGCGCCCATGGCCCTCCAGGTGGACGAGGAGCGCGGATCCGGTGCCCCGCCGCTGGACGGCCGCCGCGGTCAGGGCGGTCAGCATCACCGCGTCGGGACGGCAGTTGAAGATCCCCGGCAGGGTGAGGAGCACACTGCGGGTGAGCCCGGGGTCCAGCTCGAAGGTGAGGGTCTCCCGCTGCCCGTCCGCACCCAGGCCGTCGGCGAGCCGGGCCGTGTCGTCCGCCAGCTGCCGCTTCCACCAGGGGAGTTCGTCGAGCCGCAGTCCGGCCTCCTGGGAGAGCAGCCGCGACCACCGGGTGAACGAGGCGGTCTTCGCGGGTGCGGCGTCGCCCTCGGAGCGATGGTCCAGCGCCGCGGCGAGCTCTTCCCCGAGCACCCGCCAGGAGAAACCGTCCACGGCCAGGTGGTGCACGGTCAGCAGCAGGGCGCCGGGACGGCCGGAGCCAGGATCGAGCCACACCGCCCGCACCATCTCGCCGTGCTCGGGCCGGAGGGTGATGGTGCGGGCCAGTTCCGTCGCCCGGGAGTGGAGATCGGTGTCCGCCGGCACGGCCACCCGGACGGCCGCCGCGTCGGCGGGCGCGCTCTCCTCGGGCACCTGGAGCTCCCAGCCGGTGTCGTCCTCGCGCACCAGGCGCATCCGCAGCGCGGCGTGCCGCTCGACCAGTACGGAGACGGCCTCCTCGATCGCCGCGAGTCCGGTGCCGGGCGCCAGCGGGAACAGCATGGACTGGGTGAACGTGGCGGTGTCCCGGACCTGTTCGCGCCACCAGTGCATCACCGGGGTGAGGGGCAGCCGCCCGGTCCCGGTGTCCTCCTGCGCCGGGGCGTCGATGTCGGGCGTACGGGCCAGCACGGCCAGCCGGGCCGGGGTGCGTACGGTGAACACGTCGTGCGGCGAGAGCACGAGTCCGGCAGCCCGCGCCCGTGCGGCGAGCTGGATCGCCATGATGCTGTCGCCGCCGAGCCGGAAGAAGTCGTCGTCGGCACCGGCCTGTTCGAGGCCCAGCAGCTCGGCGAAGAGCCCGCAGAGGATCTCCTCGCGCGCCGAACCGGGGAGCCGGACGGTGTCGGCGGTCCGTGCGGCGGGCGCAGGCAGGGCGGCCCGGTCCAGCTTGCCGTGGGACGACAACGGCAGCGCCTCCAGGGCCACCACGGCGGCCGGGACCATGGCCGCGGGCAGGCGCCCGGAGGCGTGCAGGAGCAGCGCGTCCTCGTCGATCTCCGCTCCCGGCGCGGGCACCGCGTACGCGACGAGCTGCGCGCTGTCGCCCCGGTCGTGCCGTACGACGGCCACCGCCCGTTCCACGGTGGGGTGTTCGGCGAGCGCGGCGGCGATCTCGCCCGGTTCGATCCGCAGCCCGCGCAGCTTCACCTGCTCGTCGCCGCGCCCGAGGTAGTACGTGCTGCCGCTGTCGTCGCGGTGGGCGAGGTCGCCGGTGCGGTACATGCGGCTGCCGGGCGGACCGTAGGGGTCGGCGACGAACCGCTCGGCGGTGAGCGCGGCACGTCCCAGGTAGCCACGGGCGAGCGCGGCACCCGCCAGGTACAGCTCACCGCCTGCCCCGGCCGGCACCGGCCGGAGCCGCTCGTCGAGGACATAGGCGGTGGTGCCGGCCACCGGTGTGCCGATGGGCGGCACCGTGCCGTCGGCCTCCAGCGGTCCGGAGACGGTGGAGACGACGGTCGACTCGGTGGGCCCGTAGGCGTTGTGGAAGCGTCGCCCCGCGGCGGCCCAGCGGGCCACCAGCTCCGGCGGACAGGCCTCCGCGCCGACGACGAGGGCACGCAGATCCGGATGCGGTCCGGCCGGTACGGTCGCGAGCACGGACGGCGGGACGAACGCGCAGGAGATCCGCCGCTCGGTCAGAACCGTCCCGAGGTCCTCGCCCACGAGCGGACCCGGGGGCGGCAGAACCAGGGTCCCGCCCGAGCCGAAGGCCAGGCACAACTCGCCGACGGAGATGTCGAACGAGGGCGGCCCGAGCTGGAGCACCCGGCTGTCGGCGTCCAGCCCGATGCCGTCCACCAGGGTCCGGGTGAGCGCGGCCACCCCGGCGTGGGTGACCACCACGCCCTTCGGGGTGCCGGTGGAGCCGGAGGTGTGGATGACATGGGCGGCGTCGAAGGGGTCCGGGCCACCCGGCGGCAGCGGTTCCCCGGCCCAGGCGTCCTCGTCGAGGACCAGGACCGGCAGACCGGTCTCCAGGGGCGCGGCGCCCGGCTCGGTGACGAGGAGCACGGGCGCGGCCCCGGCCAGGACCCGGCGGATCCGCTCGGCCGGGTGAGCGGGGTCGAGGGGCAGATAGGCGGCGCCGGCGCGCTGGACGGCCAGCGCCGCCACCGGCCAGTCACTGCCGCGGGCGAGGGCGAGGGCCACGACCCGCCCGGGGCCCGCCCCGAGTTGCACCAGCCTGCCCGCCAACCGGGCCACCCGGTCGTCGAGTCGGGCGTAGCTCAGGGTCCGCCCCGGGGACTCGACGGCCGGTGCGTCCGGTGTGCGGGCCGCCTGCCGGGCCACCAGCTCGGGCAGCGTGACGGGGGCGGGGGCGGTGGGCCCGGCGGATCCGGCGAGCAGCTGATCGCGCATGGCCGGGGGCACCAGGTCGATGTCCCCGATGAGCGCGGTGGGGTCGGCGGTGATCTGCCGCAGGAGCTCGACGTAGCACTGCGTCCAGCGGGCCACCGTCGCGGGGCTGAAGACATCGGTACGCAGCCCGAAGCTGCCCTCCATGCCGTCACCGCTGTCCTTCACCACGCCGACGAGGTCGTGCTCGCCGCCGGTGTGGATGCGCTCGGGCTCCGCGAACTCCTTCATCACCGAGACGCTCGGCTGCTGCGTCAGGTGCATGAACACCCACTGGTACAGCGGGGCCCGGCCCGCGCTGCGCTCGGGCGCGGCGGCCGACACGATCCGGCCGACCGGCACGTCCGAGTTGGCCATCAGATCCGGGAAATCGACGGCGAACCCGGCGAGCACGTCGGCGAAGGACCGCTCCGGAGTCACGTTCCAGCGGGTCGGCACGGCATTCATGACGTACCCGATGACCTGGTCCAGGCCCTTGGCCGCGCGGTTGGCGATGGGGGTGCCGATCACCAGGTCGTCGGCGCCGCTGACCCGGTGCGCCAGGACGGCGAAGGCGGCCATGAGGACGACGTAGACGGAGGCACCGCGCTCCCGGGCCAGGGCCCGCACGGCGGCGGTGGTCGGCGCGTCGATGTGGAAGGGGACCTGCGCGATGCCGTCGCCCTCGGTGACGGAGACGGTGGAGCCCGGCACGGTGAGCGGACCGGGCGGGTCGGCGAGATAGCGCCGCCAGAAGTCGAGCCGGCTGGCGAAGACCCCGGACTCCTCCAACTCGCTCTGCCAGGAGGAGAAGTCGGCGTACTGGACGGCCGGCCGGGTGAGGGGCGGCTCCAGGCCGTCGCGCAGGGCGCCGTACGCCTGCGCGAACTCGTTCTGCAGCACGTCGAACGACCACCAGTCGCTGATGGTGTGGTGCAGACTCAGCATCAGGGTGGAACGCCGTTCGTCGACCTGGACGAACCGGGCCCGGATCAGCTTGTCCCGGCCGAGGTCGAAGGGACGGCTGCGGAAGGTCTCGAAGGCCTCGTCGATCGTCCTGCCGGTGCCCCGCAGATCCTCGCGCTCCAGATCGAAGGTCCCGTCGTCGCCGAACTCGACATGCAGCTCGCCCGACGGGTCCGTCACGATGCGGGTCCGCAGGATGTCGTGGTGACGCTGGATCAGCGTCAGCGCCGCCTCCAGATGCGCCGGGTCGACGGCCCGCTCGAAGTGGTATGCGGCGCACAGGTTGAGCGCGGGGGTACCGGGATACAGCGAGTCGTACACCCACAGGTCGTGCTGTGCGGGGCTCAGCGGCACCCGGCGGGCCGGGTCGCGCGGTGGTATGACGGCGGGTATCTCGCGGGCCCGCCCCGCCTCCAGCAGACGGCGCATCAGGCGGACCCGCTGCTCCCTGCCGAGTGCGCCGAACCGGTCGGCCATGGACGAAGGGGACGCCGCACCCGGGACCGGGCGCGAGAAGGTGGGGGCGCTCATCACAGGTTCTCTTTCAGTTCGGCCAACCGGTGCAGCCCGGCCAGTACGTCGTCGCGTCCGATGCCGAAGTCGATGAAGCAGGCGATCTCGTCGACGCCCAGCTCGGCCAGATCGGCGAGCATCTTGGCGCAGTGGCCGGGGGAGCCGAGCAGGCTGCCCCAGCTCAGATAGCGCTCGAACGCGAAGTCGGCGAGCATCGCGGTCTGTTCCTCGGTGAGCCCCGCGGTCGTGGCGTCCGCCGAACGGTTGGCCGCGGTCTGGCGGACGTACGAGGCGAGATAGGTCTTGAGCGGGGCGCCCGCCATCCGGCGCACCTCCGCGTCGTCGGTGCCGACGTAGGTGTGGGCCATCAGCGTGACCCGGCCGTGTGCGTCGGTGCCCCGCTGGTCGGGGGCGGCGGCGCAGGCGGTGCGGTAGCGGGCGATCTTCTCGGCCAGCTCGTCCCGGCTCTGCCCGACGGTCGCGCCGAGCACTCCGGCGCGCAGCCGTCCGGCCGCCTCCCAGGTCTCCGGGTTGCCGGAGGTGGTGATCCACAGCGGCAGGGTGTCCTGCACGGGCCGGGGCTGGGGCGTGACGGAGACCGGGGTGCCCGTGCCGTCGGGGTACTCGGCGGGCTCGCCCGCCCACAACGACCGCAGCCGCGGGACGGTCTCCAGGGCGGATTGCCGACGGTCCGCGTACTGCTCGGGGGCCAGCGTGAAGTCCTTGGAGTGCCAGCCGGTGGCGACGGAGAGACCCACCCGCCCGTGCGAGAGGTTGTCCACGACGGCCCAGTCCTCCGCCACCCGCAGCGGGTGGTGCAGCGGCAGGACGACGCTGCCCGCGCGGATCCCGATCCGTTCGGTGGCGACGGCGAGTGCCGCGCTGAGCACCGGCGGGCTGGGAAAGACCTGTCCCACCTGCTGGAAGTGGCGCTCGGGGGTCCAGACGGCGTGGAACCCGAGCCGGTCGGCGGTCCTGGCCACGGCGAGGATGTCCTCGTACGTCTCGGTGTGCCGGGCTTCGCCGGCGGTGGTGCTGTCCGCACCGAAGAACATCACACTGAGGTCCACTGCCACTCCTCCTGCTTCCTGCTGGGCTGGGTCTGGGTCTGGGGCTGGGGCTGCGGACGGCGCGGCACCCGGGGGCGGCGCGGGATGGGGGACACGGCGTCCGGCTCGGGCCGGGCGACCGCCTGTTCCAGCTCGGCGGCGAAGGCGGCGACCGTGGGCGCGGCGAACAGCTGGGCCACGGTCACCGGCCGGCCGGCGCCGAGCCGGGCCACGGCGCGCACCGCGCGCAGGGAGTTGCCGCCGAGTGCGAAGAAGTCGTCGTCCGGGCCGGCGCTCGGCACACCGAGGACCTCGCACCACACGGCGGCGACTTCCTGTTCCAGAGCGGTCATCGGGCGCTCCGCGGTTCCTCGGGGCCGGGCCGGTGCCGCGATCCGGTCGCTCTCGCCGGCCCGCCGCGGCGGCTCGGTGAGACCCAGCCGGGACAAGGGCGTGTCGGGGGCGGACGCGGCCGCCTCCAGGGCCTCGGGGAGGGCGTGGGCGAGCCACTGGACGAAGTCCGCCTCCAGCGCCTCCCCGCGGTACTCGAACGTCAGCGTCAGCCCGTCCGGTGCGCCCAGCTCCGAGGTGGAGTCCGTGACGTCCACCAGGAGTTCGAACCGGGCGGCGCCGGTGCGCACGATCTCGACGCCGTGCTCGGCACCGGGCAGCGTGACCTCGGCCCGCGCGTTGTTCTGGAGCGCCAGGACCACGTCGGTGAACGGCTGCCGGCCGGGGGAGCGCGCCGGGTTGAGGGAGCCGACCACGTCCTCGAACGGCACGTCCTGGTGGCCGAACGCGGCGAGGTCCGTCTCCCGCACCCGGGCGAGCACTTCGGCCGCGGTGGGGTCTCCGGAGAGATCGGTGCGCAGCACCAGCATGTTGACGAAGAACCCGACGACGTCCTCTACGCTGCCGTCCCCGGCGCGTCCGGCCACCGGTGCGCCGATCGCCAGGTCCTCGTCCGCGCCGGCCCGCACCAGCACGGTGGCCAGCGCGGCGTGCAGGGCCATGAAGAGCGTGGCGCCCCGGGCACGGGCCGAGTCGGCCACCCGGGCGTGGGCCGCCGCGTCGAGCCGGCACACCACCACCTGCGCGGCCGGACCGGGTACGGCGGGGCGCCCGGCGCGGCGGGGCAGCAGCGGACCCTCGGCCGGCAGCCCGTCCAGCTCCTTGCGCCAGTACGTGAGCTGACGGGCGGCGAGCGCGTGCGGATCGGACGGTGAGCCGAGCCGGTCGAGCTGGTGACGGGCGTGCTCCCCGTACGGGACGGCGAGCGGGGCGAGTCCGGCCGGGTCCGCACCACGGACCCGTGCCTCGTAGGCGCGTGACAGATCGCGGAAGAGCGGACGCAGGGACCATCCGTCCCCGGCGATGTGGTGGACCAGCACCAGCAGCGCGTGCTCGTCCGGCCGCTCCCGACTGGTGAACAGCGTGGCCCGCACCGGGAGTTCGGCACGCAGGTCGAAGCGGTGGCGGGCCTCCCGCCCGATCTCCCGGTCCAGCTCTTCCTCGGTGAGCCGCAGATGCCGGAAGGCAGGCCGGGCGGCCGCCCCGCTCAGCACCCGTCGTACGGGGGCGCCGTCGGACTCCTCGAAGACGGTGCGGAGCACTTCGTGACGGTCGGCGACCCGGGCCAGGGCGTCGTCCAGCGCGGCCGGGTCGACCGTGCCCCGCAGCCGGACCAGCATCGGCAGGTTGTACGCGGCGCCGGCCCCGATCCGGTCCAGGAACCACAGCCGGTGCTGCGCGTGCGACACCGGGAGCGCGCCGGAGGCGGCGCCGGGCGCGGCGGGGGCCGCGGGGGGTGCCGGGGGAGCGGCGTCGACGAGCGGGGCCAGCAGCGCCGGGGTGGGCGCCTCGAAGAGCCCGCGGATGTCGATCTCGGCGCCGAGCGCGGAGTGGATCCGGCCCAGCAGCCGGGCGGCGAGCAGGGAGTGGCCGCCGAGGGAGAAGAAGTCGTCGTCCGGGCCGACCGGGTCCGTGCGCAGCACCTGGGAGAAGAGGTCGCACAGCGCGGCCACGGTGCCGCTCACCACCGCCGGTCCCGCGAGGGCCGTCGCGGATCCGGGCTCCGGCAGGGCGGTCCGGTCCAGCTTTCCGCTGGGGGTCAGCGGCAGCGCGTCCAGCGGCACGAAGACCGCCGGTACCAGGTAGTCGGCCAGCGTGTCGCGGGCGTAGGCGCGCAACTCCGCTTCCCGGAAGTTCTGCCGGGCGCCGCCGTGCGGTACGACGTACGCGGTCAGCTGGCGGTCGCCCGCCGGGTGCTCATGGGCGACGACCGCCGCCCGGTCGATGCCGGGGTGCCGGGCCAGAACGCTCTCGACCTCACCCGGCTCCACCCGGAAGCCCCGGATCTTCACCTGGCTGTCGGCCCGGCCCAGGTATTCGAGGACTCCGTCGGCACGCCGTCGCCCGAGGTCGCCGGTGCGGTAGACACGCTCACCGGACGGGGCCGCGACGAAGCGTTCGGCGGTCAGCGCGGGCCGTCCCCGGTACTCGCGGGCGACGCCCGCCCCGGCGGCGTAGATCTCACCGGTGCGGCCGTCCGGCACCGGACAGAGCTCCTCGTCGAGGATGTACAGCCGCTTCCCTGCCAGCGGGCGGCCGATCGGCACCGGGCCCGCGCCGAGCTCGGCGCGGGTCACCGGGTGGACGGTCAGGAAGATCATGCACTCGACGGGCCCGTAGCCGTTGCTCAGCCGCAGCCGCGGACTGCGCTCCAGGGCGCGGGCCGCGTGCGGCGCGGACAGGGCCTCGCCGCCCACCACGAGCTCCCGCAGTCCGTCCATCACCTGCGGGTACTCGTCGACGATGACGTTGAAGAAGGATGCCGAAAGGTACATGGAGGTGATGCCGTGCTCGGCGACGAGCCGTGCCATCACGAAGGGTTCGGGCCGCTGCCCCGGGTGCAGGACGCAGGTCCCGCCGTTCATGAGCGGCCCCCACAGCTCCAGGGCGAACGCGTCCCACGACAGCGGGGCGCACTGGAGCCAGACCGCGCCGTGGCCGAACGACGCGAAGGTCTGCCCGGTCAGGGTGGACGTGATCGCGTGGTGCGACGAGGCGATGCCCTTCGGCCGCCCGGTCGAGCCGGAGGTGAACATCACGCAGGCGATGTCGTCGGGCCGGACCGGGACGGCGCCGCGCGGCAGCGGCTGCGCACCGTGCGCGTCCTCGATGTGCACCTGCGCCACGTCGAGCATCCCGGGCGCGGCGTCCCGGGCCGAGACGACCACGGCCGTCCTCGCGTCCTCGGCCATCGCGCGCAGTCGTTCGGCGGGGAAGCCGGGGTCCAGCATCATGTAGCCGGCTCCGGCCTTGAGGATGCCGAGCACCGTCACGACGAGTGCGGTGGAGCGCTCCAGGTACACCCCGACCGTGTCACCGGCCCGGATGCCCCGTGCGGCCAGCAGACCCGCCAACCGGGCCGCCTGCGCGTCGAGTCCGGCGTAGTCGATCCGTTCGTCGCCGTGGATCAGCGCTGTCGCGCCGGGCGTCCGTGCCACCTGCTCCTCGAACAGTTCATGCACGCACCTCATCCCGCTCACCTCCTTGCCCGCCGCTCTGCTCGACGGGCTCCTGCGGCGCGTCGAGGTCGGGCAGCAGGGTGTCGATGTCCCGGATGGAGCGGCTGGCGAGTCCCCACAGGGCGACCCCGGTACCGCCGATGCCGGCGAGGAGCAACATGGCCGCCATGCCGCTGCCCGGACCGTCGCCGACGAGGGGACCGAGCACGGTGAAGAGCCCGGAGCCCCGGGCGGCCAGCGGTTCGAAGACGTGGTCGGCGAGCGGTCCGGAGACCGCCATGGCGATGGGCACGGAGATCTGCGACAGGAACATCACCGCGCCGAAGACCCGGCCCTGCCATTCGTGGGGGACCTTGGTCTGCACGATCGTCTGCATCGAGGCGTTGACCACCGTCATGAGCAGGGCGCCGACCAGGATGGCCAGGCACCAGCCGGTCACCCCGTCCACCAGGCTCATCACCACCAGAGCGGACAGGCACATGCCGACCACGCCGAGCATCATGCCCCGGCCCCGGTTCGCGGGACCGCCCCAGGCCGCCATCAGCAGGGCGCCGGCCACTCCGCCGATACCGACCGAGGTGTTGACCGCGGCGAGTGCGCCATTGCCGGCCCGCATCAGCACCATCGGCGAGATGAGGGCGAAGCCGAAGACCATGACGAGGTTGACGACACAGAAGTTGACGATCAGGTCGCGCAGGCTGGGCACCCGGAACAGGTAGCGCAGCCCCTCGACGGCATCGGCGGTGATCCGCTTGCGCGGCGCGGCGGCGTCCTTCGTCACCTGGTCGCCGTTGAAGCGCACGATCCGGATGCCGATGAGGGCGAACGCGTAACTGGCCAGGTCGACCAGGAGCGTCGGGCCGATCCCGAACAGCGTGACGAGCAGACCGCCCAGCGCGGGGCCGCCGATCCCGGCGGCACTCTTCGCACCTGCCAGCAGGCCGTTGGTGCGGTCCAGCTGGTCCTTGCGGACCAGGAGGGGAACGGCCGAGGACAGGGCCGGGAACTGGAAGGCGGCGCAGACGCCGAGGAGTACGGCGGCCGGATAGACCTGCCAGGCGTGGAAGGCGCCGAGGTAGTGGAGCAGCGCCAGCGTGCCCACCACGAGGAGCCCGCCGGCATCGGCTATCTGGAGCGCGGTGCGCTTGGGTATACGGTCGACGATTGCGCCCGCAATGGGACTGAACACGGCCTGCGGCAGCATGGCGCACAGCGAGAGGATGGTGACGGCGGTCGCGTTCCCGCCGGACGACCACACCTCGACGATGAAGGCGAACCGGACTGCCGCGCTTCCCGCCAGGGATACCGCCTGACCGGACCAGACGAGGAGAAAGGGCCCCATTCCCGAAAATCGACCGGGAATGTCCGTTGATATCCGGGTGCCCATCAGGATCCGGATCCCTTGTGCACCGGCAGCCGGCACATCGTGCCCGAGCCGACGAATGGTTTGGTTGCCACGCCTCAATCCCCCAGGATGTCGCATCCTCTGCGGATCACCACGGATCCCTGTCTGAGTGGAACGGGGTCATCATGCGGCCGTCGATTACCGCTGCGTTCCCTTCGCGAACGCGGGAACGGGAAGAAAGCGGGAACGGTTCGGGAGGGAACCGGGAGCAGGGAAGGCAAGGATCGTTCTGTAGTTGTCTGCAGAAGGAGTACTCCGTGAAGGACCCCAGGGATCGTTCGCCCGACGGGACGGAACTGCGCCAGGCCCTCCAGGACCTGACCACCGTGGAACGGTGGGCCGAGCGTGTGGCGTCCGGTGTTCAGTCCCATCCGTACACCGCGCCGGAGTCCTTGGAGGGGCCCCAGCTGAGCGTCGAGACCAGAACCGTGAACGGTATGCACACGGTGGCCGGGATCGTGGAGTGGCCGCCCGGGAACGGTGCCGGTCCGGCGGTCCTGGACGAGACGGAGCGCGCGGTGCTCCGCTCCCTCGTGAGATCGCTGCTCGACCTGGCCGGCCACGAGTCGGGAACGGCCCGTACGCGTGTGGTGCTCACCCCCCTCGGGCCCCGGGTCGCCGCCTGTCAGCTCGACGTGGAATAGCCGTTGCCGGTCCGTTCCCGCGGCAGTTCCCTGCGGCGGTATCGGGGCAGGAACGGACCGGGAACGCCGATCAGCAACATCAGTGGTGTCGGGAAGCGGAACACCGCAGAACCTCACAAACACCACTTAGGGGCGGGACATGGGACGCAAGCTTGCTGGACTCTTCGGGATCATCGCGGCGACGCTGGCCTTCGGTATCGGCACGGCCGTCGAGGTGGGGCAGTCGCACGACTCCCGGGGTGTTCAGCAGGTTGTCGCCGACGACAAGGGTCCGACGATCATCGGCACCCACCTGCTCGCCGACGACAAGGGCCCGACGATCATCGGTACCCGGGGTACCGCCGACGACAAGGGCCCGACGGTCATCGGCTCCCACGTGCTCGCCGACGACAAGGGCCCGACGATCGTCGCTGGGACGATCACCGACGACAAGGGTCCGACCGTGATCGGTACGCAGGGCACCGACGACGACAAGGGCCCGACGTCCCCCGCCATGTGATCCCACCGCCTCGACACACGAGCCCCGCACCGGAGTCACGGTGCGGGGCTCGTCGCTGTCCGTCCCGGGGCGGCGGCCCCGGCCGGGCGGCTGCCGTGCGCGCGGGCCGTTTTGGGGTACGGCGACGGCGGGCGGGCGTCAGCTGCGCCGGTGATCCGCCGGTACGCCCATCTCGGTGAAGAGCTGCTCGGCCTCCGCCCGGTACCGGGCCGCGTCCGGTGTGTCCCCGAGGACGTCGGCCATTCCCGCGAGCGCGTAGGCCTGCTCGATGCGGTAGCTGAGGGACGAGGCGAGTTCATGGGCGTGGGTGTGCAGCGCGAGCGCCGCCGCCACGTCGCCCTGCCGGCGGCGCAGCCGGCCCACCACGTTCTCCACCTTGGCCCGGCGCAGGGGCGAGGAGTTCGTCCGCATCATGTCGAGGGCGAGCTCCGCCTGGTCCGGGACGCGGGGCGGCCTTCCCAGCCGGTTCTCCACATCGGCGGACAACGCCAGGGTCAGGGCGAGGTTCACCTCGTTGCCGGCGTCCCCGTACAGTGCGCGGGCCTCCGCCAGACAGCGGTCGGCCTCCTCGTACGCACCCAGGCCGACGTGGGCGAAGGCGAGGTCCGTGACGGCGCCGGGCAACCCCTCGTGCTGCCCCAGCTGCCGGCTCAGTTCGGCCGACCGCTGGGCCGCGTCCCGCGCCTCCTCGTACCGTCCCCACTGTTCGTAGAGCGTGCTGAGGATGGTCAGGCTCTCGGCCTCCGCGCGCGGCATGTCCAGGTCGCGTTCATGCGCGATTGCCGTCTCCATGTGGCCCAGGGCCGCGGAGAAGTCGCCGAGCAGACTGTTGAACTGGCCGAGGATGCTCTCGCTGTGGGCCTGGGTGTGCAGATCGCCGAGCCGGATCGCGACGTCCCGGCTCTTGCGGGCGGCTTCGAGGCCCTCGGAAAGACGGCCGAGTTTCCAGCAGGCGACGCCCAGGTTGGACAGGCTCACCCCCAGCAGCGCCAGATCCTCCAGGCGGCCGGCGGCGGCGACCGCGACCCGGCTCAGCCCGCCGAACTCCTCCAGGAGACCGAGGTCGTTGAGCTGGAAGACGAGATTGCGGGCCAGGCACACCACATAGCGGTCGTGACCCCGGCGCTCGGCGAGCGTGACGGCCGCGAGGAGCGACGTCTGCTCGCGCTGGAACCACTTCCGCGCCCGCTCGGGCGTGCCGAGGTCCGGCAGTTCGGCCGTGGAGGGTTCGATACCGGTGCTGCGCCTGCGCCGCCCGGAGTAGAGGAGGTCGCACGCCACCTCGGTGGCGGTCAGGTAGTAGCCCAGCAGCCGCTCCACCGCCCCGGAGTCCTCGGGGGACTCGACGAGCAGGCTCTGCGCGAAGCTGCGGACCAGGTCGTGGAAGGTGTAGAGGCCGATCTCCGGCTGCTGCACCAGGTGGACGTCGAGCAGCATCTCCAGCAGGTCCTCCGCGTCCCGGGCGGAGGAGCCCAGCAGCGCACCGGCCGCGTGGACGTCCATGTCGCTGCCCGGGTGCAGGGCCAGCGTCGAGAACGCGTTCCGGCACTCCTCGTCCAGGGCCTGGTAGGACAGGCGCAGGGTGGCGGAGACGCTGCGGGCGCCGGAGCTGAGCTCGTCGAGCCTGCGGGTCTCGTCGCGCAGCCGTTCCGCCAGGTACTGGAGCGTCCAGCGCGGGCGGTTGCGCAGCCGGGCGGTGGCGATCCGCAGCGCGAGGGGGAGGTGGCCGCAGAGCCGGGCGAGTTCCACGGCCGCCTCGGGCTCGGCGGCGACGCGCTCGACACCGAGCGTCTCGGCCACCAGCATCGCGCTGTCCTCGGGCGGCATCACCCCGATCGAGATCCACTGAGCGCCGTCCAGATCGACCAGACGGGCCCGGCTGGTGACCATGACGAGGCAGCCGGGGGAGAGGGGCAGCAGCGGACGGATGGCGGCGGCGTCGGCAGCGTTGTCGATGAGGATCAGCAGCCGCTTGCCGACCAGGGTGGCACGCCACAGGGCCGTGCGGGCGGGCGCGTCGTCGGGGATGAGATGGCCCGGCACGCCGACGGCCCGCAGCAGAGTGTCGAGCGCGATGCCGGCGGTCACCGGCTGGTCGCCCGGGGTGTATCCGCGCAGGTCGATGTGGAGCTGGCCGTCCGGGTAGTCCGGGGCGAGCCGGTGCGCGGCCCGCACCGCGAGCGAGGTCTTGCCGCAGCCGCCCATGCCGTCGATGGCCACGATCTGGGGGCCCTGCTCGCCGCCGCTCTTGGCGCCGTGCAGGATTTCGGCCAGTTCCCGGTCCCGGCCGGTGAAGTCCGCGAGGTCGTACGGGAGGGTGCTGGGGGGTTCGGCGGGCAGCGCCACGGCGACGACGGGGGCGGCGGCCGGTTCGGGGCCGGCCAGTTCGGGGCTCTCCCGCAGGATTCCCTCGTACAGCTTGGTCAGATTGGGGCCGGGGTCGATGCCGAGTTCCTCGGAGAGGAGCTCGCGCACCTTGCCGTACTCGTCCAGGGCCTCGGCCTGCCGCCCGGACCGGTACAGGGCGATCATCAACTGGCCGCGCAGGGACTCGCGCAAGGGGTGCTGCTGGACCAGTTCCCGCAGTTCGACGACGAGTTCGGCGGCCTCGCCGAGTGCGAGGTGGAGTTCGAAGAGCTGTTCTGCCGCGGTCAGCCGGCGCTCCTCGATGGAGGTCGACGCGGCCTCGATGACCGGACCGCCGCCGCCCGACAGAACAGGTCCGCGCCAGAGTGCGAGGGCACCGCGCAATATCTCGGCGGCTTCGGCCGTCCGGCCATCGGACGCCGCGAGCTTCGCTTTGCGTATCAGTAGGCCAAATTCGGCCACGTCGATTTCACATTGTTCATGGGCTACGCGATAGCCGGGCCCGTCGGTGACGAGGACGTCGGCACCGCCGGGTATCCGTCTTCGGAGATCGGCAACTGCCTTGCGCACTTGGTGCGGTGCGGTCGTCGGCGGTTCCTCGTCCCAGGCCGCCTCGACCAGCCGGGAAACCGGAAGCACTTTTCCGGGCTCCAGAAGCAGAGTGGCCAGAACTCGCTCCTGTATGACACCGCCCAGCCGGAGTCGCTTCCCGTTGGACCAACCCTCTATCGGGCCAAGAATGTTGAAGCGCAGCCGAAACTCTTCTGCAGTTGACACGCATCCTCCCCCTCAGCTCTGCGCACCCGCAGCGCTTCACCAGCGCGAGGCGATCGTAGCCCTTGCAGAAGGAACTCGCGGTACTGCACCGGGAAGAGTTCGGGAATGGCTCGATGGAGTCTGTTCATCGACGGCAGGCCTTCGCTGCCACGGAGAGTACGGAGCGTGAGCGGACCGGAAAGATCCCGGACCGGGCTGTGTGTTCCGGACAGTCCTGGGCGGTCGGGTAACCGGCCATTGCGTTTTCTGAGCATGTGGAGACCGAGGAGACAATGATGAATTCCCAGCCCGCACCCGGGCTCGACGTTCTGCTGCAGAATGCGCGCCGGCGGGCGGGACTCACTCAGGAACAGCTCGCCGGGCTTTCCACGGTGAGCGTCCGAGCCATTCGAGACCTGGAACTGGGTCGGGTCCAGCACCCGCGCAGGGAAACGCTGAAGCTGCTCGCCAATGCCATGAGGCTCAGCGACGCGCGGCGCGTCGAGCTGGAACTCGCCGTCGATGCAAAGGCCGCGGGGCGCGTCTTCCAGGACATCTACGGCACCGGCCTCGCCACACCGCCCCCTCCGCTGCGCCCGCTGATCGGGCGGCGCCCGGAACTGGAAGCGCTGACAGCCCGGTTGCGCACGGATCACGAGCGACTGCTGACCCTGGTGGGTCTGCCGGGAGTGGGGAAGTCGCGGCTCGCCCAGGAGGCCGCCTCGGTGATTCACGCCCGGGACCGGGTTCCGGTGCTGTGGGTCTCCCTGAACGACACCGCGGAGACCACCGGAACGGACCCCAACAATCCGCAGGCGACCGTGACCGGGTGGGTTCGCGCACTTGTACGGGACGGCGAGGAATTCGATGAACTGGCCGCGCTCATAGGGTCCAAGGCGACCTTGATCGTGCTGGATGGTCACGATGCGTCACCATCTGTCACCCCTCGCCTGCTGAGTCTGCTGCGTGCCTGCGAGCGCCTGAAAATACTCACCACCACCGACCGTCCGGTCCAGCTGCCCGGTGGACGGCTGCTCCCGCTGGCTCCACTGGCGGTGCCGACCGCTGCCGATCTCGCAGCCGAGCCGGTGGGCGGTTCCCTCGTCGCGGACCGGCACGCCGTCGAGCTGACGCTCTCCCATGTCAGCTACATGCGACCCGATTTCCTCCCCACCGACTCCGTCGTCACCACCGTGGCCCACATCTGCCGGGCCCTGGACGGCATGCCGCAGGCGCTGGAAGCCGCCGCCTCATGGCTGCTGCTGTACTCCCCGCAGCAGCTCCTGGACATCGCCCGCACCACACCGCTGGTCCTGCTCGACGGGGTCACGCCCGCCGATCCCGCCGCCGGCCCCACCTTGGGCGAGCGGCTCACCGCCGCCGTGACCGGGCTCGACCCGCAGTCCGCCGCTCTGCTCCGCACGCTGGCGACGCTGGAGGACCCGTGGACGGTGGACGGCGCCGCACGTGCCTGCGGCACCTCCCTGGCCGAGGCCGCCCGTGATGTGCATGCCCTGCTGGTCCGCGGCCTGATCCGCCGGCTCCCCACCACGGCGGGCGACCCGGTGGGCTTCACCGTGCTCAATCTGGTCCGCGCGGTCCTCGACGCGGAGCAGGAGACGCGGCCCGCCGCTCTCGCCGTCGCACTGGCCGAATGAGGACCGCCCCGCCGGGACGCCGGGGAAGCCCCGCGCGCGTCCCGTCCGAGGCCTCCCCGCGCCTTCCTCCGTGTCCCTCCCGCCCCCTCGCGCCACCCGGGGCCTCTCGTTCCCCGTTCCGCAGCCCGACCCCGCCCTCGTCCTCGTGAAAGGCACCTCACCCATGCGCAACCTGATCTCCCTGGCCGACCTGACGCCCGCCGAGCTGGACCACCTCGTCCGGCGCGCCGTCACGTTCGGCCGCGACGGCATCGTGCCGAAGCCGCTGGCCGGACGCCAGGTCGGTCTCTACTTCCGCAAGTCCTCCACCCGGACCCGTACATCCTTCTGGAGCGGGGCGACCCGCCTCGGCGCCGATGTGATCACCTTCGGTCCGAACGAACTGCAGCTCACCACCGGCGAGACGGTCGAGGACACCGCCCGGGTGCTCGGGCAGTACCTGGACGCGCTCGTCGTACGCACCAACGGGGACGTGGAGGAGATCCGCCGGCTCGGCAGCAGCGAGGACCTGGCCGTGGTCAACGCCCTGAGCCTGGACGAGCACCCGACCCAGGCCATCGCCGATCTCGCCACCCTGGCGGAGGAGTTCGGCTCGCTCGACGGTCTGCACCTGCTCGCCGTCGGCGAGGGCAACAGCTCGGGCGCGGCCCTCGCGCTCGCCGCGGCCCTCACCCCCGGCCTCCGCCTCACCCTGCTGTGCCCGGCGGGCTACGAGGTGCCCAAGGAGACCCTGGACCTGGCGGACGAGCTCAGCGGCGGCAAGGCCCTGGTGAGCCAGGTCGTGACGGCCGACGCCGTCGAGGGGCCGGTGGACGCGGTGTACACCAGCCGGTGGCAGACCATGGGCGTGACGAAGGACAACCCCGACTGGCTCCGGGACTTCGACGGCTTCCAGATCAACCGCGCGTTCCTGGACCGCTTCGCCGGCCCGCGCACCGTCTTCCTGCACGACCTTCCCGCGGTCCGCGGCGAGGAGGTCACCGACGAGGTCCTCGACGGCCCGTCGAGCCGGGCCTGGCGGCAGGCCCACCACAAGATGACCGCCGCCGCGGCGGTCCTGGAGTGGTGCGTACGCGGCGTCCAGGACTGACCACCCCGCACCATCGGCTCCTGGCGGACATGGGTTCACGACCGAGACCACCCATGTCCGCCAGGAGCCCTTTCGCATGTCCCGGGTACGGGGACCGGTGCCGGTCGCCGTACGGCGAAGGGCGGGTGCGGGGCGCGTGCTGCGCCTCGCACCCGCCCTTCCGGAACGGGACGGCCGATGGGTTCAGCCACCCATGGCCGCAACCACCGAACGCGGTCGCATGTCGGTCCAGTTCGCCTCGATGAATTCGCCGCATTCCTGCTTGCTGCCCTCGTCCTTCACCAGTTCCCAGCCCGCCGGCTGCTGGATCCGGGCCGGCCACAGCGAATACTGACCCTCTTCGTTGGCCAGCACTACATAGCGGCCCTGGGAGTCCTCGAACGGGTTGGTTGCCATGATTTCCACCTCGGTTGGACGAAGTTGTACGTGATGTCGTCGGGTGTGTCTGAGTGTTTCGGCTGCATCAAATGCTAGGAGCCGCGGACCGGTCCGCCGGGCAGAAGTCCAGGCAGATCGGCGGCACCACGGACCGCTGGATCGACGGACCGCCGGATCAGGTGAGCACACGGGCCGTCTGGTGCGCGTAGGTGAGGGCGACCCCGGTCGCCACGGTGGCCGCGCGCACCGCGCCGAGCGCCTCGCGCACCAGCTCCGAACGCTCCACCGGCATCACCTCGAACCCGAGCTGACCTGCGCGGACAATGTTCACCGCGGCTTCGAGCACGGCGACCTGGGCCTCACCCAGCGCCTCCCGCCGGTCGACCCGTTCCCGTACCTCCGCCAGGACGTCCGCGAGCACGTCCGCCGCACGGACGCTGTGGCCGGTCTCTGCCATGTCATGACTCCTCGGTCTTTCGCCGGCGGTGTGCACGGGGCCGGGCGCTGAATTCTGCGGGTGCAGTGCGGCCAGTCTCACGTCCCGCCGCGGGCCCGGCACCGGACTGTCGGTCAACTGCTCCTCTGCTGCCGCCCAGTTGCCGCCGGTGACGCCGGAAACGCCTCGGAAGCGAATCTACGGTTGTGGCCGAAAGGAAGTTCCGGGCAAGCCTGGACCTCTTTCTCCCCTTGTCATCCAATGATGTGGACGAAGCGAACAATGAAGCCTGCGGAATGGGCGGCTCGTCATCGATCCGGGCCGCTGGATGTTGTTGTCACCGGACTGCAATCCGATGCTCACACCTGGAATCTCATCTACATCCAACTGCTGCTCGAAGACCTCGGGCACAAGGTCGTCAATCTGGGTTCCTGCGTGCCCGAGGACGAGATCGTCGAGTCCTGCTGCAAGTTCCAGCCCGACCTCCTGGTCGTCAGCAGTGTCAACGGGCACGGCTTCCACGACGCCGAGCCCCTGATCGGGGCCATCCGGTCGCGCTGGGAGCTGACCGGCCTGCCCGCGGTCATCGGCGGCAAGCTCGGCGTGTCCGGGGACGGGGAGGAAGAGGCCGACGCCCTCATGAGGGCCGGGTTCGACGCGGTCTTCCAGGACGGCGTCGACATCGCCGCTTTCGAGTCCTACGTCGACTCGCTTCCCAAGGAGGTGGAACGATGACCGCGCCGGTCCAGGAGGCGGCCCCCGGGAGCCGCACCACCGTGCACCGGCGACCGCTCTCCTTCGGCCGCTTCGTCGCCGGGGCACAGACCCGCGGAACACTCGTGGTGCAGCCCCGCATGGGCTTCTCCGACCCCGCCCTGATGAGGGCCGGCCTGCTGGCCACCAAGGGAGCGGCCGACGCGGTCGTCGGCACCATGACCATCGACAGCTACACCCGGGTCAACGACGAGGCGTCCGCGGCCCGCGCCCTGAACGGCGGCGTCCCGCTCAACGGGTTCCCCATCACCTCCTACAGCCCGCACACCTCGCGCTGGGTCCTCGACGGCGTCCGGGACGCCGGCTTCCCGGTGCAGATCCGGCACGGATCGGCACGCCCCCAGCGCATCGTGGCCGCGCTGGCCCGGCTCGGCCTGGACGCGACGGAGGGCGGACCGGTCTCCTACTGCCTGCCCTACGGACGCACCCCGCTCCTGGACTCCGTACGCAACTGGCAGGAGAGCTGCGACTTCCTGGCCGGACTGCGCGCCACCGGGGCGGAACCGCATCTGGAGACCTTCGGCGGTTGCATGCTCGGACAGCTGTGCCCGCCCGGACTGCTCGTCGCGATCAGTGCGCTGGAGGCACTCTTCTTCCACCGCGCGGGGCTGCGCAGCATCTCGCTCAGCTACGCCCAGCAGACCAACGCGGCCCAGGACCGCGACGCGATGCACGCGCTGCACCGGCTGGCCGGCGAGTTCCTGCCGGACACCGACTGGCACATCGTCCTCTACACCTACATGGGCCTCTACCCGCAGACCCGGCACGGCTCCCTGGAACTCCTGGAACGTTCGGCCGAACTGGCCGTCGAGACCGGGGCGGCCCGGCTGATCGTGAAGACCGAGGCCGAGGCGCACCGCATCCCGACCGTGGCGGAGAACGTCGAGGCCCTCCGGGTCGCCGCGCGGGCCGCCGCCCGGCACCGCACGGCGACCGGCCACCGGCCCGGGAACGCACCCGTCCCGAGCTCCGACCCGGCGGACAACGCCGTCTACGCCGAGGCCCGTGCCCTGGTGGACGCCGTGCTGAACCTGGACGACGACCTGGGCCAGGCCCTGCTGAAGGCCTTCGCCCGCGGATACCTCGACGTTCCCTACTGCCTGCACCCCGACAACGCGGGCCGCACCCGGAGTCATATCGACGGGTCCGGCCGCCTCACCTGGTCCGAGATCGGGGCGATGCCCCTCGGGCCCGTCCGCGACCGCGGCCGGCGGCTCACCGCCGCCGGGCTGTTCGACGCCCTGTCGTTCGTCCAGCGCCGGCACGACCGCATCGTTCCCTCGTCCGCTTCCCGCCCCTCGCTCCCCACGGCGGCCCGTCGCCCGGCAGCCCATCGGCAGCACACCCAGGAGGTAGCACCATGACCAGCACGATCGCCGAGTCCCACGGCCGCGTCGCGCCCTCGTTCCCGGCCTCTCCCGACCAGCACCTGATCGCCGAACCGACCCGTGCCACGCTGCGGGTGCAGAGCCGCATGCTCGCGGCGACCCGCGCCTTCCTGACCGCGCAGGGGTTCCAGGAGCTGCTGCCGCCGGTCATCGGACCGGTCACCGACCCGGGAATCCGGGGCTCCAAGCAGGTGGACGTCGACTTCTACGGCCACAAGTACAAGCTGATGACCAGCGCGATCCTCTACAAGCAGGCATCGCTGCTGGCCTTCGACAAGATCTTCTACATCGCGCCCAATGTCCGGCTGGAACCGCTGGAGACGGCCGTCACGCACCGCCATCTCGCCGAGTTCCACCAGATCGACGTGGAGATCCGCGACGCCCGCCGCGAGGACGCGATGGAGCTCGCCGAGCGGCTCGTCGCGCATGTCGTCGACGAGGTCGTCCGCGAGATGCCGGGGGACCTGGAGCTCCTCGGCCGGGACCGGGACGCCTTCCGGGAGGTGGTCCAGGGGGCGTTCGGCCGCACCACGCACCAGGAGGCCACCGCGGACCTGGTGGCGCTCGGCCACCCGCAGGACCCCGGCGCCGAGATCGACTGGGAGGGCGAGGAGATCCTCTCCGCGAAGACCAGCCGCCCGTTCTTCGTCGTCGACTACCCCAAGGGTTCGCGGGGCTTCTACGACCAGGAGGACACCGACCGCCCCGGCATCCTGCGGAACTTCGACCTGATCGCCCCCGAGGGCTACGGCGAACTGGCCAGCGGCAGCGAGCGCGAGCACGACTACGCGGCCCTGGTCACCCGGATGCGCGAGACCGGCGAGAACCCCGCCAAGTACGGCTGGTACCTCGACCTGGCCCGCCGCGGCATCCCCGCCAGCTCCGGGTTCGGCATCGGCCTGGAGCGCTTCACCCGGTACGTCACCGGCCGCACCGCCGCCTGGGAGGCCAGCGCCTACCCGAAGCTCCCCGGCGTGGTGTCGGCATGAGTGCGGTACTGAGCGCCGCGGGCTTCCCCGAGGAACAGGTGCGGCACCGGGCCAGGGCCGGAGCGGCGGGGGTCTTCCCCGCGCTGGAGTCCTACGGCAGCAGCATGCTGGGCGCGATCCCGGCCGGCCAGGACCCGCACGACCTGCTGGAGCGCGCCAGGATCGTACCTCCGGTGTTCATGCCGGAGCGGCTGAAGAAGCTCATCGACCTGGCCCGTGAACCGCTGTACACGGACGTCGAACTGGACACCCCGGTCGGCGGGTTCGCCTCCCGGCTGCCGCTCTACGTGTCCGCGTTCGGCTCGACCCAGGTCGCCAGCCACGACCTGGGCGAGGCAGCCGGACGTCAGGCCGGGCAGCTCGGCATCCCGATGGTCATCGGGGAGAACGTGGTGCCGGTCAACGGCTACCGCGCGGCCGCCGACTCCGCGGCCTCCCCGCTGCTCGGCCGGATCGCCGCCTACACGGCCGCCGCCGACGACGAGCACGGCGGCGTGGTGGTGCAGCAGTCCACCGAGGACGCGGACGCCGAGGTGTGGAACCTGGTCTACAGCGACCCGGTGTCCGAGCCGCTGCTGGCCACCGGCCGGCTCGCCTTCGAACTGAAGGTGGGGCAGGGCGCCAAACCGGGGCTCGGCGGTCTCACCGTCCTGGGCCGCGAGGCCGGCGGCAGGGTCGCCGAACAGTACGCCATGGACGCGGTGTTCGGCGCCGACAGCGACTCGGTGCTGCGGATCAGCAGCCCCGGCACCTTCACCGAGGAGATCCTGCGCCAGCAGATCCGGCTGATGCGGAACAACTTCCCCCGCGCGAAGGTGTGGGTGAAGCTGCACCCCGGCCGCGACGTGGCCCTCGCCGCGGCCACCGCCTGGGCGGCCGGCGCGGACTCCGTCACCGTGGACGGCGCGGAGGGCGGCACCGCCTGGGCGCCGACCGCCTTCCTCGGCCAGGTGGGACTCCCGCTCGGCGAGTGCCTCACCCGCATCGGCCGCACCGACCACTGCCTGCTCGCCAGCGGGCGGATCTGGGAAGGCAGCAGGGCCGCGAAGGCGCTGGCGCTCGGCGCACGCGCCGTCGGCCTCGGCCGGGCCGCACTGCTCGCCGTGGACGAGGACGCCGAAGCCGGCCTGGTCCGGCTGGTCGAGGCCATCGCCCTGGAACTCCGGCTGCTGATCAGCTCCGTCGGCAAGTACCACGCGAACGCCCTGGAAGCGGACGACGTCCTGCTGCCGGCCGACGCCGCGACGGCCTCCCGCACCGGCTGATCCCCCCGCTCCACCACCCTGCTTCGCACCATTTGCACGTCATCCACCGTGGCTCCGTCGGTCTCCCGGCACGCCGCGAGACCACGAGATCCGAGCTACCAAGAAGGTGTCGAGATGTCCCAGCCGCAAACCGATCCGGCTCTCTCCCTCGGCGTCGGCGTCCCCGCGCACGTCGCCACGTACAACGACACGGCCGAGAACCTTCCCGTGGGCGCGCTGCACGCTCTCTTCGCCGCGCAGGCCGCCCGTACCCCGGAGGCCGTCGCCCTCGTCCGTGAGGACGGCCGTCTCACCTACCGGGAGCTGGACGGCGCGGCCAACGCCCTCGCGCACCGGCTCGTCGCCGAGGGCGTACGGCCGGGCGACGCGGTGGGCCTCCTCTTCGACCGCTCGTTCGCCTATGTCATCACGGTCCTCGCCGTGCTGAAGAGCGGCGGCGTGTACGTCCCCCTCGACCCGCGACAGCCCGAGGAGCGGCTCGCCTGGATCCTCGGCAGCACCGGGGCCACCCTCCTGGCCACCGACCGCCCGGCCGGGGACACCGGCTTCGCGGGGGAGCTGCCCGCCCTGCGGCTCGACGACGCGAGCGCCACGGCCGACACGACTGCCACCGCACCCGATGTCACGGTCCACCCGGACCAGCCGCTGTACATCATGTTCACCTCCGGCTCCAGCGGCACCCCCAAGGGCGTCGTGAACACCCACCGCAACGTGGTCGAACTGGCCCTGGACCCGGGCTTCGGCGCCGCGGCCCACGAGCGGGTGCTCGCCTACTCGCCGCTGCCCTTCGACTCCTCGACCTACGAGCTGTGGGTGCCGCTGCTGCGTGGCGGACTGGCAGTCGTGCTGTCCGCACCGAAGATCGACATCGGCGAGCTGGCCGACGCCATCACCCGCTACCGGGTGACCGCCGCCTACTTCACGACCGCCCTCTTCGACGCCATGGCCAGCGAGGCGATCGACGGCCTCAAGCAGCTGCGCGAGATCTGGACCGGCGGCGACGTCCTCTCCGCCACCGCCCTTCAACGGGCCCTCGACCACTGCCCGGACACCACGTTCGTGCACGTGTACGGTCCCACGGAGGCGACCGTCTTCTGCAGCTACCAGGCCTTCACCCCCGAGGTGCGCACCCTCGACCGGCTGCACCTCGGCATCCCGATGGCCAACACCGCCATGTACGTCCTGGACGCCGAGCTGCGCCACACCGCCCAGGGCGAGACCGGCGAACTCTACGTCGCGGGGCCGCACCTGGCCCAGGGCTACGGCCGACTGCCGGCCCTGACCGCCGAGCGTTTCACCGCCGACCCGTACGGACCCGCCGGCAGCCGCATGTACCGCACCGGCGACCTGGCCGCCTGGAACGAGCACGGTGAAGTCGTGTTCCTGGGCCGCGCGGACCAGCAGGTCAAGCTGCGCGGCAACCGCATCGAGCTCGGCGAGATCGAGACCGTGCTGGTCCGCCACCCCTCCGTCGCCCAGGCAGCGGTCATCGTCCGCGAGGACCGGCCCGGCGACAAGCGCCTGGTGGCCTACGCCGTACCCGCCGAGGAAGGCGTCCTGGACGGAGCCGAACTCCTCCGGTACGCGGGCGAGCAGCTCGTCGAGTACATGGTGCCCTCGGCGGTCGTCCCGATGGGGACCCTGCCGCTGACTCCGAACGGCAAGCTGGACCGGCGCGCACTGCCCGCTCCCCGGGCCGGCGCGGCACCGGGCGGCCGGGCCCCGCGCAACCCCGTCGAGGAAGTCCTCTGCGGCCTGTTCTCCCACTCCCTCGGCCTGCCGTCGATCGGCATCGACGACGACTTCTTCACCCTCGGCGGCCACTCGCTGCTGGCGACCCGGCTGGTCAGCCGGGTGCGCACCGTGCTCGATGTCCAGCTGACGCTGCGGCAGTTCTTCGAGTACCCGACCGTGGCACTGCTCGCCGAGTACGTCGCCACCGGCGGCGGCGAGTCCGCCCGCCCTGCCCTGACCGCCCAGGAACGGCCGGAACCGCTGCCGCTCTCGGCGGCCCAGCAACGGCTCTGGTTCCTCGATCAGCTGGAGGGCCCGTCGGCGACGTACAACATCCCGCTCGCCGTCCGGGTGAGAGGGGACCTCGACGTCGCGGCCCTGGAGTCCGCGTTCACCGATGTCGCGGGACGGCACGAGAGCCTGCGCACCGTGTTCGGTCAGGCCGAGGGCCGGACCTACCAGCGCATCCTGCCCGCCGACAGCGTCCGGGTGGAGCTGCCGGTCACCCCGGCGACCGAGGACGGCGTCGCCGCACTGCTCACCGCCGAGTCCGAGCGCATCTTCGACCTCTCGGGCGATCTGCCCTTCCGGGCCCGGCTGTTCAGCCTCGGCGAGCACGACCACGTACTCCTGGTGGTCATGCACCACATAGTCTCCGACGGCTGGTCCTACCAGCCGCTCATGCGCGACCTGAGCACCGCGTACGCCACCCGCTCGCGTGGCGAGCGCCCCGCCTGGGAGCCGCTGCCCGCCCAGTACGCGGACTACGCACTCTGGCACCGGGGCGTGCTCGGCGACCCCGCGGACCAGGAGAGCGTCGCCGCCCGTCAACTGGACTACTGGCGAGGCGCATTGGCCGACCTTCCGGAGGAGGTCACCCTGCCCGCCGGCCGGCAGCGGCCGGCCGTCGCCTCCTACCGCGGCGCCACCCACACCGTGCACCTCTCCCAGGACGTCCACTCCTCGCTCGCGGAGCTGGCACGCGAATCGGGCGCATCGGTGTTCATGGTGGCCCAGGCGGCGGTGTCGACCCTGCTGTCCCGTTCGGGCGCCGGGCACGACATCCCGCTCGGCTCGCCGATCGCCGGCCGTACGGACCAGGCGCTCGACGATCTCGTCGGCTTCTTCGTCAACACCCTTGTCCTGCGCACGGACACCAGCGGCGATCCGAGCTTCCGTGAGCTGCTGACCCGGGTCCGCGAGACGGACCTTGCCGCCTGGAGCCACCAGGACCTGCCGTTCGACCGGCTGGTCGAAGCCCTCAACCCGGACCGGTCCGCCGCCCGGCACCCCCTCTTCCAGGTGATGCTCACCCTGACGGACGCGGCCACGCCGACGCTCGTCGCCGAGGGCCTGGACACCGAATCGGAGTTCACCTGGCTGAGGTTCGCCAAGTTCGATCTGACGTTCTCGTTCGCCGAGCATCGTTCGGTGGATGGTCGGCCGGGTGGTCTGGACATCACGATCGAGTACGCGACGGATCTGTATGACGCGCGTTCGGTGGAGTTGGCGGGTGAGCGTCTGGTGCGGTTGCTGGGTGCTGCGGCGTCGGCGCCGGATGTTCCGGTGGGTGAGCTGGAGTTGTTGTCCGCGGATGAGCGTGGGGTGTTGTTGGGGGAGTGGGCCGGTGCGGTGACCGGTACTCCGGGTGCGGGTCTTGCGCAGTTGTTCGTGGCGCAGGTGGCGCGGACGCCGGATGCGGTTGCGGTGGTGGGTGAGGGGCGTGAGCTTTCCTATCGTGAGGTTGATGTGCTGGCCAATGGTGTGGCGCGTCGGCTGATCGGTGAGGGGGTGCGGCCGGGTAGTCGGGTGGCGTTG
>NZ_JBHWIY010000038.1:0-72227 GCF_042731715.1 Streptomyces sp. NPDC059832 | reverse complement strand
GCACTGTACTTCGAGGGCCTTGCCATGTGGATCTACACCTTCCTGGACCATCAAGATCCATTGTCAGGTGTGTCCACACCACGGGGGTCACCTCAGTACCACAACGTGGGCCTGGTCAACGTCGTCCGCAGTGACCGCGGTGCCGCCGAGCTGCGCAAGCGGTTCCCGGACGTCCCAGTCGTGGCGACAGAGAATCCGGGCTGGGCCGACAAAGTCCGCAAGGCAGCCGGCGGCCGCCCGCTCAGTGTGGCCTTCGACCCTGTCGGCGGAGTGCTGACGGAAAGCCTTCTAGACCTGTTGGCGCCGGGCGGCAGGCTGGTCATTTACGGAGAACTCGCCGAGGAGCCGATCTCGGTGCATGCGTCGACGCTGCTCTACCAGTCGTTGACGGTGCGGGGCGCGAACCTGGGCCGGTGGCTGTTGGAGGCATCCGCCGAGAGGCGGGCATCGGACGCGGTCGCCGCGACGCTGATCGCGCTGGCGTTCAAGGACCAGTTCGACGTGGCCGCTACGTACGACCTCGGCGAGCTGGCCACCGCCGTGAAGCACGCGGTACAACCCGGCAAGGTCGGCACCGTCCTCATCCGCCCCTAGTAGCCGCTGTTACCAGGGCGGGAGTCCTATAACTTCAGTGATGGAAGCGAGATAGCCATGACCGTGGACGACGTCCGGGAGCTGGCGCTCTCTTTCGCCGGAGCAAGCGAGTCGCGTCCGTTCGCCCCAGACCGCGTGGTGTTCAGGGCAGCGGCGAACAATAAGGTGTTTGCCATCCTCAGTGGCCATGAGTTCCCGGACGACCAGGTGACAGTCAAGGCCGATCCGGGGCGGGTCACCGAGTTGCAGCACCGCTTCGAGGCAGTGCACCCGGCGTACAAGCTGAACAAGCAATACTGGGTCAACATTTCGTTGGCTGGCGATGTCCCGGACGAACTGATTCGGGAGCTGATAGAGAACAGCCACGACCTGGTCGCACCATGAGCCCCCGGGCGTCAAGGTGCACAAATCGCCGACGCTGCGCGGCAGGAGCATCGGCCACTGGATGTCAGACACCTCCCTCGGCAGGCAGCCATCCGACGTCGCCGCCGCGAAGGTGATCGCGATGGCGACCAAGGACCAGTTTGCCTAGCCGCCACCTACGGTCTCGGCGACCTGGCAGAGGCCGTGCAACACACGCAACGGCCCGGCAAGATCTGCACCGTCCTCATCCGCCCCGGGGTAGGCGCCCCTGTGCTGCTGCTGATCGTCCTGTTCGTAGGCGGCTTGCACGCAATGGCCAGGCGACGCCCGCGACGCCTGGCGGGGCAAGACCTTCACGGCGTGCGGCCCATGGCACTGAAAATCCAAGGGCCGTCCAGAATGGGACCGGGTCACGGCGCTGACCGGCCCTCCAGCCGAGCCGGCGCCGGCTCGGACGTGGAAACGCGGGGAAGAAGGGCCAAAGCCTGCTCGGCAGCCCCGATGACAACCTCCGCTGCGGCTCCCGCCCTGCCCAAGGCCTCCAGTCCCCGCAGCACAGCAAGGAGAAGGCTTGCGAGCCCGTCCGTGTCCGCTTCGGCATCCAGCGAGCCCTCCTCCTGGGCCCGGGCAAGGCAGTCCGACAGCTCGCTGTGCATTCCGCGGACAGTGGCAGCAGTCCGCTCGGCGACGGTCTTGTCGACGGCGCCGAGTTCCGTGGCGCTCCTGGCCATCATGCAGCCGCGCCGCTCCACGTCCCTGCTGATCGCTTCGGAGATGTCGCACATAAAGCGTTCCAGCTGCGGGAGGGCCGCTCCCGGGCCGCGCAGAGCCGAACGCCAGGCTCCGATCGCGTCACTGTTGTAGCTGTCCAGAGCCTGCAGGAACAGGGCGTGTTTGTCTCCGAAGGCCCCGTACAGGCTTCCGCGTCCCAAGCCTGTGACGGCGCTCAGATCATCGATAGAGGTTCGGTCGTACCCGTGGGACCAGAACTGGTCGCGAGCAGCCCGAACAACTTCCTCGTCGTCAAACTGCCGAGGCCGGGACATAAGAAAACTGTACGCCGCGTACGGGGCAATGCGCGGCGAAGGCAGGGGGTCCATCCAGTGCTGGGTGACGACTCTGCCGGACCGGGCGTACAGCACGACGGTCTCGTCGGTCCGGCGCAGCACAGTCCGGTGGCCGTCTTCTCCAGACTTCGGTGTGTCTCATGAGACATGAAGTGACCTGTTGGTGGGTGGCGTTGGGGAAGTACGCCGACGTCGGTCCGGGTTACGCGAAGCGTTCATAGTCGGCCAGGACCGCGTCGATCACGTCGAGATGGATGGCGACTCGCCCGTCTCTGGGATCGGAGCACTGGGTCAACGTCAGCAGGGACTTCCACAGCGCCCAGCCCCTGGCCCTGGCCCAGGTGGCGCCATCCTGGCCGACTGTGTGCCGGAATGCCTCGCGGCTTTCCTCGCGGAGCATCGTCCAGGCGATCACGAGATCGCAGGCGGGGTCGCCGATGCCCGAGGTGCCGAAGTCGATGACGGCCGACAGCCTGCCGTCGGTGACAAGCAGGTTGTTGCCACCGATGTCGCCGTGGAACCACACCGGCGATCCACGCCATTGGGCCTCGAGTGCCGCTTGCCAGGTCTCGGTGGCCCTCGCGGTGTCGATCCGGCCGCTCAGGGCGGTGATGCAGCGGCGCGTCTCGTCGTCGTAGTGGGCGGGTGACGCGCCGCGATACCCGCTGTGCGCCCCGGCGAGAGGACCGCCCTTGGAGTCACAGTACTGAAGGGCTCGGATGAACCCGGCGACACTGGTGGCGAACTGGGTCATGTCGTCGATGCGTTCGGGAGAAGCCGTCTCGCCGGGCAGCCAGCCGCGTACGGACCAGGGGTAGGGGTATCCCGCGCCGGGGGTTCCCTTGGCCAGGACGGTGGGGACGGCCACCGGCAGCGCGGGGGCCAGGCGAGGCAGCCAGTCGCATTCCTTGTCGACCGCAGGGGCGTAGCCGGCTGCGGTGGGCAGGCGGACCGTCATGTCGTCGCCGAGGCGGTAGGTGCGGTTGTCCCAGCCGTCCACCGGAACCGGGACCACGGGCAGACGGCTCCACTGAGGGAACTGGGCGGTGATCAACCGCTTCACCAGGGCGGCGTTGATTCCCGCGCGCCCGTCCGGCACAGCTGTAAGCACCCGCTGATCCTCACCGGTGAGGTCGTACCAGGCAAGTGATTAACGACGCGAGACACATCTGATGTCTGGAGAACCGTCATATTTGGGCTCGTAGGGGCACTGTCACGTTGACTGACCGGCCTGGGATGATCTCCTGGTTGGTCGTGCTGGGATGGGTCGTCCGTGGACAGCGCGCCGCCGTCGTACAAGGGGCACCGGTACCCGGTGGAGATCATCGCGCACTGCGTGTGGCTGTACTTCCGTTTCCCGCTGTCGTTCCGCGAGGTCGAGGAGCTGATGCTCGAGCGCGGCGTGCTCGTCTCCCACGAGACGGTCCGCCGCTGGTGTACGAAGTTCGGGCACGCCTACGCCAACGGCCTACGCCGCCGGCGTGTGCAGCCGGGCGACAAGTGACACCTGGACGAGGTCTTCCTCAGGATCAACGGTGAGCTGAAGTACCTGTGGCGGGCCGTCGACGCCGATGGCAACGTGCTCGACATTTTGGTCCAGAACCGGCGGGACACCGCTGCGGCCAGGCGGTTCTTCCGCAAACTGCTCAAGAAGACCTGCTCGGTGCCGAGGGTGATCGTCACCGACAGGCTCCGCTCCTACGGCGCGGCCCACCGCGAGGTCATGCCCTCCGAAGAACACCGCGCCCACAAGGGCCTGAACAACCGGGCCGAGAACAGTCATCAGCCGACGAGGCAGCGCGAACTCGCGATGAAGGGCTTCCGCAGTACCGGCGGGGCCAGCGGTTCCTGGCCGCGTTCAGCGGCATCTCACCGCACTTCCGACCACGCCGCCACCTGATGACCGCCACCGAATACCACACCGAGATGACCACCCGCTTCGCCATCTGGGACGAGATCACCGGCGCCACCGACCAGCCCATCGCAGCGTAAGCCAGGCCCCCACCCGACCCCTGCACACCCTGACGCGCCCTCAATCGATCAACACCGCACCAACGTGACAACGCTGGCCAGAGCCCTCGACCGAGCCCCGGCCAGCCTCCCAGATCATCGACTTGCACGGCTTTCTGACACGCTCTCCAGCCGCAGCAGACCATGTGACCCGGGGATTTCAGACCCTACGAGGTCAGCCCGGGAGGGGAATGAACACCAGGAGACCGCGGGCGGAGGCGGCCTCGTAGCAGGAAGTGCCGGCGAAGGTGGCGGTGGAGAAGGGGGTGGCTACGGCGTAGACGGGGACGACGGCGTTGGTTACGGTGGCGGTGCCGGTGACATCGGTGTCGGCGGTGCCGAGGGTGATCGGGCCGAAGAGCGTGGTGGCGGTGAAGGTCACCGGCTGACCGACCACCGGCGTGCCCGAGGTGGTCGTCAGGGTGGCGCTGAGGGCGGGGATGTAGAACTCCGGCAGCGGGGTGAACCGGAGCCGGATGGTGCCCGTCTGTGCGGTCAGCACTGTGGGGCTGGGGTTCACGGTGACGGAGGTGCTGGCGCTGGAGCCGGTGAAGCAGCTGTCACCGCCGTAGGCGGCGGTGAAGGTGCCGGTGGTCAGGGCGGTGGTGGTGAAGCAGGCCTGCCCCGAAGCGTTGACGGGGACCACCTGCGTCTGGCCGTTGGGGAGGGTGAAGGTGACCGTGCCGGTCGGCACCGAGGTGGTGGCTGTTCCTGGGGTGATGGTGGCGCATATGGTCACGCTCTGCCCGCAGAGGGAGGGGTTCGGCGTCACCGACAGCGTCGGCGTTGTGGAGTCCTGGCTCACGGTGACGGGGGTGGGGTTGCCGTTCACGGTCGCGGTGAACGTACCGACGATGTAGGCGTGGATGGTCTGCCCGCTCCCGGTGGCGTCCAGGGCGACGGTGACCGTGGGGCTGCCGTCCCCGAAGTTCACCACCGCCGTCCCGTTCGGAGTCCCGCCGGAGATGCTGAACGTCACCGTCTGCCCGCACACCGGCGCCGTCGGCGAGGTCATCACCGTCAACGGCGAAATCTCTGTCACGTTCGCCGAGTTGGCGTTGGTGACGTAGACGTTGCTGTTCTGCGCCGCCGCCACATAGAACGGGAACGCGCCGGCGGGGACGGTGGCCACGACGGTGTTCGTGACGCTGCTGATCACCGTCACGTTGTTCGAGTTGGAGTTGCCGACGTAGACGTTGCCGGTCGGCGCCACCGCGATCCCGAACGGGCCCGCGCCGGTGGGGACGGTGGCCACGACGGTGTTCGTGACGCTGTCGATCACCGTCACGTTGTTCGAGATGGTGTTGGTGACGTAGACGTTGCCGTTCGACGTCACCGCGAAAACCCCCGGGACGCTGCCGGCGGGGACGGTGGCCACGACGGTGTTCGTGGCACTGTCGATCACCGTCACGTTGTTCGAGAGCTGGTTGGCGATATAGACGTTGCCGTTCGGCGCCACCGCCGCCGCGCCCGGGAAACTGCCGCTGGGGAGGGTGGTCAGGACGGTGTTCGTGGCGCTGTCGATCACCGTCACGGTGTTGTCGTTCCGGTTGGCGACGTAGACGTTGCCGTTCGACGCCACCGCCACCGCGTCCGGGACCGCGCCGCAGGGGACGGTGGCCAGGACGGCGTTTGTGGCACTGTCGATCACCGTCACGTTGTTCGACGTGCTGTTGCCGACGTAGACGCTGCCGTTCAGCGCCACCGCCAGCGCGAACGGGCCCCCGCCGACGGCGACGGTGGTCAGGACGGTGTTCGTGGCACTGCCGATCACCGTCACGTTGTTCGAGCTCTGGTTGGTGACGTAGACGTTGCCGTTCGACGCCGCCACGATCATGGCCGGGTTCGAGCCGGCGGGGACGGTGGCCAGGACGGTGTTGGTGGTGCTGCTGATCACCGTCACGTTGTCCGAGTTGCTGTTGCCGACGTACACGTTGCCGTTCGGCGCCACCGCCACGGGGATCGGGCTCGTGCCCGCCGGGATCGTCACCGTGGAGAACTCCGCACTGAAGGGCAGCACCGCAAGCCCCCGTACAGCGGGCGCCTCGGATCCACCCGCCGGGCCAACCGGCCGAACCCCGCGAGCCACCAACGGAGTTGCCAACCAAATCGCACTCGATTCCATGACAAACCTCTCTCAGCTGAGAGGGCCACCCGGGAATTCCCACCGGGGCCCGCGTCGCACGGCGCCGATATACGCGAACCGGATCACCGCTTGGAAACCGGGACAGAGAGAGGACGCACCGACACGTACCACGCACGGGCGCACCATAGGGGTTGGTTCTCTCCCCCGGGAAGAGAGGTAGCCCACCGGAAAACGGTCACTACCATTAACCCGAAATAAGCAATACGACACTACGCCCTTGACTGCGTTTCACCCGAAAAGACCATTCCGCATATGAGATGACGAACTGTCATGCAATGTGGCCCGGAACGTGGAGCTGAGTACGTGGACGAAGCGAGGGATGGAGCAGCCGACCTGAAGGAGGGCGAACCTGACGGGCAGCCGGCTCGACGAGGACGGAGCGACGTTCATGAAGCCGGGTTGAGCAACTTCCAGTGACCATCGGAGAGACCTCGATGCCGCCGTCGATTACCTTGATGGCGGTCTGAGCCGCATCGCCACCGTTCACCGGCAGGGCGTCTGCCTTTCGCACCCAGGAGACCCAGCATTTCTCGTCGATGACGGGCAGTGCGGTGAGTTCCAGCACGCCCACCGACTTCCACCCCAACTCGTCCATGGGACTCGGGGGATTGTCCGCCGATGAAATGCCATGGCCCGCCCGGATCCCCGTATGGCCCCCGTATCCTGCGGTGGGGATGCGGAGGGCGCTGGCCTCGGCGACCGGCTTGCCAAGGAGATCGACCAACGCCGCCGGAATGCTTGCGTTCCTGAAGCCTATGTCAGTCAGGAGATCATCACGCCCCGAACTGATCACATGACGAAAGCAATTGAGCGGCGCCAACACAACCGATTGCGAAGTAGCCGTCACAGTTCGATGGTTGGCTTCGGAGACCCGGCGCACTTGCGATCCACGAAGTCGGCGGCGGCGAGTTCGGCCAGGAGAGCCCGACGGTCCGCACCGATGGCGGTCAGCACCCAGTCCACGCCCGGGTCGCGCGATACGAGGGCCGGCGCGAGACGCTCGGGCCGGTGTTGCCGCTCGCGGCGTGCGAGGGCCTGCCGAAGGGAGGCTTCGCAGGCCGCCCGCGCATCGATCCCGAGCGGTGGGTCAGGGCACTGTCACGTTGACTGACCGGCCTGGGATGATCTTCTGGTTGGTCGTGCTGGGAGGGGTCGTCCGTGGACAGCGCGCCGCCGTCGTACAAGGGGCACCGGTACCCGGTGGAGATCATCGCGCACTGCGTGTGGCTGTACTTCCGTTTCTCGCTGTCGTTCCGCGAGGTCGAGGAGCTGATGCTCGAGCGCGGCGTGCTCGTCTCCCACGAGACGGTCCGCCGCTGGTGTACGAAGTTCGGGCACGCCTACGCCAACGGCCCTAGGATGCCGAGGCGTGTTCGGCCAGCCAGTTCTCGATTCGCGTCCACGACTCACTGATCGGTGCTGTCATGGCACGGCATCCTGCCGCCTGGTGCTGACAACCTCCGGGAACACCCAGACTGTGGCCGTGCCCCTGTGACTGAGCGCGATAGCTGTCACTTGGGCGAGACATCTGTCACCAACCTCAGCTTCGCAAGGATCGGGCGGCTCGGAAGGTCCGGCCACGGAGCCGCGAAGCTACGCTTCGGCCATGCCGCTCCAGCACCGATCCGCAGACCACATTGACGAGCAGCTGTCGATCATCGACAGCTTGAGCTCTCGGCCCTTCCCTGACCAGGTGGGCCGACCTGGAGCGAGCGGCCAGTGGAGCGGGCCCGGCTTTCACCTGACAGTGCTCCGTGAGAGTCAGGACTTCTGGGAGGACCGAAGCACCGAGATCGTCGAGGCAGCCGAACGGGTGCTGGAAGCCGACCTTGCCGCGCTGTCCGCCATCCTCACGGCACGCTGGGGTGCCCCGGAAACGGTTGACCTGTGGCCCTATCTCGGGCTCGACGACCCCGACCCGAACCCCACGACCCGCGAGCCGCTCAGCTTCCTTCGCGGTGTCGCCGGCAGCATGCAGACGTGGCGGCTGCCGGACTCGGATCGATGGGTCGGCCTGGCCATCGGCCAAGCTGACCCGGAATGGCAGATCCAACTACTGGCGGGTATTGGTGACCCCTCCTCGCTCCAGTGAGGCTTTGTGCCACATCAGCTCGATGAGTGACACACGCCGCTGATGACAGAAGCTGTTGTCGTACCGAGAGGTTCGGCTGCCGATCGAACTTGGGTTCCCGGGTGGGTGATCGGCTTGTGGTCGGCGCATGACAGCAGGGCCTCCCGCACAGCTCATGGGTGTTGAAGTCCATTCGAGCGTGCGATCAGCCTCGGAAAGACAACACCTTCTCACTCCCACGAGGAGCTCGGCAGGCCGAAACGTGACAGGGAACGTTGAGCTACTTACGGATCTCGAACACCTTCTCCAGCGCATGACGTAGACGGAGGGCCTGACTGAGGTTCCCCCGCTGGGCGGGAGCAGGCCCGCCGCCAGGAGCAGCCCGCGGGCACCACCCCTAGTTGGTCGTGTGCGTGGGGTAGACCTGAACGTCGGTGTAGGCGCCCTTGATGTCCCCCGCGCCCGCGGGCCACTTCAGGCTCACGGTGTGGGTCTCGTTCGGGGGCGTCACCAGGATGTTGGTCGGGGACGCGAGGCTGTCGCCGGTGTTGTCGATGTCGTAGGCGAGGTTGAAGACAGCGGCGTCACCGGGCTTCAGGGTGGTGATACGCGGCTGGGCGTGGCCGCGCTCGATGGGGTTCGAGGTGTTGTCGGCGTCCTTGATGTCGACGCCGGCGAAGCCGGTTGCCGAGCAGGTGGTCGAACCCCGGTTGATCATGGTGATGTCGATCCTGCCGGAGTCCTCGTCGGGCGCGGCGTCCGTGGCGTCGATGGCCAGGTCCTGCGTCTTGCAGAACGTGACCTTGCCGCCGGTCGTCGTCGCGCCGTTCGCGGCTGCCCCTGCCCCGGTGTCCTCACCGGAGCCCGACTTCGCGTTGATGGCCTCCGAGCCGCCCTGCGACTTCGAGCCACCGTCCGAGGACGAAGAAGACGAGGACGAGGAGCCCTTGGAGGACGAGTCCTTCCCGGAGCCTTCGCTGCCACAGGCGGTGAGCGAGAGGGTGGCGGCGACGCCGATGGCGGCGAGAGCAGTGATGCGGGTGTACTTCATGGTGTTCCCCCAGGAGTAGCGCGGTGCATGCGGTCGGAAGTATTTGTATCCCGCACCGAGTCACAGGCGGTCCTCCACGACGTCTTCGTTCCGTCACAGGCGTATCGACCTCACGGCCCGCCAAGACATCGCCGTACGGTCACCAGCCTGGCCCGAGTTCGACCTCTGGCCCCGGTCGTAGCCGTGTCTCCACCGGCAACGCGGTCCGATCCGGCACTCTGTGCCCATGACCGACGTCTTCGAGCACACCCCGCAGGTCTGGAATGCCGCGCAGCTTCGCGACGCACTCAAGGACCTGCCCGATGACGCGCCCATCCACATCGGCGTGGCAGACGACCCCGGCGACTTCGACGGATACCGGGACTTCGTCCTCGTGGACGCGCATCAGGTGGAGAACTGGTGGCCGGCCACCTCCACTACGCCGGAACGTACCGAGACAGCACAGGAACTGACGCTGTTCGCCGACTGGGAACCGGGCGCCTACGACCACCTGGACTGAACCGGTACCCGCCGCGGCGCCTCGCCCGGGGTACGGGGTCAGGTGGGGTTCAGCGGAGTGATGCCGGTACCCGCGTACAGCCCGGGTTCCAGCGACAGGACCGTGAGCGGCTCCCCCGCCTTCACCGCGTGCCAGGCGATTGCAGCCGCGTGCGCCACCGGCCAGTCCACGGCTCTCCAGTCCATCGCATCCACCGCGTGCCCGGCGGTGAACGGAACGCTCTCCGCGAACCGCAGGGACGCCGCGTGCCGGCCCGCGCCCGTGACCTGCCGCTCCGCGGCAAGGGCTGACCAGTGGGTTTGACGAATGCGACCCGGCCCCGGTCTCAGTGGTCCCGCCTGACCGATGCCTTCCACGGACGGGACACCGCAGCGCCGGCTGCACCCCCACCGTCTGTCCGGACGGGGTGGGTGGTGGACCCGGACACGGAGGACTGGAGCTACCAGCCAACCTCAACGCCTGCAGGGTTCCAGAGCATCTACGTCCGTCAGCCGGACGGGTACGACTTCGCCCGCCTGACCTGGCAAGTCTGCGATGAGTACCGTATCGGCCTTATCGCGAAAATCCGGGTCACCGGCCCGTGGCAACGCCACGGGTACGGCTCCCGCATGGTGCGCCTGGCCCTGCGAGACTGTGACGGGTACCGCTGGACCACCACGCCGCAATCAGTGCTCGCCCGCGCGTTCTCCCCGCGGTCACCGCTGCGACGGGGGTGGACTTCCCCGCCCAGACACATCTCTGCGAGCACATGCGGGCGAGGGAGCCCAGACACTTCGAGAACTCTCGGCCTCTCGCCCCGCCGCCTCGCTGACGGCGGCACAGATGTGGTTCCTCCCGTGCCGCGCGGTGCCCTCGTGATGTCAGGCGGCGCGCTTCACGTGGCAGACCAGCCACATCAGCAGGGCATCCAGGTCGGCGGCGGCCGAGAGGACCCGGTCGACCGCCTCGGGGGTGTGCAGCCACTCCTCGCAGCCGAGCGTACGGGCTGCGATCAGCGAACGATGGCGCAGCAGGTTCGTACGGGAGTGGTCCGCCGGATAGCCACGCGGGGGGCGTTTCATCACGTCCCCGGAGATGTCGTAGCCCTTCTCCCGCACATCCTCGACGATGGCGGACAGCTCGCGGCCGCTCCCCTCGGAGGCCACGGCTTTGCGGAACATGTCCACCTGGCCGGGATCGGGGTACCACCAGGCGCCCTGGATCCGCAGACCATCCAGGGCGAACCGGAGACCGATCTCAATCTTGCGGCCGAGCCGGATCACCGCGCCCTGGTGCTGCCACCACCAGGAGTCGGTGCGGTAATGCCAGACGGAGAAGTCCTCGTACCGGGGGTCGGTGTCCGCGACCTCGTTGAGCAGGGCGATCATCGGCTGCCGAACCAGGCGTTCGCGGTCCGCGCGGTAGCGCTCGCGGGTCGCGTGGGTCGGTTCGCCCTGGAGCTGCCACAACACGTCCATGGCCTGCTCCGGCCAGCCGGAGAACTGTCCGCGCATGCGCGCAGGATAGCTCACCCATGATCCGCGCGCAGAAAATGAGACGGGCAGGGATGCGTAACCCCAGACAACGTGGGAGGTGTCGCGGCGGGGCTCGCCGGCCAGTTCGATGTGCCGTGCGCGGTGGGCGACTTCGCCGAGAAGCACGGCGAGTGCAGCCGATATGAATCGGGCGGTGAGATTGTGCAGCCGAACTTGAGATCCCACAGGCGTACAGGGGTGCTCTAGGGGTACTGACCCGTGAGGTTGGGGACGCGGCTGGGGGGTGGTTGGCCCTTGAGCGCGGTGTGTCCGCGGTGGTGATTGTAGGTGTGCAGCCAGGCCGGATAGGCGGCACGTCTGTCGGCCTCGGTCCGGTAGGGCTGTGCGTAGGCCCATTCGTCCAGGAGGGTGCGATTGAACCTCTCGACCTTCCCGTTGGTCTGGGGCCGGCAGGGGCGAGTTCGCTTGTGTGAAATGCCCTGAGCGGTGAGGGAGTTGCGCCACAGGTGACTCTTGTAGCAGGAGCCGTTGTCGGTCAGGACGCGTTCGACGGTGATCCCGGCCTGGGTGAGGAAGGCGTGGGCCCGCTGCCAGAAGGCGACGGCGGTCTCTTTCTTCTCGTCGGCGAGGATCTCGCTGTGAGCGAGGCGGGAGTGGTCGTCGACGGCGTTGTGGAGGTGGCTGTAGCCGGTGCCGGAGCGGGCCTTGCGGCCCGCCTCGCACGACAGGTTCGGCTACGCCCGTGAGCCAGACGGGACCGCGTACGTCTGGCACATCCCGGATGGGATCCGTTGGGACATTCCCGTCTGACTGCTGAACGCTCCGATGACCGGTGCCGTACGCGCACGAGCGGCGGTACTGATCTCCCGCTCGTGGCGGCATCGCGTCGGCCAGCCACGAGTGGGCCTCTTTTCCGGGTCTGCGGGGGTGGTGCCGGCAATGCTTTCGCTGGACGGCCACGCAGCTGAAGTCGGTGTGGTTGGTGGAAGCCGCACTGCCGAATTGGGCAGTGTTGAGGCGGTGCGGGGCGTTCTTAGGTTGTGGGCGTGCGAGATCTGGCTTTGCGTCGGTGGGGCGTGCGAAAGGAGAGAAGTGACGTGGCGCCAATGAAACGCATTCAAGAGGGCTGCGACTCGTGGCTACCCTTGGGCGGTGGTGCCTAGGGCTTGTGCTGTGCTTCCGTTTGCAGTGAAAGTTTGGCATGAAAGATCGATTTTGGGCTTAATGTCGGATAATTTGAAACTGGTTCAAAAGCGTCCCAGCTGAGGGAAGAACAGCAGGTCAGGGAGTTCGCTCCCCGCGCTCGCGGGGGTGTTCACCAGCGCCCTATTCGGAACGAGCCAGTCAGAGGCTGCATTGCTCAGCGGTCGTGACCGGCGAGGTGAAGGGTCGGGCTGAGCGGCCGGAGCGCGAGGTAGTCAGCCCAACCTTGCACAGTCGGCGGCCACGCCCCTTTTTTCGGGACGAGGTGGCTTTGCCGCCACTCCTGCGACGATCTTCTGCAGCAGGCTGTAGGAGAGGATCGGCAGCAGCACCGCGGTGCGGTGGGGAAACCAGCAGGCGGCCAGCACGGCCGCCGCGCTGCTGTTGTTCATACCGGTGGCGAACGTGAGGGAGACCCCATCCGGCTGGTCACAGTGCGTCCAGCGGGACATCCATCGTCCACAGCAGAAGGCCAGGCAGCACACCGCGCCGGACAGGCCGAGCGCCAGCATCAGCAAGTCCAGGTCCGGGTGGGCGAGGGCCTGTCCGAGCGCGCCAGCCGCGTTGATGTAACAGAGCAACAGGATGTTCACCAGGTTGACGGACTTGACCACGGGCAGGACTCGGGGGATGCGGTCCTCGCCGAGCGCGACCCGTACGACGACTCCGGCGAGGCACGGCAGCACCACCGACACCAGCGCGAAGACCCCGGCTCCTGTCCGGGCGATGATGTCGACCGTAGTTGTGTCGTCCAGTGCGCCGGCACCGTCGGGACCGACCAGTTGGCCGGCCAGGTGCATCCCGAGGGGTACCGTGAGCGGGCTGAGCAGCGTGGATCCCATCACCATGGCAACGACCAACGGGACGTTGGCGCCCGCGTTCTGCCCCCAGGAAGCGGCGCCGCCCGCGATCGGCATCGCCAGCACCAGCATCAGCCCGACCACCAGCCCCTCCGCCTCCGCCGGATCGGGCCAGGCACGCAGGCCAAGAGCGACGACCGGGAGCACGAGCAACGGGAGCAGGGCATTGGCCGCGATGCCGAGCACCAGCCGCACCGGCCGGGACACCACCCCGCGCAGATCGGCGACGCGCACCCCCAGGCCGGCGTTGAACAGCATCAACGCCAACAACACCATCGACACCGTCAGAGCGCTCGCGCCCACAGGGATCGGCAGCGTCAGCCCGCGCAGCCACTCGCCGGGTGCCGGGAACACGCCGGCCAACACGTAGCAGGCCAGCATCAGCCCCAGCAGCCACCGCTGCACAGCATTCACCACAGCCATCACGCAATGGATCCTACGCGTTACATAGCGCTACATCGCCGCCGACCGCCACCGGCCCGGCAGGTTCCGTTGCCGGCGGTACGACGCGAAGGCGCGTACCGGGAGGGCGTGCTCGAACGGCATGGCCCACACATCCGCCAGCGGCCGCCGAAACCCCGACCCGCTCGGGTCGACATACCCGACCTCGAACCCCTCCACCGGCGGGCCGGAAACACCGCCCGACGCCACACCTGACGCATGACTCACTGCCAGCTAACCCCGCCCCTCGATGCAGGGTCACGCTGACCTGTGCAAGATCACGTGCAGCCTAGAGCTGACCTGTGCAAGGTCGACCAGTACCGGACAACCCCCACGACCCCCACGCCCCCCCCACTACCAGGGTTTCCATTGCCGAAAATGGAAAGTACTTCAGGTTTCATCGAGAAATGATCATGGTTCGCTGAGCGGACGAATCGTCAGGGAAAGGGTCCGGCCAGTGGGATGGGCGACCCCGATCGTGGCTCCCGAGCAGGTCGAGTACCGGCTCGCGGAAGACTGCGGCTGTGACCAGTCGTCGGATGCCGAGGTCGAGTACCGGCTCGCGGCCACGAGTGACCTGCGGTGGATCGGGAGCGGGCTGACGGAGCTGGGCCTGGTCGCGGGAGAACCTGTTGATCCCGATGCCGCGCGGGCGCTGATGGACGGCCGGGACTGGCGTACCGGTGAGCAGTTGGTGAAGCGCAAGCGGGAGCTGGACCCGCGTGGAAAGGTGACCGCGCGCGTTGTGGTCGACGCCATCACCGGGCTCGCCGCCGCCGACGGGATGACTGCTGCGCAGTACCTCGGCAACGAGGCGCTGGCGAGCCGGTTCGCACGTGCCGAGCGCGGGATCGTCCGCGACGGGGAGGCGCACCTGCTGCCGGTCGGCGATGCCGGGCGACTGGCAGCAGGTGCCGGGCTGTCGGTCGAGCAGCTCTACGGTGGCGACGTGATCGCGGAGGCGAACCGGTGGCGCAACCATCGCGTCGATGTCGGACTGCGCGGAGTCGACCTCTCTCTCGATCTTCCGAAATCCATCAGCACCGCGTACGCGCTCGCCGGTGAGGAACTGGCCGCGGCGATCGAGGGTGAGTGGATGGCCTCGGTCACCGAAGCGGTCGGGGCTCTTGAGGAGTGGACGGCGTATGGCATGGCCGGTCACCGCGGTGCGGGCAGCGCGCGGAGCGGGTGGCCACCTCCGGGCTGATCGGCTGGACGACGCTCCACCGCTCCGCCCGACCGGTCGATGCGTCCCCCGGTGACCCGCATCTGCACGTTCACGTCAACATTGCGCACATGGCGCGCTGCGAGGACGGGAAGTGGCGCACCATCGCAGCCGGGGCGGAGGACCTGCTCCGGCATGTGCACCTGATCAACGAGATTGCCGAGGCCCGGCTGCGCGCCCGGCTGATCGAGCGTCACGGTGCGCGGTTCGCCCGGAGCGAGAGCACAGGGGCGTGGGAACTCGTAGGTGTCGACGGGGACCTGCGCAGTGCCTTCTCACGTCGCCGGCAGCAAGTTCTCGACCTCGTTGGGAGGGACGCCGGCCGTGATCGGATGAGGGCCGCCGCGAGACGTACGGCTCAGTCCAAGGACGAGGCGGCGGCAGAGGCGCCGCGCCACAACTGACGGACGCGCGCCGCGGCGGTGCTGGGCGGCGAGGCTGCCGTTGACGCGATGGTCGCGGCCGCGCTTGCCGGGCCGGACGGGCCCGCACCGTCGTGGCCCGGTGGTGACTGGCCGCTGATGCCGGGTCCGCAGGAGATCGCCTCGCAGATCTGGGATCCCGCACACGGGCTGACCGCAGCCCTGAAGGCTGTCACCCACACCCACGTCATGGCCGCCGTCACACGGACGTTGCCCTACCTGCTGAGCAAGAACCAGCAGGTCGCGCTGACCGACGAGACCCTGTCCGTCGACGGGCATGCCGTACGTCTCGCGGACTCCAACCGGCACCACCGCACACACCGTCAGCGCTACACGCACAGCGGCGTCGTCGCCGCCGAGCAGACCATCGTCGAGTGCACGACGGCCGGTCTGGGCGCGGCCTGGCGCAGCTGACGCCCGAGGCCGCCGAGCCGGCGATCGCCACCGTCGAAGTCGCCCAGTCCACGTCCGGCCGCGCCTTCCGGTTCTCCCCCCAGCAGCGCGCCGTCGTGATGCGTCTGCTCACCGCCGGGCACGGGACCGATGCCGTGATCGGCGTCGCGGGTGCGGGCAAGACCACCTTGATGAGTGCCGCCAGGGCCGGGTGGGAGGCCGCCGGCCTGACCGTTGCCGGAGCCAGCACGGCGGCCGTGGCGGCCGCCAACCTTGCCGCCGAGGCAGGCATCGAGTCCCGGACGATCGCCGCCTGGACGCGTGAGATCAGCGGCGGCCGCGGTCTCGACGGCGTTGGCGTCATGGTCATCGACGAGGCAGCCATGGTCGACGACCGCGCCCTCGCCACGTTGCTCCGCCATGCCGCCCGGACCGGCACGAAGATCGCCGGTGTCGGCGATCCGTTGCAGCTGCGCGCCGTCGGCATCGGCGGCGGCTTCGCCCGGATCCACCGGCTCGTCGACGGGCTGCAACTGACGGAGAACCGGCGCCAGCGCGACGTCGTCGAGAGAGCGGCGCTGCAGGACTGGCGCGACGGAGGCCGTACGACAGTGGCAGCAGCTGCAGACCGTCCGCGGCGCCGCTGCCCATCTGTGGGACGTCATCAAGGAGAAGGCCGGCCCGTACTTCGAGCAGCTGGCCGACGACGTACGCGTCCAGGGGTTCTGGCGGACCGTCTCCGCCCGCTCCTGCGAGACCATCGCCCACTGGGCGCAGGCCGGGGCCGACCGGCTGCGCAACGGTGCCACACGCCCGGACCTGCCGACCGCCGAGGCGCTGCTCAAGCTCTCCGGCACGGCCCTGGCCTACAGCAGTTCACTCCGCGAGCGCCCCGATGCCGACACCGTGGCCGCCGCCCAGAACCAGAACCTCACAGAGATCCGCCGACTGCACAGCACCCTGCGCTCCAACGCCCCACTCCCGTACGCCACGAGGGACGACGCCGTGGAGGCCTCCCGCGAGATCGCCCGCGCCTTCCAGGCCTGGGCGGGCACCGACATGGGCAAGGAACTGGCCTCCTCCACGCACCGCCGGGTAGCGGAGCTCCGCGAGGCCTGGCAGCAGCTGCCACCCTCGGATCTGCCCGCCGGTCCAGGACCGGCGGCCGGCCCCTACAGCGCGGTTGCCGAACACGCACGGGGAATCGTGGCCCAGGCCCAGGCCCAGCCGGGCCGCTTCACGCCCTCCGACCTGGCCGCCCTGCAGACGGTGGCCGATCTCGCCGAACACCACGGCGGCCGGCTCGCGGCCACCCTCCCACCGGGCCTCACCGGCCCCGCCACCCAGACCGCAGCAGTCAAGCAGCGTGCACCGAGCCCCGCGGCGGCGACCCCGGGACCGGCGGTCCGCCCAGGGACGCCTCGTGTATCGGCCTGAGCCCGTGTTTTCAGTGCAGCACACACCGCTGCAGGAGACACCGGACGTCCTGCGGGCCGCCGGGCCGGCAACGGACAAACGGCGATGCGAGGGCGGTGATGTGAGGCAAGTCGACTGGTCATGTCTGTGCACAACCTATGCAACTTCTGCGTTTTCTTAGCGCACTTATCGGACTGTCGGAGCAAGACTTGAGCTTGCGGAGGCGTCGGCCATCAAGGCGACGGGCGCAGGGCGATGGAGAAGGGCTCTGGAGTGCCGAAGCGGATGGCCGCGTGCTTCAAGGCCAGCGCACCGCGCGTCACCCACTGCGACACCTGCGGGCCTCGTCGGCGCTGCCGTCGGTGGTGGCGGTCACGACCGGGGCGGGGTAAGGCGGAGCGGGTTGCTACCTGCAGTGTCGCCGTTGGCCGGCAGGCATACCGGTGACCATCCGGGGACTGCTGCGGTCACACCTGCAAAGCGAGGAAGCGGCCGCCCGGTTCGCCGCGGAGGTGTCCTGGGGGATCGGTCGGCCGTATGCGAGCAGGAGGAGGTCCTGTGCGGCGCTGGACAGAGGTGTTCGGGTTCTGAACGACCAGTCGAGGTCGTCGGCGCGGAGTTCGATGCCACTGAGCCTTTTCCAACCTCAGTCTGACGATGCCGGGCCGAGCGTCGGAGCCGGGTGATAGACACCTGCCATGGCGCAGTTCTTGGTACTGGTTGACGGTGAGGCGGGCGGATGGCGGGTCGACCGCGAGGCGCTAACTGCGGCGATCCGGGCTCGGTGGTCGGATGTCGAGGTCGACTCGACGCACCGAGGCGAGGTGCGAAGCAGCTGCTGGTACTTCGAGACGAAGAGCGGTCCGGGCGAGGCATATCTGCATCAGGATGGGACCTGCCTGTACCTGGACGTCTGGCACGAGGATGCTGCGTGGTTGGCGGTCGTCTTCCGCAGGCTCGCTCCGGCGGACCTCGATCTGATCTTCTGCGACGAGGGCTACAACTTCAACGTCCGGCTCAGGCCCGAGGCCACTGACGCCGAGCTGATTGCACTGATGAACGGTGCCTGACTCGGCGCAGCACTTGCAACTCGGAACGTCGAAGTCTTTCAAACCGGCAGCCAAGATGCCCAGTTGAGCTGACAGTGTGGTGAAGCCCCTGATAGATGGGTTTTCGACCAAGAGAACCGTCTCCACCAGGGGCTTCGCATGCTTGTCTACCCGTCCGGGATCGACGTGACCAGTTCCGCCCTGCGCTTCCTCTCCGATCGTCTGAGCGCGGGCCGTCAGGCCCTGCTGGCCTCGTTCAGGCCGTCCTCACCTTGCACCTGACCTGCTCAAACTGAGGTTGGAAAAGGCTCACTCAGGTCGGCTCCGAAGAACTTGAGGGTCCTGGCGTCGGCGCTCTCCAGGAGGACGCGTACGCGGTCTTCGGGAACCCTGCGGTCGAGGCCGAGCGCGACCGTGATGTCCGGGCCGTGGATCATGTCGCGGCCCATGGCCGTCTCGATCCCGCCGACCGGCGGCCGCCAGGGGTGGTCCGCATTGTCACGGAACAATGAGGCGAGCTCCGAGGTTCTGTCTCCGGATTATGTCCGCCCCAAAGCACAGGAAGAAGAAGTTCGCTCACCAGCGGGTGCCGCGCGGCCGTCGGACAGGCGGCTGCACGCGCTGTGCCTCGACCCGTCTCTGACGGGCCGTGGGGCCGTTCTCCTGCCGCTGCCGTGCCCATCCCTGCTGGTCGGGCGAGGAGGCGGTGCGCGCCGACGTCCAGCAGTGCGCGCGGAACATTGGTACGTGCGTGCTTCGCGAGGTTCAGCAGGGCGCCGGCCGCGGCCTGTTCGGCTGTCATCACCTGCGTGTACGCGCCGATCAGGTTCTCGACCTGCCGCGGGTGCACGGAGTGGAAGCGCATCTCTCCCGGCAGCCGCTGCGGACGGTGGTCGACGGAGTCGGTGACCAGAGCGCCCTGGGCCCGGCGCACGGCCAGAGGGGCGGCCATGGCGAGCTGCCACCCCGATGCCGGCAGACGGTACAGCGCTGCCGCCAGCCGGCCTTCTCCCCCGGCGTCGGCGAGAATCGCGGTACGGGGCCGGGGCTCACCGGGCCGCTCCTCCGGCTTCCAGTGGGCACCGAACAGCAACTGCCCCACCCGTACGGCCACCGCGTGGGAGACGACCGCGCCGGGGTGCGGTGAGACCTGGGGCAGCCGGACCACCTTGCCCTGGCGGACGATCTCGTAGCTGGGAGGAGGAAGCCGGGGATGGGCCCGGGGGTCCGCGAGGTCGACCACCCGGTGCCACGCCGCTGCGGCCTGCTGCCACGCCTGCGCCGAGCCCCGTAATGCGCCTGCGGTCTCCTTCAAGGCCGAGGCGACAGCCACGTCCTCGTGGCCCTCGGCGATCCGCAGCAGCACTCTTCCCGACAGCAGCCGCGCCATCGCGGTCCACCGGGACATCTGCTGCAGGTCCGAGCCGCTCAGCCGGTGGCCGGACCGGTCGTGCAGGGTCTCAAAGGCCACCCGCCCCAGCCGCTCGCAGTCCTCGCCGAGGCGTGTGGTCACTTCCCGGGTCGGGTCCGACGGGGATACCTGGACCGGCTCGGCCGGCAGAGCGAGGGGGAAGGTGGCGATGCCCTCGTCGGCGTCCCAGGTGCCCGTCCGTCTGAAGACGCTGCCCTGGTCGAGACAGCCGCGCGCTTCGGCGAAGGCAGCCTCGACACACCGGATCCCGGACCCCTGAGGACAGTGCATGGGCTCGGCAACACCGGTCTTGCGGAACGAGTTCGTCTCGCTCGTTGCGGGCGGCGTCTTCGGCGGCGAAGTCGGCGGCGGGGCCCAGGTGACGCTCTCTGAAAGTTGTACCAGGGGAACATGACGAAGCCCTTCCCTGGCGGAGGGAAGGGCTTCGTGAATGAGCGCTGGGCAGGCCTTGCACCTGCATTTCCCCACGGGAAGCGGGGCGTCTTTCCTTGGACCACCAACGCAGTGCCAGTCACCGCGAGTTGCGGCGAACTTTCAAGATCAACTATAACGCATGCGATCTTGATGAGGTACAGCACCGGCGGGGAACGGCGATGCCCCGGCTCCGGGGCGGGCATCACGACCAGCCGGCCACTGCCGGGCTCCGGCGTCGGGGATCGATCAGGCAGCGGTTAGGTACTGTCCGGCGGATCATGTGATTACTAGGATCAGGGGTGTCCGTTTCCTGTTGGTCGGTGCCGGGGGACTGGGTGGATGCGGCAGTGATGAGCGGTGTGGATCCGGTGCTTCCCGCAGCGGACGGCGAACGGGGGGCCTGTGGCGAGTCGACGGCTGCATGGGTGTCTCGGGGTGGCGGTGGCTCTGCTTCTCGCGGTATCCGCTGCGATGCTTCTGGGCAGGTCGTGGACCGCCTGTGACGTGGGAGTGAACAACGCGGCCAACAGCGGCTTCCTGCTTTGGCTGTTCATCCCGGGCCTCTGGACGGTCCTGCTGCTGGTCTGGGTTGGGGTGGGCGCCCTTCTTGGGAACCGTCCCCTTCTCCATGCCATTGCCCTCGCGGTGACACTCCTCGGTGTTGTCTGGTGTGTCATCTCGATCTTCTGGGAGGGCACCGCCACTCCTCCGTGCCCCAGCGGCGTGCCCCAGTGGTGGCCGAGCTTCATCCCTGCCCCGGGATTTTGAGAGCTTGGGCCCGGTATTTCACGGCCTGAGCCAGAGACGGACTGCTGCTGCTGCGGTGACGGTGCCGTGGAAGACGTAGGCTCGTTTGTCGTAACGGGTTGCGACAGCGTGAGAGTTCTTGAGGCGGTTGATGGTCCGCTCGACCTCGTTGCGGCGCCTGTATCGGTCTGAGTCGAAGCCGGTTGGTCTACCGCCCGCACTGCCTTTGCGTCGACGATTGGCGCGTTGGTCCTACGGTTCCGGGATGGTGTGCTTGATGTCGCGTCGCCGCAGGTAGCGGCGGTTTCGGCGGGAGCTGTATGCCTTGTCGCCGCTGACGTGGTCGGGCCGGGTCCGGGGCCGTCCGCCCAGCGGGCGGGGACCCGGATCCGGTCCAGGACCTCGATCATCTGCGGGGCGTCGCCCCACTGGCCCGCAGTGATCAGGAGAGCCATCGGGCGGCATCCGCCTTCCCCGGGGAGGTGGATCTTGCAGGTCAGCTCGCCTGGGACCGTCCGAGTCCCTCGTCGGGGCGGTGATGCCGGGGCGTCGTCCTTTTTTCGGAACACGCGGTGTGGCCTTGCGGGCGCCGACCGCGTGCTGGTGGGCCCTGCAGGAGGTCGAGTCGACACCGACCATGCACCAGTCGATCCGGCCGGCCCGGTCGGCGTCGGCCTGGACCGCCTGCGGGATCCGGCCCCAGGTGCCGTCCGCCGACCAGCGGCGATGCCTCTCGTAGACGGATTTCCAGGAGCCGTATCGTTCCGGCAGGTCCCGCCACGGGACGCCGGTACGGATCCGGAACAGGATCCCGTCGAGCACGGTGCGGTGATCGTTCCACCGGCCTCCCCGCCTGCCGGAAAGCGGCAGATGCGGCTCCACAAGCGACCACTCGCGATTCGTTAGATCTCCCCGCCCCATGACCGAACCAACGAGCGACCGATCGGAAAGTCGCATGATCCGCCGGACAATGCCTAGACGGGTGGTGGCGGCGGAGGGTTGCCCGGAAGGGCCGGATTCTCCGGGTGACGTACGTCGCCGCTGCCGAGCAGGACGCGGGCCCGGACCCGCATCGGCTCGTCGCCGCGCCGGGAGAGCAGGACCAGCTCGTCGACCAGGGCCGTCATGGGGCCGAGGAGGGCCTCTGCCTTGCGGGCGAGGGGGTGCGGTTCCGGGGTACGGCCGAGGGACAGGTGCGGGGTGTAACCGTGCGAGTGCGATCCGCAGAGCGGGAAGCGGAGCTCCAGGGACTCCCGCAGCCGCGCCCAGGGCTCGTGGTCGGCGGCGGCCGGGTCGAGCCAGACGGTGGCGTCCTCACGGTGTCCGAACCAGTGGACGCCCGTCAGGCGGGCGGTGAACGGCGGCGTCTCGGCGAGCGCCGCGGCGACCAGCGGCAGGGCCTGGGCGAACTCGGCCTCGGGGACGAATCCGAAGAGTACGTTGACGTGCGGCGGCCAGCGGCGGATCTGCCGGTCGTGTTCGCGGCGAATGTGTTGGATCGGCGGCCACAACTCCGCCGGCGGCAGCCAGGCGACGGCGGTGCGGTTCGTCGACGGGACGGCGAGGACGTCGCCGGGGGCCGGGGCCGGCACGGGACCGACCTGCCCGACGAGGGTCTCGTCAAGTCGGTCGATGCCGCAGGCGCGGTCCCAGACGACCTGGCCGTCCGCCTCGAAGAACACCACCCGGTGCCAGGGGATCTCCCCGCCCGGTACGAAGTCGCCGAGCAGGACCCGTTTCGGCGGGGCCCCGCGCTCGGCGATCCCCATCACGAACCGCTCGGGGTCGAAGCGCGGGTCCCAGAGCACCCGGTGGTAGATTTCGTCGCTGGTATGCACGTCAGCACCTGCCCTCAACTATCAGGGTGACGCGCGCCCGGTCGGCCCTGCAATTCAGCGCCCGCCCGCCCACCTCGCTGCGGTTACGGCAGGAGAGCGAAAGGCAGCGGCGGTTTTCGCCCCGGACTCCCACCTCGGACACCAGGGGACAAGTAACCCGCGAGTAGGACTGTTGGCGCCCGCCATTTGCCGACGTTGATCCCTGACACGGGTTGCCGACACTGCCGACCTGCGGAAACCCTCTGGTTGGCTGAGTGTCGACAGACCCTTGTTTCCCGGTACTTGTCCATTGCGGCTGGTGACGGCGTTCTTCCCTCGCAGTCGGCCGAACCGCTGACCAGCGAAGACGTACCTACTTTGCGCCTGGTGTCCGAGGTAGGAGCCCGGGGCCGGGACGGTGGGCACGTGAACGACTGGGCCGCGGCCAGGGATCTCGTTCCGGCCAACTGCCCGGTTCGACATCCCGGCCACCACACGTAGTTGCCGCATCCGGCCCTCCGACATCCGCCCGGCCCTCGCGCCGAGTCAGCGTCATTCTGGCTGCTCGCGCTGCTTCGCCTGTACCTTGAGCCACGGATTCTCCGCCCTCGACTGGGCCCGGTCCAGATACTCCCGCTTCACCACGGCCGAGCCGGGCTCCCATCGGCCCTGCTTCGTCGGGTCCCCGCCGGCGTCCGCGATCTCCTGGGCACCGCCGCGGCGCAGCCCGTGCGCGGTGACGTCCTGCCAGTTCTTGAACCCGGCCTTGTGCGCGCGCCCTCGGACGATGTCGTTGACCGCGTCCCCGGTCAGGTGGTCACCCCGCCTGGTCGCGGTGGACCGGTTCTGCAGGGTGCCAGCCACCGTCAGGGCGCGCAGTACCGGCCCGGAGCGCACGCCGAGGCTGTGCAGGCAGTTCAGCCAGTCCCGGGTGGCCTGCACCGGGTCGTACAGCGGGTTGTCCGAGTCGGCGGGGACCCAGGTCTCCTCGCCTCTGGCGGCCTGGTCGGTCTTGGAGTACGCGACCCACTCGGCCACGCCGCCGTCCTCGACCGCAAGGTCCTCGATGAGGAGGTCGGCGAGCTCGATGCGCCGGTTGAGGGCCTTGCGGCCGACGAGGAGAACGAACCGGTCCCGCAGCCCGATGGGATGCCGCCGGTCGCAGGTGTCGACCATCGCCCGGCTCATCTCGGCCGTGATGGGTGGTGCCTTCTTCACCCGATTCCGCTTGCGCCAGTCCTTGCGATAGTCGTTGAGCAGACGTCGGGCGACCGCGGTGCCGGGCTTCTTGTCGTCGGGCATCCAGGTGCGGATCGCGGACACGTGCGTGGCGATCGTGTTCGGGGAGGCCTCCCGGGCGATCATCGAGGCGACGTACTCGATGTACGTGGCGGTGGTGCAGGGACGGGCGACACGGCCCATGTCGTCGCACCAGCGCTCGAAGATGCCGCGCTGGGACCGGTAATTCTTGTTGGTGTCATGCCCGTCGGCGTACGCCTTCAGCCGTTCGGCGGTCTCCGGCGAAAGGTACAGATCCCGTTCGGTGTACGTCGGCTGGTCGGCGGCCGTGGGGAGCGTTTCACCGGGCATCAGGACGGTGTGCTGGTCCACCAGTGGCTTCGTGGCGGGGGCCGGGCCGGCGACATCCGGCAGCAGCTCGCCGTACTCGACAAGTTCGGCGTCGACGACTTCGGCGGGGTCGAGCTCGTTCGCCGTGGTCATGGTGTCACCGAGCCGCAGCCGGAGCGATCGACATGGGCGGCGCGGCCTTTCTTGGCCAGGCCGCAGAGGAGCGCTCGCCGATTCGCCCACCGCCGGTTGTCCCCAAGGAGTGCCTTCGGTACCCCGCCTCCAGATCGCTGTAGGACGGTGTCGCTCATGTGCCCCTCCCCCACAGGATCGCTCCTGGTGAACCACCCTCGTACAAAAGGGAAATTATACGAGGGTGATCGCGAACGGATGCCCCATCGCCACCACAGCTCGACTCCCCTACCGTGCGGGCCATGCAATGGATATCGCTGGCAAGCGCCATCGTCGCAGCCGTCATCGCTACCGCGTCAAGCGCGTTCCTCGACCGCCACCGCTGGCGCCGAGAGCAAGCGCAGCGCCTCACCGACGCTTGCCGTGTCCTCTACGGCGAATACCTTGCCACCCTCTCCAAGGCGCGCAACGACTTCCGCGTCCTCGCCCGTGACCTGGACACCGCACCAACCCCAGGAGTCCCGCCACAACCTCGCCCGGAACATCTGCCACGGCAAGAAGGGCACCATCCACCAGGCGTACCGGGACGGGATGGAGGATCAGTTGGGCCCGCTGGGTCTCGTTTTGAACGCCGTGGTGCTCTGGACGACCAGGTACATCGACGCCGCCGTCGCCCAGCTCCGTGCGGAGGGAACCAAGATCAGGGGCGAGGATGTCGCGCGGGTGTCGCCGCTCAAGCACAAGAATCTGAACGTTCTGGGCCGCTACAGCTTCACCGCCTCCCAGCCGGGCGACGGGCTGCGGCCGCTGCGCGACCCGGACGCCGTCGGTCTGGACGAGGACGACGATGAGTAGGGAAGCGAGGCGCCCAACGTCTCCTCCGGCCGTCGGCTCGTGGCGTTGTTTTTGCCAGCCTAACTTGGAGGGTGCTGAGCCCACTTCGGTGTCCAGATATCGCCTTCGGGGCGACCGGGGTATGCGGAGCTGAGGTGGGTGCGGAGCGCGGTGAGGGCAGGGTGCGGATTGTCGGTGCGCCAGAGCAGTGAGTGCGGGTAGACCGGGATCGGGCTGTGTAGGGGGATGCGCCTCAGGTCATGGCCGGCGGGCCAGACGAGAGGGGTCTGCTCGCTGACGAAGGTCGCCAGAGTCGAGGAGCTCGCGATCGTGTCGAGGAGGGGCTCAATGCCGAAGTCGGGGCCGATCGAGTCGATGGTGAGCCCGAACGCGGTGGCGAGTTCGTCGTAGTAGGCGGCCCACTCGGTTCCGGGGACGTTGCCGGGCATCCAGATCCGACGCCCGGCGAGCTGGGCGGGGGTGACCTTGCGAGCGGCAGCGAACTCATGGGCTGGTCCGGTGAACAGATGGAGGGGCTCGTCGAAGACCGGGGTGGCCTCGATGTCGTCGGGGAGTTGGCGCCCCGGCATCGTGACGGCGCGGAAGGTCGCGTCGATCGTTCCGGACCGGATGGCGGCTATGGCCGCCGCGGAGTCCAAGAGGGTCACCACGTCGAGGTCGATGTCGGGGTGCGCGCGATGGAAGTCACGCAGCAGTCCTGCCAGAGAGAGCTGTCGGCCGATCACGTCGACGCGTAGCGGGCGGGTGCCTGGCCGTACGGAAGCGGCTGCCCGCTCCTCGGCTTGGAGGAGAGCCCGGGCGTGGGGCAGGAACGCCTGGCCGTCGATCGTCAGCCGGGCCCCGCGCGCTGTGCGGCTGAACAGTTGCACGCCGAGGTCCTTCTCCAGCACGGCGATGCGCTTGGAGACGGCCTGCGGGGTGATCGACAGGCTGGTGGCGGCTTCTTGGAACTGTCCCTCGTCTACGGCGGTGACGAAGGTGTACACGGCAGTGAGGTCCACGCCGGCCATCCTAGGCGATCAACCAATGGTTGAGTCATAGGGGTGAAATGGTTGTTTGATTCCCTTGCGTACTGGCCGCTTTGATGTCTCTGGTCAACGTGTGGTGTTGCGGGGCGGTGCGACAGGGGCGATTGCCCAGGCAGGTTCGATGCTGCTGGTCACCCCGTCCACGCGATCACACCGCGACGGACCGAGTAGCCCGCCCATCTGCCGATGCCGGTGCGGTCGGTCGCTGGCAAGGTCACCATCGCGGCTCTGGTCGGGGTGGGGCTTCCTACTCGCCGCGGAGGCAACTCACCCGTGCCGGATTCTTTCGTTCACCTGCACAATCACACCGAATATTCGATGCTGGACGGTGCGCAGAAGCTGAAGCCGATGTTCGGCGAGGTGGCCCGGCAGCAGATGCCTGCGATTGCCATGAGCGATCACGGCAACATGTTCGGCGCCTATGAATTCGCGCAGGTCGCGAAGGGCTTCGAGGGCATCACCCCGATCATCGGTATCGAGGCGTACGTAGCGCCTTCCTCCCGTTTCGGCCGGAAGCAGGAGTTCTGGGGGCCGGGAGGCCGCCGCGCCGTGAGCGATGACGGTGAGGGATCGAAAGACGTCTCGGGTGGCGGCCGTTTCACCCATATGACCATGTGGGCGCGGAACGTCCAGGGCCTGCGGAACCTGTTCTGGCTCAGCACGCAGGCCAGCTACGAGGGACAGTTCCCGGTCGGCAAGCCGCGCATGGACCGCGAGCTGATCGCTGAGCGGCCGGACGGCATCATCGCCACCACCGGTTGTCCCTCCGGCGAGATCCAGACCCGGCTGCGGCTGAACCAATACGGCGAGGCGAAGGCCGCCGCTGCGGCTTACCAGGAGGTCTTCGGCCGCGAGAACTACTTCCTGGAACTGATGGACCACGGCCTGGACATCGAACGCAACGCCCGCGACGGCCTGTTGCGGCTGGCCAAGGAGCTGAGCATCCCTCTCCTGGCCACCAACGACGCGCACTACGTCACCGAGGACCAGGCCGACGCCCACGACAGCCTGCTGTGCATCGGTGTCGGCAAGAACAAAGATGACCCGAAGCGCTTCCGCTTCAACGGCTCCGGCTACTACCTCAAGACCGCCGCCGAGATGCGCAGGCTCTTCTCGGATCTTCCCGAAGCCTGCGACAACACCCTGCTGATCGCCGAGCGCATCGAGTCCTATGACGAGGTCTTCGACTACGTCGACGAGATGCCGCAGTTCCCGGACGTTCCCGAGGGTGAAACCCAGGAGTCGTGGCTGCGGAAGGAAGTCCTCGCGGGCCTGGCGATGCGCTACGGGAACCCGGTTCCCCAGCACGTCCTGGACCGCTTCGAGACCGAGATGACGGTCATCGGCCCCATGGGCTTCAGCTCCTACTTCCTCGTCGTGGCGGACATTTGCCGCCACGCCCGGGAGAACAAGATCCCCCTCGGCCCGGGCCGAGGCTCTGCCACCGGCTCCATCGTGGCCTACGCCACTCGCATCACCGAACTGTGCCCTCTGGAGCACGGCCTGCTGTTCGAACGGTTCCTCAACCCCGAGCGCATCAACCCTCCGGATGTGGACCTCGACTTCGACGACCGCCAGCGCGACAGAATGGTCCGCTACGTCACCGAGAAGTACGGCGACGAGTACACCGCCATGGTGAACACGTTCGGCAAGATCAAGGCCAAGAACGCGACCAAGGACTCCTCGCGCATCCTGGGCTACCCCTACTCCCACGGTGAGCGGATCACCAAGGTGCTCCCGCCGGACCAGAACGGCAAGTCAGCCCCGCTGGCGGCCGTCTTCGACCCCTCTCACGAGCGGTATGGCGAGGCCGGCGAGCTCCGGCAGATGTATGACAACGAGCCGGACGTGAAGCGGGTCATGGACACGGCGCGCGGGGTGGAGGGCCTGACTCGCGGTACCGGTGTGCACGCCGCTGCGGTGATCCTTTCTAAGACGAAGCTGACCGACCGCATCCCGCTGCACATGCGTGCTTCGGACGGCGTGAAGATCACCGGGTTCGACTACCCGTCGTGCGAGGCGATGGGCTTGATCAAGATGGATTTCCTGGGGCTGAGGAACCTGGGCGTCATCGATCAGGCCATCGAGAACATCCGCGAGAACCGTGGCATCAACCTGGCCACCGTGGACCCCCTGGACGACGACCCCTGCACCGTGGTGATCCCGTTGGACGACGCCAAGACGTACCAGCTGCTGGCCGAAGGCAATACGTTTGGTGTGTTCCAGCTCGACGGCGGCGGCATGCGGGTCCTGCTGAAACAGATGGAACCCACCCGGTTCGAAGACATCGCCGCGGTTAACGCCCTCTACCGCCCCGGCCCCATGGCGGCGAACGCACACACCAATTACGCGCACCGTAAGACCGGCCGCCAGGAGATCACCCCGATCCACCCCGAGCTGCGCGACGCCCTGGAGCCGATCCTCGGCAACACCTTTCATCTGCTCGTCTACCAGGAGCAGATCATGGCCATCGCCCGGGAACTGGCCGGGTACACCCTCGGCGGCGCCGACCTGTTGCGCCGTGCGATGGGCAAGAAGAAGCCGGAGGTGCTGGCCGCCGAGTGGGACAAGTTCCACAACGGCATGCAGGGCAACGGATTCAGCGAGGAAGCCATCAAGGCGCTGTGGGACGTCATGCTCCCGTTTTCCGGCTATGCGTTCAACAAATCCCACACCGCCGGCTACGGCCTCGTCTCCTGCTGGACCGCCTACCTCAAGGCGAACTACCCGGCCGAATACATGGCCGCCCTGCTCACCTCGGTGGGCGACGACAAGGACAAGGCCGCGATCTACCTCGCCGACGCCCGCAAGAACGGCGTCCGAGTTCTCCAGCCCGACGTGAACGAGTCCGTCGCAGAGTTCACCGCCGTCGGCGACGACGTGCGGTTCGGACTGCGGTCCGTACGCAACGTCGGCGACAATGTCATCGAGGCCATCGTCGGTGCCCGCCGCAGTAAGGGGAAGTTCACTTCCTTCCCCGACTTCCTGGACAAGGCCGACCTGCCCGCACTGAACAAGAGGGCCGTCGAATCCCTGATCAAAGCCGGCACCTTCGACTCCCTGGGACATGCGCGTAAGGGCCTGACCGCCATCCACGAAGACGCCATCGACGCCATCATTCCCGTGAAGAAGGCGGCCAGCTTCGGTCAAGACGACCTCTTCGCCGATCTCAGCGGCGAAGGCAGCGACGGACCGGCCTTCGGCCTGGACTTCCCCATCGACGACGTCGAGTGGCCCCGCCGCCAGCTCCTGGCGACCGAACGCGAGATGCTGGGCCTGTACGTCTCTGCCCACCCACTGGACGGCGCCGAGCACATCCTCACCGGAGCCCGGGACTGCTCCATCGCCGAACTTCTCACCTCCGGCCGCACCACCGGAGACATCCAACTCTCCGGGCTGATCACCGGCATCCAGCTCAAGATGACCAAACAGGGCAACGCGTGGGCCATCGTGAACCTCGCAGACCGCGATGCCAGCATCGAGGTCCTCTTCTTCCCTGCCTCCTACCAGCTCGTGCAGCACGCGCTGGCCGAGGACAACGTCATCTCCGTTAGAGGCAAGATCGAAGACCGCGACGGTACGGTGAACATCTTCGGCAGAGAACTGACGATGCTGGACGTGTTCTCGGCCGAGCACGGCGGGAAACCTCCCGTACGACTTGAACTCCCCGCCCACCGGGTCACGGAGCGGTCCGTGAGCGAACTGAAGAGAATCCTCGCGGCCCACCCGGGCGACAGCCCAGTCCGTCTCAGCGTCCGTGGCACACGGAAAACCACCGTCTACGCCCTGCAAGCCAGGGTGGACGCCACCACCATCGCCTCCGACGTGAAAGGCACCTTCGGAGCTGAAGCATGGGCGGGCATCGCATGATGCCAAGGACTGCCAGGTGGGATGCCATCGAGCTGCGGACCAGAACCAGTAGGAACGTCTCCTCGCGCACTTCGCACTGCAAGGCTGACCTGCGATTGCCCCACCACTACAGAGAACCCGGGGGATGCCGCCGGGTCCTCTGACTGTTCGAGATCAATCTCACCGATACTGACTGTTCCGTTGGTCCCCAAGGCCGTGATCGGGGTGTGACCGAGATACGCGCCAAAGGGACAACGGGATGATCTTGAAGCACTGATCCGCTCGGATTTACCTGCGGCGACGTGCAGCGGGGTCGCGTTCGGCGACGTGCGGGGCGACCGAGTCGACGCCGGGGCGGGCGTAGCACTCCAGGGAGCGGACGGAGGCGTGGCGGGAGCGGGCCAGCAGCATCGGGGTGGAGGTGCCGTCCTCCGCGTCGTGCGTCAGGGCACTGTGACGTAGCCGGTGAAGCGTCCAGCCGTCCAGGGCCTCGATGTCGTCGGGCGAGGCGAGGGGGTTTGCCAGCAGCCGGGTGTTCTCCTCGAAGATCTCCTCAGCGCGGCGGTAGGAGTCCGGGCACACGTCGAGCGTGGGTGTTCCGGCCGGGGCCTTGCGGTCGGTGAGGAACAGCGGGCCGCGGGTACGGCGGGCGATGAGGCGGGGCAGGAGCTGGGCGGTGCCGGACTGCCAGTGGATCCACTCGGTCGCCCCGCCCTTGGCGGTGATCCTGCCGCGCTTGTCCTGCGGGTAGAGGTCTTCCACGTTGAGGCACAGCACCTCGTCGGCCCGTGCGGCGGACTCGTAGAGCATCTTCCACTGCGTCTTCTCCCGCAGCGCGACGTCGAGGCGCCACAGGGCGGCGATCTGGTTCTCCGCGAGAGCCTTGGTGCGGTCCGGTGGCGCCGGCCGCCGCTCGATGCCGATCGTCGGGTCGCCGTCGATCCAGCCCTGGCGCTGCCACCAGCCGATCGCCTTGCGTGCGATGGACAGCTCCCGGATGACGGTGTCGGCGTCCATCTCGTCCGCCCGTGCCGCCGCCAGTTCGGCCAGGGCCTCCGGAAGCGCCGGGTCGTCGATCGCGGTGACGGGAAAGAGGGGCGGCTTCGCGCCCCGGCGGGCGGGTCCAGTCGGCGCCGGTTCGCCGGCGAGCATCCACCCCCACGTCGTCAGCGAGATCCGGTAGATCCGCGCCGAGGACTTCGCGATGCCCGCACCGTGAGGTACCGCTCGACCGCCGCGGTGTACGACGACGGCGGGGCGGTCAGGGGCACTACCCGGGCGAGCGGCAGCCCGGACGCGCCCCTGCCCCCAAGTTCGGTCACTGGTTCGATCGTCACGCCCAGCCCCCTACGTGCTGCCGCAGTAAATGCGTACACCTCGCCCCGGCGGCCGGAATCGTCCGCCACAGGTCGCGATGATCAGGGTAGGGACCCTGCCGCAGTAAATCCGGTATTTACTGCGGTAGTTGTGAATACGTCTCCGCGATCGAGTAACCGCCCGAATGCGTTTCTGCTGTGCGGACTTGAGGGGAGTGGACTGTCAGTGCCCGGGGCCAGCATGCCTACCTGGGTCATGCCCCAGATCCTCCGTCACGGGCAGGCACTCGGCGAGCAGGTCGACGACGTCGCGCCAGGCTCGCTGCGCGTGCTGTGGGTGGTGGCCGACGCCGGGGCGCACGGGGTGGCCGACCGGTGGGTGGTGGAAGGCGTGCAGGGCTCCGCCGTAGACCGCGAGGCGCCAGTCGACGCCCGCGGCCTGCATCTCGGCGGTGAACGCGTCCCGTTGCGCGGGCGGCATGATCGGGTCTTCCGACCCGACCCCGGCCCACACCGGGCAGTGGATGCGCGCCGCCTCGCCCGGCCGGCCCGTGGTCAGTGCGTTGACCGTCCCGATCGCGCGCAGGTCGACGCCATCGCGTCCGAGTTCCAGCGCGATGGCGCCCCCGGTGCCGTAGCCGACGGCGGCTATCCGGTCGGGGTCGGTCCGCGGTTCGGTGCGCAACACGTCGAGCGCCGCATGGCCGATGCCCCGCATCCGGTCGGGGTCGGCGAGCAGCGGCATGCAACGGGCCAGCATCTCCTCGGGGTCCCCCAAATAGCGCCCGCCGTGAAGGTCGAAGGCCAGCGCTACGTATCCCAGCTCGGCGAGAGCATCGGCCCTGCGGCGCTCGACGTCGCTGAGCCCCGTGCCCTCTGGTCCGAGCAGCACCGCGGGCCGGCGGTCGGCACCGGTGGGGAGCGCGAGGTGCCCGATCATCGTCAAACCGTCGGCCGGATACTCGACCGTACGCGTCGTAATCGTCGTCATGAGGCTGGACTGTAGTGATCGTCGAGCCCGGTCCGGCCGGTGTTCTGCCGCTGGCAGAACAGCGCGGGTATCTCTCTGAAATACGGCGAGGGCTCACAAGAACCGTCACAAACCCCGCCCCCACGGCAGCGCTATCGGATCACCTACCCGGGCCACGGTGTTGGAGGCTGACCCTCGCAGCAGGATTCTGGGGTATACCGGCCCGCTCCCGTGAAGGGCGTCACCAGCTAGTTCCCTCACGGCTCAGGCAGCCTGGCCGAGACCGGCGGCGGTCAGGTCCTGCTCGCGCAGCGGGGTGAAGTCGACATCCTTGTTAGTCGCCGCGGTCACCCGCCGGCGAAGCGGCGCGTCCGAGAGGTAGCGCAGGAGCTGGACGGTGCGGATCACGCGGCCGACCTCGCGGAAGGCGGCGTAGGTGGCGTTCTTCCTCGACCCCGAGCGCAGGCGCTTGAGCAGTGTGGAGGAGGAGATGGTGCCCTCGCGTACGGAGACGGCCACCCGCATCAGGTGACGGAACTGGGACTCGATCAGGTCGAAGTCGATGACGTGCTTGCCCGGCTCGCCGAACAGGGCGTCGATGTGTACGTACTCGCTCTGCTTGGAAGGCCGGTAGAAGGTCTGGTGGTCCCCGGGCTCGACCGGTACGGCCGCTCGCTCAAGGACCTGGTGAACATGGTCGGCGAGCTCCGGCGGCGGGGGATCGGCTTCTCCTCACTGCACGAGCGCCTGGACATGACCACCCCCGGCGGGCGACTCGTCTTCCACGTCTTCGCCGCGCTCGCCGAGTTCATCCGCGGGCCGATCGTCTCCGGGACTCGCGAGGGACTGGACGCCGCACGCGCACGAGGCCAAGTCGGCGGCCGGCCCGCCGTCGCCACCCCGGAGATCATCCGGGCCGCCCACGACATGCTCCCCAACCCCGAGAACTCGATCACCTCGATCGCCAAACTCCTCGGAGTGAGCCCCGGCACCCTCTACAACCACATCCCCGATCTGCACGAACTCATCGCCAGCGGCCGCGTTCCCCGGCAGGTCACCGCAGACTGACCACTACCGCCAAAACCCGGTCCGATGCTCCAACCGCCGCCCATTGCATCGGATGCGAACTCGCGATGGTTAGCGAATCGGCCCGGGTGGAGGCGTCAACCACGGCGTAATCCTGTCGTTTGTGAGATCCCCGTGCTCGCCGTCGACTCGCAGCGGTTGATTTTTGGTCATTGACCAACTTCACTGGTTGCAGAAGTTGGTCAATGACCAAAATTGGAGGTGGTGAACGATGCCCGAAATCAAGGCGCTGGTCTCCGGCGCCGGCATCGCGGGCCCGGCGCTCGCCTACTGGCTGGCGCGGTACGGGGCACAGGTCACGGTGGTCGAGTCCGCGACGGCGCGCCGCACCGGCGGGCAGCTGATCGACATCCGTGGCTGCGGACGCGGCGTGATCGCCCGGGCGGGCCTGGCCGAGGCGGTCCGTGCCGCCCGCACACGCGCGGACGGGCTGTCGTTCGTGGATGCGCACGGTCGGCGGCAGGCATCGGTGCGGGCGGACGGCTTCGGCGGGGACGGGCCGGTGACCGAGACCGAGATTCTGCGGGGCGCGTTGGTGGAGATCCTTCACGAGGCGACCGGCGGCTCGGCCGAGTACGTCTTCGGTGACCGCATCAGCGCACTCGACGACCGGCGTGACGGCGTGCACGTCGACTTCGAGAAGTCCGCACCGCGCCGCTTCGATGTCGTGGTCGGGGCCGACGGCCTGCATTCGGGCGTGCGCGACCTGGCGTTCGGCCCGGGCGGCGGGTCGCTGTGCCACCTCGGCCACTATCTGTCGTTCTGGACCGCGCGGAACACGCTGGGGCTGTGCGACTGGACCGAGGTGTACTCCGAACCGGGCCGCACCATCGGAGCCCGCGCCGTGAACGGCAACACGCAGCTGATGGCGTTCCTCTCTTTCCGGTCGGCCCCGTTCCGGTACGACCCTCGCGACAGCACCGCGCTGAAGACCGTCGTGCGCTCGCGCGCCGCCGGGATGCGCTGGCACGCCGACGAGCTGATCGCCCAGCTGGAGGACACTGCGGACTTCTACTTCGACGCGTGCAGCCAGGTGGCACTGCCGCACTGGTCGTCGGGCCGGATCGCCCTCGTGGGCGACGCCGCGTTCTGCGCCTCGCCGTTGTCCGGGCACGGTACGACCATCGCGCTCGTCGGGGCCTACGTGCTCGCCGGTGAGTTGGCTCGGGCGCAGGGGGACGTCGTCGCCGGGCTGCGGGCGTACGAGGAGCGGCTGCGGCCGTGGATCAGCCGCGTCCAGCGGTTCGGGCAGGGCAGCGGCAAGACGATGACGCCGCGGACCCCGGCCGGCATAGCGTTCCGGCGCGCCGTGGTGGCGCTCCAGGAGCGGCTGCCGCTCGGCGGTCTGCTGTTACGCGACCAGATCCGCCTGTCGAACGGCTTCGCGCTGCCCGACTACACCTCCTACGAAAGGACACGGCCGTGATCGAGCATGTCGACCCGCCCGCGTTGGCCCCTCCGATCGGCGGCCTCTACCACCATCTCGCGATCGTCCGCTCGGGATCCGTCGTCGCGATCGCGGGACAGATCGCCCTGGACGCCGAGGGCCGTCTCGTTGGCGAGGGCGATCACGCGGCCCAGGCCGAGCAGGCGTTCCGCAACGTCGCCGCCGCGCTGGCCGCGGTCGGCTGCGGTCCGCGCGACCTGTTGAAGAACACCATCCACGTCGTGGGGCACCGTCCCGAACTGGTCGAGCCGATCTTCGCGGCCGGCCAGCGGGCCTTCGGCGGCCACTGGCCCCGCACGGCGAGCACGCTCATCGGCGTCCAGGTCCTTGGCCAACCCGAATGGCTCATCGAGGTCGACGGCCTGGCCGTCGTCCCCGCGCACTCCCAGCTCACTCCGCACGGTCGGCAGGAACCGACCGGCAACGAGGAACACCGGAGCACGACATGACCACGAAGACGAAGACCTGGTTCATCACCGGCGCCTCCAAGGGCTTCGGCAGGCAGTGGGCCGAAGCCGCCCTGGAACGGGGCGACCGCGTCGCCGCGACGAGCCGCACCCCCGGCGCGTTCGACGACCTGGTCGCCTCCCACGGCGGCAACCTGCTCCCGATCCAGATGGACGTCACCGACCGCGCGGCCGTCCACGCCGCCGTGCGCCAGGCGGCCGACCGCTTCGGCCGCCTCGACGTCGTCGTCAACAACGCCGGCTACGGCCTGTTCGGCATGGTCGAGGAGATCAGCGAAGAGCAGGCCCGCGCACAGATCGACGTGAACCTCCTCGCCCCGCTGTGGGTCACGCAGGCCGCGCTGCCGCACCTGCGCGCCCAGGGCGGCGGGCACATCATCCAGGTCTCCTCGATCGCGGGCGTCTTCTCGCTGCCGGGCCTGGGCGTCTACCACGCCTCGAAGTTCGGCCTGGAGGGATTCACCGCCAGCCTCGCCAAGGAGGTCAAGGACTTCGGCATCAAGGTCACCCTGGTCGAACCCGCCGGATACTCCACCGACTGGGCCGGGCCCTCCGCCGTCCACGCCGAACCCCTGCCCGCCTACGACGATTTCCGCGCCGCCATGCAGCGCCCGGCCGGAGTGCGCGGCGAGCCGACCGCCACCCGTGCGGCGATCCTCACCATCGTCGACGCCGACGAGCCGCCCCTGCGAATCTTCTTCGGCAAGGGGCCCCTCGACGTGATCCGGGCCGAGTACGCCTCCCGCATCGAGGAGTGGGAGCGCTGGGACGCGGTGTCCCAGGCGGCGTTCGGCGCCCGAACAGGGCCCTGAACAGGCCGCTTGTACCATGAGCCGGTAAATCGCCGGTGGGTGACGGAGAACGGAACGGGACACGAGGATGCGCTGGACGCTGGACGACGTGATCGAGGCTGCGTTCACCACGCTCGAAGCCGACGGCCTCGACAAGCTGACGCTGCGCGGGGTCGCCCGCACCCTCGGCTCCCACCTCAACTCGGTGAGCTCGTACGTGAAGACGAAGCAGACACTCATCGAGACGATGGCCGACCACATCGTCGGCTCCGTCAACGTCACCCACCTGCCCGACGAACCCGTCGAACGGGCCCGAACCGTCGCCACCCGCTACCGGGACTCCCTGCTCGCCCACCGCGACGGCGGCCGCCTGGTCGGCGGCACCTTCACCGGCACGGGCAAGACCCTGCGCGTAGCCGACACCATCGCCGGCGCCCTGCTGGACGCCGGACACTCCGAACCGGACGCCGCCCGCCTGTGCTGGTCGATCGTCTACTTCACCCTCGGCCTCACCCAGGAACAGCAGACCCCCTCCGACAACCCCCGCGGCTCGTTCCACGACCTCGTCGCCACCGGCAGCTACCCCGCCCTCGCCCGGATCGGCGAGCACCTCATGGTCACGGACTCCTTCGACAACCGCTTCCACTACGGATTGTCACGGCTACTGCCACCGAGAGCCTGAACCCGTGAACAGGAGGCGAGACGGCAGCACTGCTCACGACGCACTCCGGGCCGAACCGTCTTCGAAGGCGGCCCTTGCCGCAGCCAGGTCCTGAGGGTCCAGATTGGTGAAGTCGACATCCAGGTAGGGCTCGTACGCCTTCGGCGCCAGGTCAAGCTCGTGGGCCGCTCGGGCAGCCGAGCCTTGAGCACCTGCTCCAGCTTCACCGCGCTGGGGCGCCGCTCGTCCGCCCGGTACCTCTCCAGCGTCGACACGCCGGTCTTCGGGTCGATGACCAGGCCCTCATTCTCCGGGTAGCCGGAATCGGCGGCGGCCGCGGCCTCTGTGAGCCGCTCCCGTATCTGGCGGGCGTGAACGTCAGTGCGGACCGTGTTCCCGCAGCCTGTCTGGCAGGCGTACTGCCTCGGCGCGGTGGCGCCCGGCTCGGGTTCGCAGAGCGCATTGCCGTGCTTGAACGCGCAAATCAAGAACGCATCCGGGTTGTCATAGAGCACGACGCCGTCCCGGGCGAGGGAGGCAGCGGCCTTCTTCGCGAACCTCGCGGGGACGATGCGGCCCTCGAACCGTGGGGTCGTGGCTGCACTGGTCAGAGCCCTCCGGGCGGCGGGGCCGAAGATCTTCTCGCCTGCCGCGGCCCGGTCCCGGAGTCTCGCCGCAGTATCGGCCGCCACGAGAGCGGTCTCGACGTCGAGGACAGAGTGCATGCCGGTGCAGCTGCGAGAGCCTTAGCACTGGAGGTCCAGGCGTCCAAGACGGTGCACATATGGCCGTACTGGAGCGCAAGAGCGACCAGCCCGCACAGGCGGCGGGCGATATGCCAGCCGAGCGATCGTCTGAACCGGGACATCCCGATCGCCCCGTGAGAGTCCTCGGGGGTGACCTGCTCCGGCAGGTCCTGAGCTTCGGAGCCGGGGTCCTCCAGCTCCATGCCCATCGCGTATTTGAAGTCAATGCGGTTACGAACGGACTCGGCGGCCTGTCGGTCGGACAGCTCCAGCAGGAACTGAAGGACGGACACCGTGGCCAACTGGGCAGGTGACAGGCCCGGCTTGCCGTCCCTGGGATACCACTCCTCGAAGTCCTCATCGCTCCACAGACCATTGAGGTGGTCGCGGATGGCCATGGCCGTGGTGCCGTGCGGGTTGCACGCCCGCGCCACCCGCACCGTCAGCTCGGGAACCACACTGCCGGTGCGGGAGCGAACACACATCTCGGACCTCCGAAGTCGCGGGCCCCAACCGTGCCACCCGCGCCGACCGCCAGATCCGTGATTCTCCGGGCGGTCACCACGAACGAGTGAACGCCTATCGACACACCAGCCACCCCAGCCGCACAGGCATCACAGGCATCACAGAGCACGAACGATGCGTTCGCCCAACGGTCACCAGGCCGACTGCGAGACCTCGCCAGGCAACCAACCCGCACGCCGACGCGCTGAACAGGGGAAACGAAGCGCCTGCTCGGCGCGCTTGCCGTGATCAGCAGCTCCGGATCTCAAGATCCCCGACAGCGTCAGGTACTCAGTCCTGCAGTACTGAAGGTCGTTCAGACCTGCGACCGCTGCGCGACGCTGAGCGGCACCGGGTCTGGATCGTCACGGGGGCTGCGGGCTACCGGGCCCCGCGGCCGGGGACCGGCGGGGTCCGCGGCCGCAGTCGTTCGCCCTGCGGCCCGAACAAGATCAGGTACTCGACCGGCCCGCCGGGGCCAGCGTTCGCCACCCCGTGCAGGGTGTGGGTATCGAACTCGGCGACGTCCCCGGCGGCCAGGACAAGATCCTTGTTGCCGAGCGCGAGCCACAGTCGCCCGTACAGAACGCACAGCCACTCGTAGCCCTCGTGGGAGACCTGCCGGGGCCGCGCGGGTAGATCCTCGACGGCGGACAGCACATGCTTGTGGGCGTGCAAGCCGCCGACGTACCGGGTGAGCAGCAGCACTGTTTTGTCGTCCCCGAAGCTGTGCAGCGCCGTGCTGTGGCGCGCGACCGCGGGGGCGGGAGCGGTACCGGCCAGCTCGTCCAGGGAGACGCCGTACTCCCTCGCCAGCTGCAGCACGACCTCCAGGGTGGGCTTGCGCCGGCCGGTCTCGATCCGCGACAGCGTGCTCGGCGAGATGCCGGTCGCACAGCTGATGCCGGCGAGCGTAGCGCCGTGCTGCTCGCGCGCGGCTCGCAGTCTGGGTCCCATCGCCGCCAGTGTGCCGTCCAGGTCGTCGCCTGCCACCGTTCCCGCTCCTTCCAGCCGCACCGCTCAAACCGCCCTGTGCTGCGATCTTGCCAGAATGGCAATGCTGATCGCGCCGGGAGGCCGCCGCGCCGCATGATCGACAGGTAACCGCGTCCGCTCGCGAACCGAGGAGAAGCCCATGCAGCCCGAACCGACCGCCGAGTTCCGCCACCGCACCATCGAGACCCCGGCCGGGCGCCTGCACCTCGTCGAGCAGGGCACCGGCCCGCTGGTCCTGCTCGTGCACGGCTTCCCCGAGTCCTGGTACTCCTGGCGCCGCCAGCTCCCGGCCCTCGCCGCCGCCGGCTACCGGGCGGTGGCGATCGACGTGCGCGGCTACGGCCGCTCCTCCAAGCCCGCCGCGACCGACGCCTACCGGATGCTCGACCTGGTGCAGGACAACGTCGCCGCGGTGCGCGCCCTCGGCGAGGAGAGCGCGGTGGTCATCGGCCACGACTGGGGATCCAACATCGCTGCCTCCTCCGCCCTGCTCCACCCCGAAGTCTTCCGCGCGGTCGGCCTGCTGAGCGTCCCCTACGCGCCGCCGGGCGGTCCCCGCCCCACCGACATCTTCGGCCAGATCGGCGGCCCTGAGCAGGAGTTCTATGTCTCCTACTTCCAGGAGCCCGGCCGCGCCGAGGCGGAGATCGAGCCCGATGTCCGGGGCTGGCTCGCCGGCTTCTACGCGGCACTGTCCGCCGACACCATGCCCGCCCAGGGCGAGCCCGACCCGCACTTCGTCACCCACGGCGGCCGGCTGCGCGACCGCTTCCCCGCAGGCAAGTTCCCCGCCTGGTTGAGCGAGGACGACCTTGACATCTACGCCGTGGAGTTCGAGCGCACCGGCCTGACCGGCGCTCTCAACCGCTACCGCAACATGGACCGCGACTGGGAAGACCTCGCCCCCCACCGCGGAGCCCCGATCAAGCAGCCATCCCTGTTCATCGGCGGCACCCTGGACGCCTCCACCACCTGGATGGCCGACGCCATCAACGCCTACCCCACCACCCTCCCCGCCCTGTTCGCCTCCCACCTGCTGGAAGGCTGCGGCCACTGGGTCCAGCAGGAACGGCCCGCTGAGGTCAACCGCCTGCTGACCGACTGGCTCACCGCCCTCCAGGGCTGAACCAGACACGCCGAGCACCCGGCCCCGGACACCCCCTCACATAGGCGATACGGCGTTCCCACACGTCAGCCACCTTGCCTGGTGACTGAGCGTTTCCAGCCGTCGACACCGCCCGCTCGCGGCGGCGTTCGTTGGTGTCACGATCAAGACCGTGCGGCACTATCACCGGCTCGGCCTGGTCGCCGAGCCGGAACGCGACGGCTCCGGCTACCGCCGTTACCGATCGGACGAGCTGTACCGGCTGGTCCAGGTCCGGACCCTGGCCGCGGCCGGCGTGCCGCTGGCCGAGATCGGTGACCTGCTCGACGCCGATCCAACGACGTTCGCCGCCACCCTGGACGACGTCCACCACCAGCTCACCGAACGGATCGAAGACCTGATCGCGCGCCGCGACAGGCTGCACCGTCTCGACCACGGCGACCGGGCCCTGCTGCCCGACCGGGCCTGCGCGGTCTTGGAGCGGCTCGCCGAACTCGGCTTCGGTCCCGACTACGTGGCTGGTCAACGGGAGGCTCTGGTGCTGGCCCGGGCACTGGTCCCGGAGATCTTCGACAGCTTCCTGACCCGGCTCGAACACTCCCTGGACGACCCCGAGTCCGTCGAGCTGACCAAGCGCGGTTGGGATGCGAGGGCCTGGGATCCGGACGACCCGCGGATCGAGGAGTTGGCGTCCACGCTGGCCGACAAGCTGCTGACCCAACGGGCGCTGCTGGCGATGCCGACCGGGTTTCAAGACCAGTCCGACGCCGCCTCCCGGTACGCAATGGTCAACCACCACCGGGAAGACCAGTCACCGTCCATCGCCCGGTTGAACACGCTGGTCGAGGCGAACCTGCGCGCAGCCGGCATCGCCGTACCGAGTCAGTGACGGCCGCCCAGCAGACCCGGCACTGCGGCGAGACGCCCGCCTCATCCCGCCGCGTCCGAACCGGGATCTGCCCGGCGAACAGCCACGCGTACAACCATTGACCTGCACGGCCGTCACAGATGACGTCGTAACCCGTACCGGTCCCCCGCCTCAGCCCGGCGCGAGCAGGCTGGTGACTTCGGCGATCGCCTCCGGGGAAGGGCGGAAGTACTTCCTTACGTTCTCCGCCTTTTTGCGCCGGGACTTCGCCATCAGCATGAGCAGACCCGCCCCGCCCTCACCAGGACGGGTCAGACCGGAGTGCCACCACTCATGCAGATCCCAGCCCGTGCCCGGCTCACCGCCGAGGGCAGTGTGCTCGTCCGGCAGCATCCGGGCCTGCCCGTACGAGAGACACACGAGCCCGGTGTCCGGGCAGATGTCGCGCGGGTTGACGACCTTGCCGGGCCGGGCTTGCGCTGGGTGACGAACACCGGGCCACGCGTACGTCCCTTGAGCAGCCTGGGCAACAGCCGGGCAGTACCAACGTCCCAGTAGACCGTCTCCAGGACGAAGTCCTTGCGGACAGCGCCGCGGCGACGTGTACGAGGACGGGCGCCTTTGGCTTTCACCGGGGCCCGGCGCCCGGCAAGGTCCAGCTCCTCGATGTTGACACCCAGGGTCTCCTCCGCACGGGCAGCGGTCTCGTAGAGCATCCGCCACAGCGTCTTCTCCCGCAGTGCACCTCGGGCTCGCAGTTCATCGAGGTCGGACAGACGCTCTCCGGGAAGAGCGCCGAGCAGGTCGGCCTGGGCGGCACGGATGCTGGGCGCGGGAGCCTCGGGGCCGGCACCAAGAGCGCGGCGGGCGGTCACGCCGGTCATCGTACGCGCAGCGCATCACCGGCCGACCCGGCCGCCGGGCTCCCATACCACCGGGCGTCGGCGCGGCGGCCAGGATCGTGGTGCGGGTGGTTGAGAGACTGTCGGCTGAACCCGAGGTAGCCGCCCGTGGGGTGGTGAAGCGAACGGGACTGCGTGCAGATCGTGTGCGATCAGGCTCACCCAGCAGGGTGCGCCGACGACCGGCGTGGTCTTTTCGAGAGCCGGCATCCGATGCTTCTCCTGACCGTGTATGGCCGAGCCCGACCGGGCGCTCCGGCTGTCTGCCGGGTCAGTCTTCAGAAATCGAGATAGCTGTCTCAGGAGTGTCAAACCGAGGAAGATCCAATGGCGCGATAGAGAGCCTCGCACGGGATCCGAAGCATCGCGAAGCCGCAAGTTCCCACTGTCACAAAGGAGAGGCCATGGCGCGAGTCGTAGTGGAGGGCACCGATATCGTCGTACGCCTGTCCTGGCTGGAGAAGGCGGCGGCACACCACCGCAATGTGCGGGTTCCGGTGTCGGCGCTGCGCCGGCTCCATATCGAGCCCGACTGGTGGCGTGCGCTTCGCGGTGAACGTGATCGGGGAACATGCATTCCCGGACAGCTGTGCGCAGGTGTCCGGCGTCTCCAGGAGGGACAGGACTTCACGTTGGTGCGGGCCGGCACGCCAGTGTTGTGTGTGGAACTGCGCCGGAGTGCGCCCTTCAGCCGGCTGGCGATCTCCGTCCCCGACCCGGAGGTGACCATGCGAACTCTGCGGCCACTGGTCCCACGGGATCGGCTGGGATGAAACGGGCAGTCCCCTGCCATCGCGGCAGCCGATGCACTCGCGCGACGGAGTGGGGGACGAAGCGAGAAAGGGACGAAGCCCCGTTCCCCACTGTCTGCAGAACTACTGCGTCAGGCAGTGATCTGCTTGTCCGAGCCGCTGTGCGTGATGGCGTTGCCCAGTGGTCCGCAGCCGCGTCCGCCCGCAGGCGCCTCCTGTGGGGCTCGAAAAGTCGTCGTTGCAGGTCACGCAGCGTATCGATACTCGTTGATGAGGCCACCGAGGACCCTGGTGCGGAGCATGCTTCGGTCGTCGAGGTCGTCGAGGTCGTACACGATTGCGGGCTGCTCGGTCGCGCTGAGCGGTAGCTGCTGCCGGGATCGGTGCAGCCGGTGACCGTTGTAGTGGTCCTGGTAGTCAGTCAGGACCTTCCTGGCGTGGCTCTCGCCCAGGATCAGGACGTGGTCGAGGGCCCCGCGGCGGGCCGTGTCGTCGATCAGGACGATGCGGCGGCTGTCCAGGGCGGCGCCCTCGATCTGCTGCCACATGCAGTGCTTCTTCGGCGCGGCCCGTATGTAGGCGGCGGGCAGGCCGGTGTGCAGGGACACCGCTGTCACGAGCGGCGGTCCGGGACAGGGGCGCGGGATGGGAGGTGGCGGACGGCCGTGAAGAAGAGGGGGAAGGTGCTGGTCGCCGTGACAAGCACGCCGCTGATCAGAAGCGTTTCGGCTATGCCGATGTGAGCGGCCACCGGGCCTGCCATCGCGAGACCTAGGGGGGCGCAGATGAAAGATGCCAGGGAGTCGTACGAGCTGACCCGGGACATGGCGTGCGCGGGGACATGGGTGTGGACCGCGGTCCTCCACAGGACTTCGAACACGTCGATGCAGACGCCGGCCGTGAGCATGCCGGCGGCGATGAGCCATGTCGGGGCGCCCGCGGCGAGGAGCAGGTAGGGAGGGAAGAAGCCGAAGGTGATGAGGACGCCCGTGCGAAGGGGGTAGCGGGGCCGGATGCGGATCGCGATCAGGCTGCCGAGGACGAAACCCGTCGAGTGGGCGGCGAGAATGATCGACCAGGCGATTGCGCCGCCCAGCTCCTGCTCAGCAACCGCCGGCCCCAGGACCATGATGGCCCCTCCGAAGCAGGCGTTGACGACAGCGAACTGGCCGACGATCGGCCACATCCAGCGCAGGGAGGAGAACTCCGTCCAGCCGGCGCGCAGTTCGGTCAGGAAACCGGTCGGCGCCTCCGACGCCGCGAGCGCCGCCGTTGTCGTGCGCGGGCGGGCGAATATCAGGAGCACGGCGGAAAGGAAGTAGGTGGCGGCGTCGGCGGCCAGGGCCCAGCCCGGTGCGACGGCCGCGATGAGTACTCCGCCGACGAACACGCCTGCGATACGGGAGATGTTGGCCGCCAGGCGCAGCAATGCGTTCGCCGGCTGGATGCGGTCGGTGTCGACGAGGTAGGGCACGAGCGCGGTGGCGGCTGGCTGGCTGACGGCGGAGGACGCGCCGTTGACGGCCGCGAGGGCGATCAGGACGTTCATCGACACGCTGCCGTGCAGAAAGAGGGCGGCGGTCAGGACTTGGGAGCACCCGGCGGTGGCTTCCCCCGCGATGATCAGACGCTGGCGGGAGAAGCGGTCCGCGATGACTCCGCCCAGCAGGATCAGACCGAGCTGGGCGACTGTGCGGGTCCCCAGCAGCAGCCCGAGCTCGGACGGGGAGCCGTCGGGCATGGCCAGTACGGCGAAGGCGAGGCCCAGCGGGGCAATGACGTTACCGGTCAGGGACGAGGTGCGGGCGAGGAAGAACAGGAGGAAGTTCCGCTCCCGCAGCAGGCAGAGGTCGCCCTTCATGAGCCTTCAGGGCTGCCGGTGGCGGGGACAGGGGGTTCAGTTTTCATGGTGTGCTCGTGTGCCCTGACCCGCGCGTTTGAGGATGCCGGCGATGACTTCGCTCTTCGCGTCGGCGTAGTGCTGCATGTACGTCCACGTCCGCTGCGCGAGGTCCCGCTTGGTCCGGGCGTAGAGGTTGCGGTCGCCGGTGTTGGCGCGCAGCCAGTCGCGGAACAGGAGCATGCGGTCGATCTCGGGGCAGCCGGTGGAGAGTACGTGCAAATTGGCCGACTCGGCGCTGGGGGCGAGGGAGGGCTTGCGCAGGACGCGGTGCTCGTACCAGTCGGGCTCCCGGATCGCGAGCGTGTAGCCGATGGACTCCAGGGCGGGCAGGTAGGCGGACTCGTCGGCGGAGTCGGGAACGATCAACAGGATGTCGATGATTGGTTTGGCGGGCAATCCGGGTACCGAGGTGGATCCCGTGTGTTCGACCCGGTGGGGCATCGCACCCAGCTTGTCGCTCATCCGGGCGGCTTCCTCCTCGAACACCGCAGCCCATTCGGGGGTGTACTCCATCAGCTTGATACCGCTGTTGAGCCGAGGAGCCGTTTCCAGATTGGCCGCTTCGATCTCCTCGTCGGTCATCGAGACACGAGGAATCTCCTGCTCGTGGCGCCCCTGTGCTGTCATGATAATTCGTCCCGCCTCGATGGCCCATCAACTCCGACGGACTAGAGCTTAGTTGTTCCCGCTCTGGCGATGAGCGCCGCTTCTCCGACGCACGGTTCGGACGGACTGGACGGTCCGTGACCGTACTCGCTCATGCTCAGCAGGGCTCGGTCTGGAACCGACACCAGCTCGGCAACCAACTGCTGTCCCTGCTGGCGAGTCCTGCCCCGAGGCCCCGCCCGCTGTCGCACAGGAAGGGCGCACGGCAACTCGTCTCGCCTCACGCCCCCTCTCGCCGGGTGGGCAGCCCCAGGTTCACCGGTCCGCGTGGCGACGCGGCTTCGATCTGACCGATCTTGGATTGGGCGCCGGCCGGGCTGACACGGAGCCCTTCGATCTCGCTGAGCCAGCCTTCCTGTTCCGCCTCGGTGATGCGGGCCACGAGATTGTCGCAGCGCCAGCATCAATCTCGGCTCAGTACCTTGAATTCGACAGAGAAGCCGGTGATCACCAGCGTGCGGCCACTTGGGAGCTCTCACTCCCCTGACCAGGTAATCCTCACCCAGTGACCAGCCAATCCTCATTGCTTGTCCAGCAACAGCGCCCGGCCACCACTTCTCAACGCCCCATAGAAACACCCGAATCTGCCCACCCCACAGCGCCCAAGGCCGGACATCGAACTGAGGACCATCCCTGACACGAAAGCGAGAACTCCCAGCCGACCCGAAACGCCGGTGTGGATCACGCTCATGGCGATGCGGCGCCGCAAGACCCTCGTGGTCTGCCAGCCCTGTCACCAGGACATCCACGCAGGTCGGGCCACCTCTTCCACCCGAAAATGACCACTGGAGAGCGGTGTGCCGGGAAACTGGCCCGCACCGTTCGGGAAGGGGCCGTCGGAAAAGGACCCGCACCACGGGCACCTCGTCGGCGGCCTACTTCACTCACGTGGTGGCGCGATGATGGGATCGTGGAGCGGCTGCACGACGCGCTGCGCGACCAGGTCCGAGTGGCCGACGGCCGCAGCGTCGAACCTAGCGCGGGGCTCATCGACTCGCAGTCCGTGCGCACGGCCGGCACCGTCCCCGTTTCCACCAGAGGGTTTGACGCAGGCAAGAAGGTCAAAGGCCGCAAGCGGTTCATCGTCACCGACACGCTCGGCCTCCTGCTGGCGGTACACATGGTTGCCGCGAGCGTCCAGGATCGTGACGGCGCGAAACGCCCTCTGCTTCGGACCCACCTCGACCATCCGAGCATCCAGAAGGTCTGGGCGGACCAGGGCTTCTCCGGACGGCTGGTCGATTGGAGCGCTTCGATCCTCGGCCGCGAGCTGGAAATCGTCCGCAAAGCGCCTGACCAGCGAGGCTTTCAGGTCCAGCCCAAGCGCTGGGCCTTGAGCGGACGTTCGCCCGGATGACCGCGCACCGGCGGCTTGCCCGTGACTACGAGGCCGATCCTGCCCGGTCCGCAACCATGATCCGGTGGGCGGTGATCGGCATTATGGTCCGTCGGCTCACCCGAGGTTGCCCTGCCAAACGGCCAGGACCACGGCGTCTTCGATGGACAGCCCCGCAGTAGACGACAGGCACCTGCGACGCGTCAGGAATTCTGGACGGCGCCCACGAACCGCTCGACCTTGCTCCGCAGGTCTGGCGAGAGGTCGGAGAGGCCGCCGACGATGAAGGTCAGTTGCCTCGCAAGTTCCGGATAAACGCTCCAGACAGCTGAGTTCCTGGTCAGGACCGCGCGCAGCAGGTCGCCCTCGTACATGTCGCCTTCGGCCAGCGGGTTGTCACGAAGCACCTCCACCGCGAGCGGAAGAAGCACCGGCAGCCCAATGTCCTGCCCGATCAGCAGGCGCAGGTCCTCAACGGTCAGAGTCCCGACCGGCCGACTCCGCAGGGCATGCGCCGTCGCAATGAGACGGGTGGCGTCAGCCGGGGGCGCCTGCCAGCGATCACGTTCAAGCTCCTCAAGGGACCGACTACGGTCGATGGATACAGTCACCAGACGATTCTCTCGTGAATGCGTGTGGTCGGGTAGCCGGAGACCATTGCTCGTCTCCGGCTACCCGACCACAACGCGAGACCTCAAACACGGTCTGAGCGTGCGTCTCCGCAGTCTCTGGGCAGGGCACGGGTGCCATGGCTCGAGGTCTCCCTCTACCGATCTGCCGTCCCCTACGCCCGCCGTCGCGAAAGTGGTGGCAAGTCCTCCGCTTGCCTGGGTCATGGTGGTGGCACGGTCCACGGTTCGGGGGCATCACGGGCGCCCGCCTCAGCGGTCCGCCAACCCTGTCCGCCGTCAGGCTGCTCGACCCGATGCTGATCCGCGGCTCCCGTGTCGATCGTCATGCGGACAACCCTAGAAGACGACCGAGCGGCGGCTCCGGGCCGGCTTCGCGACGGGTGGCTCCGACTGCCCAGCTCCAACTGCCCTGCTCCCACGAGCAGATGGTCGTACGTCCGGACGGCGACCACGAAGTCGGCATGCCTTCCTGCCCGCTCTCCGGACGGGGGATCACGCCATGAGGTTGCGCTGTGCTCCAGGAAGTTTTTTTCGGATGGTTGTGCAACCTGACCGCGGATGCCTCCGTCTCCTCTCACGCAAAGGCTCTGGTGCCACCGCAGCTCGTGATTCGAACCATCCGAGAGATCCGGGAACCCCGAGGATCTCGAGAATTCGAGACAGAAGAAGACTGTTGACGAAGCACCGCAACATCGCTCGGAAGCGGGACGTACGACAACGCAGCAGGTGCGGTCGGTGCCGCACCTGCGGACACTTCGGCCCGGAGCGCCCCGGTACGAGCCGGACAGCCACCCGGCCGGCGCCGGGGAGACCGGCGCTCACCCGCGCCCACCCGCGCGTTCCTCCCCGGACGGGCAGGAAGCGTCAGCATGGCATCAAGGAACCTTGTGTTGTGCTTCACCATCTCTATAAGTTCGCGCTGAAACGGTCACAAGAATGAGTGGAACGGATGTGCGCCCCCAACAGGGCCCGTCAATAGCCGAGTTATCCGGCCGGCGGACAGTGTGTTCCATCCCTGCAGGGCTCCCGGGGCTGATCAGGGAAGTGTCCCGGACGAGGCCCACGGCCGTCGCCGTCGAGTGCGGCGGCGAGAGGCTGACGTACGCGCAACTCGAAGCGTGGTCCGACGAGACAGCCCGTACGTTACGGGCCACGACACCGCCGGGGCCGCCCGTGGCGGTGGCCATTCCGCGGAGCGTCCAATTGCTCGTGGCCCTGCTCGGCATCCTGAAGGCAGGGCTTCCCTACCTCCCCCTGGACGCGGACGACCCCCCGGACCGGCTGCGACGCGTACTCGACGTATCGGGCAGCACTCTTGCCCTTGTCACCGACACGACACGGGACCGGCCGGCGGCACAGGGGCTGCGCACGCTCGTGCTGCCCGCGCGCTTCGAGGGCCCTGCGGCGGGGGAGACGGAATGGGACCCCTTGCCGCCGGTCCCCGACGCGCAGCCCGTCTACGTGCTGTTCACATCGGGATCCACCGGCACGCCCAAGGGAGTCGTGCTGCCGAGCGCCGCCCTCACCAACCGGCTGGTGTGGATGCGCGACGCCTACGGGGCCGGCCCGGACGACCGCGTCCTGCAGAAGACCCCCATCACCTTCGACGTTTCCGGCTGGGAGCTGTGGCTCCCCCTCATATCCGGCGGCACCTGCGTCCTGCTGCCGCCCGGGGAGCACCGCGAGCCCGGACTCGTGGCACGCGCCATCCGCGAGCAGGGCATCACATTTTGCCACTTCGTCCCCACCATGCTCCGCGAGTTCCTCCGCCACCGCGATGCGGCACGGTGCACCTCTCTCCGGCACGTCTTCTGCAGCGGCGAAGCACTGCCGGCCGAAGTGGCGCGTGCGTGCGTGGACACCATCCCCGCCGCCCTGCACAACCTCTACGGCCCCACCGAGGCCGCCATCGAGGTCAGCCACTGGACCGTCCCGGCCCCGGCACGGGAGATCGACCGCGTCCTCATCGGCCGCCCGATCGACAACTGCGTGCTGCTCGTGGTCGGCCAGGACGACGGGCCGGTCCTCGACGGCGACGAAGGGGAGCTGTGCATCGGGGGCACACCCCTGGCCCTGGGCTATCTCAACGATCCCGTACGGACCGCCCGCGCCTTCGTGCCCGCACCACCGGGATCGTCCGTGGATCGGATCTACCGGACCGGCGACCGGGTACGCCTGATCGACGGGAGCCTGGAGTACCTGGGACGGACCGACGACCAGGTGAAGATCCGGGGGCAGCGCATCGAGCCGCAGGAAGTCGAGCACCGGCTGCGCTCCCACCCCTCGGTGAACGAGGCCGCGGTGGTGGCGGTCCGGCTCGGGGAGGACACCGAACTCGTGGCGTGGATCCTGCCGGCCGAGGCCGGCACCTCCTCCCGCGAACTCTCCGCCGCCCTGCGCACGCACATCGCCTCCGCCCTCCCCTCCGCGTACGTGCCTGGGCACTACCTGACGCTCGACGAGATTCCCAAGACCGGCAGCGGCAAGCTGGACCGGGCGGGACTGCGCGCACGCGCCGAACAGCAGCTCGGTGCCGGGCGGACCGCGCCCGCCGCGCCCTCCGCCACGCCGGGTGACCGGCCCCTGCTCGCGGCCCTGCTGCGGGAACACAACGCCCGCGCCGCCGCGACCGAGTCCCGCGAAGGGACCCGCTGACCGGACGGTCGGCCCTCACCGGAGTGCCACGCACCCCGCTCTCCCCCCTCCTTCTTCTTCCTTCTCCGCCCGTCCGAGGCATCCCCGTACCCATGGGGCGTATTCCCACGCGTCACGGCGCCCCCATCCCGGCGGCGCTCTCGAAGATCTGGAGCCATCCCATGCAGGTCGATTCTCCGCAGCAACCACGGACCGAGGAGCATTTCCCTCCCCGGACGGTCCACGACCTGGTGGCCCGCCGGGCCGCCCACCACCCCGAAGCCACAGCCGTGATCGCGGGCGAGCGCAGAACGAGTTACCGGGAACTGCTCGCCCTCGCCGCACGGATCAGCGCACTCCTCCCGACCGCTCCATGGGGCAGAACCGGAATCTGCCTCGGGCGCGACGAACGCACGGTCGCCGCCTTCCTGGGAGTGTGGCGGGCCGGCCGCTCCTGCGTGGCCCTCGACCCCGCGCTCCCGCCGTCCCGGCTGGCACACATGGTCGACGCCGCCGGGATCGGCGAGGTCCTCACCACACCCGAACTCGCCCCCGTCGTCGCGGCAGCGGGCGCACGCCCCCTCATCGTCGACACCACCCCGCACCAGGACGTCCACGACAACCCCGCACCGCCCCCGGCACGAACCGCGGGCGAGGAGGCGTACGTCCTGTTCACCTCCGGCTCCACCGGCACCCCCAAGGGCGTGGTCATCGGACACTCCTCCGTGCTCGCCCTGATGGAATGGATGACCCGGACGATCGACCCCGCGCACCTGCGGGTGGGCCTGGCGACCGCGTCACTCTCCTTCGACGCCTCCATCCACCAGATCTTCGGCCCGTTGTGCGCGGGAGGCAGCGTCGTCCTCGCCGACGACATCCTGGCGCTCCCCGACCTCCCCGCACGGGACGAGGTCACCATGATCAGCGCCCCTCCCTCCGGCCTCGCGGTGCTGCTGGAACGCCCGTTGCCGCCGGGCGTACGACGGGTCAACGCCGGAGCGGAACCGGTGCCCCGCCCTCTCGTCGACCAGCTCTACGCACAACCGGGGGTCGAAACCGTCGTCAACCTCTACGGGCCCACCGAATGCACCGTCTTCTGCGCCACCCACCCGATAGGCCGTGACGAAACGGGCACGCCGCCCATAGGCACGGCCGTCGCCGGCTGCGAGCTCTCGGTGCGCGACCCCCAGCAGCACCCGGTGCCGGACGGCACCGCAGGCGAACTGTGGGTCGCCGGCCCGCTGGTCGGCCTCGGCTACCTGGGATCGCCGGAGGCGACGGCCGCGAGCTTCGTCACCGACCCCGACGCACCCGGCGGCAGGCGGTACCGCACGGGCGACCTCGTGCGCCGCACGAACGGTGTGCTGCACTACCTCGGACGCCTCGACGAGCAGGTCAAGGTACGCGGCTTCCGCGTCGAACCCGGTGACATCGAGGCGGTCCTCGCGACGCTCCCGGGCGTGCGGCACGCCGTTGTCCTCACCCCCGTGGACCAAGGGGGAACACGGACTCTGCACGCGCATGTGGAGGCCGCTCCGGAGAGCGCTCCCGCGCCCACCGAGGAGGAAATCCTCCGGCTGCTGCGCACCCGCCTCCCGCACTACCTCGTGCCGGCCCGCGTCCTGGTGACGGACCGGCTGCCGCGGAGCAGCAACGGCAAGGTGGACCGCAAGGCCCTGTCCGCCGTGACCCCTCCCGTCAGCACGACGGAACCGGGCGAGAGCCCCCGGCCGGGAGCGGAGGCCCGACTCGCGGCGATCGTCGGTGAGGTGCTCGGCACGGACCGGCCGGTGGGCCGCACCGATCGCTTCGACCTTCTCGGAGGACACTCCCTGGCCGCCGCCCGGGTCCTCGCCAGGGTCCGCGCCGAATGGGGTGCGGTGGTCCCCCTGGGGGACTTCCTCACCGAGCCGACCGTGGCGGCACTGGCCGGACTCATCGACGACGCTCCTCCGGTGCCCGCGCCGACCCGGCTGCCGGACGCCACCGAGTCACCGCTGAGCGACATGCAGCACGAACTGTGGACGACCCGCCAGATCAGCCCGGTACCCGGCGTCACCACGGAGGCGTTCGTCCTCGGCATCGACGGCGCCGTCACCACCGACGCGCTCCGCTCCGCCCTCGACGCACTCGTGGTGAGGCACGAGGCGCTGCGCACCGTCGTGGCGCAAACCCCGCACGGCCCGGTGGCAGGGGTGCTGCCTCCTGCACCGGTCCCCCTCACCGAACACGACATGACGCGGCGGACGGCGGAAGAGGCCGACGCGCTCGTCGACGCGGCGGCCCGGCAGGTCTTCACGCCCGAGGACACCCCGCTGCTGCGCACCGTGCTCGTCCGCACCGCCCCCGACCGCGCCCGGCTGGTGATCGCCGTCGACCACCTGGCCTTCGACGGATGGTCGGGGGGCCTCGTCCTGGACGAACTCGCCGCCGCCCTCGACGGCCGACCCGTGCCGGAACCGGACGTGCAACTCGGGGACGTGGCGCGCTGGGAGAAACACGCCCTCGCGCTCTCCTCCCGGTCCGACCACGACTTCTGGCGCGAGGAACTCAAGGGGGCACTGCCCCCGTGGGACCTCGCACGCCGCGCGCGTGCGGGGACCCCCGCGCACCGGGGCGCCCGGCTGGTGCGCCGGCTGCCGCCCGGCACCGCCGAAGCCGTACGGGACCTGGCGACCTCCTCGGGCGTCTCGGAATTCTCGGTGTACCTGGCGGCGCTCGACGTGCTCATCGCACACTGGACCGGACGGCACGACGTCCTCGTCGCCGTGCCGGTGGCACGGCGCCCCGTACCGGAACTCGGCCGGGTCGTGGGGCCCCTGCTCTTCGTCCCCCCGGTCCGGGTCGGCTTCAGGCCCGAGGAGACCTTCCGCACCGTGGCCGCGCGGGCTGCCCTGGCACGCAACCGGGCGCTCGCACACACGATGCTCCCCGCCTCCGCACTCGCCGAGGCGGCCACGGCAGCGGGGCTCCCGAGACGCCCCGGCGCACCCCTGACCCCGGTCTCGCTCTCCATGCGGCCGTCGGGGGCACCGGTCCGGGTCGCCGCCGGCGCGGTGACCCTGCGGGTCCTTGGCGAACGCGACACCGGCAGCGCGCGGGACGACGCCACCTTCCTCGTCAACACAACGGTGTCGGGCACCGAGATCCATCTCGTCCACGATCTCGAATGCTTCGACGAACAGGCCGCCGGGGCCCTGCTGGACGGGCTCCTCCACGTCCTCGCCCGGGGCACCGCGGCACCCGACCGTTCCTGCTCGGCCATCGGCCTTCCCCTCCCGCCCCCACCGGCCGAACCTCCGGCCCCGTCGGCCGAACTCCCGGCCCCGGAAGGCAGACAACGGATCGCACCGTCCACCGTCGTCGAGGAATTCCTGGCGACGGTATGGGAACAGCTGCTGCCGGTGAAGGACGTGTCCGCCTCCGACTCGTTCCTCGACCTCGGAGGGACCTCGCTCACCGCGATGCGAGTCGCGGCCGAGATCTGGGACGCGCTCGGCGTCGATGTCTCGGTACGCGCGGTCTTCGCCCTGCCGGTGCTGCGTGATCTGGCCGCCGAGGTCGAACAGCGGGCGCTGGCCGCCCTGGACGCGGCGGACCCGGACCGGAAGGAGGAGACAGCATGAGCGATAGGACAACCACGACCTCACAGGCCGACCAGGACCGGCTGCGCGCCCTGCTGTCCGCCCGCAGGGCACAGCGCCCGCAGGCCGCTGCGCGACGGGGGGACGAGCCCCTGCCGCTCAGTTCCGCGCAGCACGCCATGTGGCTCGCCTCCCAGCTCCAGTCGGACAGCCCCGCCTACCTGGTCCCCGTCCTGCTGCGGCTGAGCGGCCCGCTGGACTGCCCGGCCCTCCTGACCGCACTGCGTCGGCTCGTCGAACGGCACGACGTACTGCGCGGCGTCGTCGACGCCTCGGGCCCCGTCCCCGTCCTGGCCCTGCGCCCGGCCTCGGACGTACCCCTGGACGTCGTCGACCTCGGCGCTGCCGCGGACCCGGGGGCCGAGCTCGACCGGCGGGTCCACGAGCACGTACGGCGGCCGATCGCCCCCGAACGCGAATGCCCGCTCCGCGTCACCTGCTTCCGCCTCGACGAGCAGGAGCACGCCCTCCTGCTGGTTCTCCACCACATGGCGACCGACGCCTGGTCCAACGGCCTCCTGCTCACCGACCTGGCCGCGCTCTACGCCCACGAACTGGGGCAGGGGCCGCCGCCACCACAACCCCCGCAGTACTCCGAGGTGGTCACACCCGTCCCCGAGGACCTGACCGCCCGCCATCTGCACTGGTGGCAGGAGCGGCTGCGCGACGCGCCCACCGCACTGGACCTGCCCGCCGACCGCCCTGCCCAGCCGTTCCCCTCCGACGCGGGCGGCGGCGTCCCCCTCGTCTTCCCCACCGGACTCAAGGCACGGCTCGACTCCCTGGCAGCTGACAACGGTGTCACGCCGTTCATGGTGCTTCTCGCCTGCTGGCAGGCGCTGCTGGCACGAGTGTCCGACAGCGAGGACATCTCCGTCGGGGTACCGGACGGGGGACGGCACACGGCACGCGGCGGGCGGGCCGTCGGCCCGTTCGTCAACACGGTCGTGATGCGGACGGTCCTGTCCCCGGCGTGGTCGGGGCGGCGCCTGCTGGCCGAGGTGCGCGACGTCGTGCTCGACGCACTGGCCCAGGCGGACGTCCCGTTCGACCGCGTCGTGCACCAGGTGCGCCCCGAGCGCGCCTCCGGCACCGGGCCCCTCTTCGAGACGATGGCGAACCTGTACGTCCGGCCCGACCTCACCAGCCTCTTCCCGGGACTGACGACCCGGTTCACCGAGATCGCGACCGGCGCCGTCAAGAGCGAACTGGCTCTGCACTGCTTCCTGGCGGGTGCCGAGGGGCCGCTGAGCGGAGTGCTCCAGTACCGTCGCGAACGCTTCGACCCGGCGACCGCGCAACGGCTGGGCGAGTCCTACCTGCGGCTGCTGACCGGCCTGGTCGACGACCCCGACCGCCCCGTGGGCGAACTGCTCCTGACGGACCCGGCGGAGGCAGTGCTGCGCGGGCCGGTACGCACCTACCCGGGCGACTCCGTTCCCGAACTGGTGCGGCGCCGGGCCCGCTCCGCGCCCGAACGGACCGCCGTCGTCGCGAAGGACGGCACTCTCACCTACGCGGAACTGGAAGAGCGGGCCGCCCGGGTCGCCGAGGGCCTGCTCGCGGCCGGGGTACGCGCCGGCGAGCCGGTGGCGGTACTGGCCGAGCGGGACGTCCTCCTGCCCGTGGCCCTGCTGGGCGTACTCGGGGCCGGAGCGGCTTTCGTCCCGCTGGAACCCGCCCACCCCGACGATCGGCTCGCCCGCACCGTGACGGCGTCCGGCGCACGCTTCGTACTGGCCCGGCGCTCCCTGGCCGACCGGGTGCGGGCGGCGCACGTCCTGGTGACGGAGGACCTGTCCGCCCCCGGCACCGCCCCCGCGGACCGGCCCGGAGCACGGGTGGAGGTGGCGGAGGACCGGCTCGCCTACCTGATCTACACCTCCGGAACGACCGGCACGCCCAAGGGCGTCGGCGTGGAGCACCGCTCCCTCACGCACTACCTGCACGCCGCACTGGAACGGATCGACGGGCACGGGCGGTCGTTCGCCCTGCTCTCCACGGCGGCGGCCGACCTCGGATACCTCTCACTGTTCGGGGCGCTGGTGAGCGGCGGCACGCTGCACCTGGTGGAACGCGAGCGGGCCACCGACCCCGAGGGGCTGGCCGCGTACTTCGCCACCCACCCGGTGGACGTCGTCAAGATGGTGCCCAGCCACCTCGAACTCCTCGCCGCACACGGCGACCTGGCAGCCGTACTGCCGAAACACCTCCTCGTGCTCGCCGGGGAGGCATGCCCGCCGCAACTCGTCGCCCGCATCCGCGCGGCCCGCCCCGGCCTGCGGGTGCACAACCACTACGGCCCCACCGAGACAACCGTGTCCGTCCTCGGATGCGAACCCACCGACACCGACGACCCCACGAACACGACCGCCGTCTCCGTCCCTCTCGGCACACCCTTCCCGAACGCACTGTGCTACGTCGTCGACCGCGGCGGACGGCTCGCACCTCCGGGAGCCCCCGGGGAACTGTGGATCGCCGGCCCCGGAGTCGCACGCGGCTACGCCGGGAACACCGAAGCCACCGCGCGGGCCTTCGTCCCGGACCCGGTCGAAGGAACCCGGCGCTGCTACCGCACGGGCGACCGGGTACGCGTACGCCCGGACGGACTCGTGGAGTTCCTCGGCCGCCTCGACGACCAGGTCAAGGTACGCGGATACCGGGTCGAGCCCGGCGAGGTCGCCGCGGCCTGCCGGGCACTGCCCTCCGTACGCGAAGCGGTCGTGCTCGCCGTCGGGGAGGCGCACCGGCGCCGCCTCGTCGCCTGGGTCGTCCCGGCGGACGACAGCACCCCGCTCGACACCACGGCCGTGCGCTCCGCCCTGCGTTCCCAACTGCCCGACCACATGGTCCCATCGGCCCTGGTACCCCTGCCCGGGATCCCGCTCACCCCGAACGGCAAGGTGGACCGCGCAGCCCTGCCCGTCTCGCAAGCCTCCGGGAAACACAACGGCACGGCCCCGCGCAGCGCCGCCGAACGGCGCATCGCGGCGGCCTGGCAGGAGGTACTGGAACTCCCCGACCAGGACCTCGACATCGACGACGACTTCTTCGCACTGGGCGGGGACTCCTTCAGCGCACTGCGCGCCGCCCGGCTGATCGGCCCCGACCTGCGGGTGGTGTCCCTCTTCACCCACCCCACGGTGCGGGAACTGGCGACCCTGCTCGACGATCCCGCGTCCGCCGGCACCGGGCTCCTCCAACGACTGGCCGGGCCGCCCCCGGGCATGTCCCCGGAAGTGACCCTCGTCTGCCTGCCCTACGGCGGCGGATCCGCGGCCTCGTACCGACCTCTCGCACACGAACTCGCCGTGCGACGGCCGGACATGCAGGTGCTCGCCGTGGAACTGCCCGGCCACGACCCCGCACGCGCCGACGAGGAGCTGAGCTCCCTCACCGAGGTCGTGACACGCTGCCGGGACGAACTCGCCAGCATCGACACCGGCAGGGTCCTGGTCTACGGGCACTGCGTCGGCACGGCACCTGCGGTCGCACTCGCCCTCGCGCTGGAGGAGGCGGGCGAGGAACTCGCCGGTGTCGTCCTCGGCGCCGCCTTCCCCAGCGCACGGCTCCCCGGCAGGCTGTCCGCCCTCGTCCACCGCTGGTTCCCCGACGACCGGCGCACCTCCGACCGGACCTACCACGACGTGCTGCGGGCACTCGGCGGGCAGATGGAGGAGGACATCCGGGGCTCGGTGATCCGTGCCGTCCGGCACGACGCGCGCCAAGCGGTCGACTGGTTCAGCGCCCGCTTTGAGACCCACGACCCCCGGCGGCTGCGGGCGCCCGTACTGTGCGTCGTCGGCGACCGCGACCGCACCACCGAACTCTTCGAGGAGCGGTACCGCGAGTGGACCGCCGTCGCCGACGACGTCTCCCTCTCCCGCATCCCGCACGCAGGGCACTACTTCCTCAAACACCAGGCCCTCGAACTCGCCGGGATCATCGAGGAACGGCTCTCCTCGCCGACCGCCTCCGCGCCCGCGTCGACGGCACCGGACAACTCGTCGCAACGACGGGATCTGCGCCGGTTCGGACTCTTCGCACTCGGCCAGACAGCCTCGATGACCGGTTCCGCGCTCACCTCCTTCGGCCTCGGGGTATGGGTCTTCCAGAAGACCCACCAGGTGTCCGCCTACTCCCTGGTCACCATGCTGGCCATGCTCCCGGCCTTCCTCGCCGCGCCACTGGGCGGCGCCGCCACCGACCGCTGGGACCGCCGCAAGGTCCTGCTGGGCTGCGCCGCCGTCTACGGCGTCACCCTGTCCGGCCTCGTCGCCGCCGCGGCCACCGGGACGCTGCAGGTGTGGCAGGTCGCGGTGTTCGCCGCGCTCACCTCCCTCACCGCGGCGTTCCAGCGCCCCGCCTACCTCGCCTCGGTCGCCCAACTGGTGCCCAAGCCCTACCTCGCCCAGGCCAACGGCGTGGTGCAACTGGGCACCGCCCTCAGCACACTGATCGCGCCGGTGCTCGGCGGGGCGTTGATCAGCCTCACCGGACTGGCCGGGGTGGTCTGCCTCGACCTCGTCGCCGTCCTCGCGGGCGGGGCCGTCCTTCTCGTCATCCGCTTCCCGGACCGCCTCTTCCGCAGACGCCAGGAGGGCTTCCTGTCCTCGATCACCGGAGGCTGGCGCTTCCTGGCCCGACGGCCGCCCATGGTGGCGATGGTGCTCTTCTTCATCGTCGTCAACTACATCATCGCCACCACCACGGTCCTGACGGCTCCGCTCGTCCTCTCCACGAGCAGCCCGGCCGTCCTCGGCACGGTCACCGCGGCGGGCGGCCTCGGCGCCGCGGTCGGCGGCCTGGCCATGGCCTTCTGGGGCGGCACCCGGCGCCGGGCCGACGGCATGATCGGCATGACGATCGGGATGGGACTGGCCACCGCGCTGATCGGGCTGCGGCCGGAACCCGTCCTCATGGGCGTGGGCCTGTTCCTGTGGTGGGTGTGCAACGCCCTCCTCAACGCACACTGGCTCGCCATCCTCCAGGCCAAGGTGGGCCTGGAACTGCAGGGCAGGGTCGTGGCCACCAACCAGATGCTCGCCACCGGGCTGATGCCGCTCGGCTTCCTGCTCACCCCCCTCCTGCTGAACCACCTCTTCGACCCCCTCGTCGGACAGACCCCTTTCCTCCAGATCACGGGCGGCACGGGGCCGGGCCGGGGCATGGGACTGCTCATGATCACCGGCGGACTCCTGCTCGCGGGATGGGGCGTCCTCGGCCTGCGATACCGCCCCTTGCGCCACATCGAGAGCCGGCTCCCCGACATCTCGACGGCGGAGGTCGTGGCGGACGACCTCGACACACTCCAGGACGAGGCGGACGCCTTGCTGCGCCGGAGCGCCGCCTGACGCCGCTCAGGTCGCGCCGCCACCCGGCGCCCGGACACGTACCCGGCCCGCGCCCTCGCCACGACGTACCCACCGGAACCAGAAAGACGTGGACATGAACCAACTCCTTCACAGCGACGACACCCTGGTCGCGTCGCCGCTCTTCACCACCACACTCTCGATGCCCGGCTGCGAGGCCGACGCCTGGGTCGTCGTGGACAGCACCGTACGGGGCCTCGCCATGGGCGGAACCCGCCTCACCGAGACCGTCGACGAACTCGAACTGGCAGCCCTGGCAAGGGCGATGACCCACAAACTCGCACTCGTCGACCTGCCGATCGGCGGAGCCAAGGCGGGCATCCGCCCCCGCTCCGCCATCACGGACCGCGACCGGCTGATGCGCACCTTCGGCCGGGTCGGCCGCCCGCTCCTGCACGGCGGTGTGTACCTGGGCTGCGACCAGGGCACGACACCGGCGGACCGCGACGCGTTCTTCGCCGCGGCCGACTACGACCTCGCCGAAGTACCCGGGGCCACCCGGCTGGACGTGCCCTGGGAGCAGTTCTACGGGACCATGTCCGACATCACAGGCTTCGGCGTCGCGACGGCGGCCCTGAGCACACTGGAGGCACAGCAGGTCACCGCACCCCAACGCGTGGTGGTGCAGGGCTTCGGAGCGGTGGGCCGGGCCGCGGCCCTGCACCTCGAACGCGCGGGCCACCGCGTCGTGGCCGTCGCCGACGTCCTGGGCACACTGACCGACCCGGCCGGCCTGAGCACGGAAGGACTGATCAAGGCGACCTCCGCCGACGGCACCGTCGACCGTTCGCTGCTCCCGGCCCGGGTGCGGTCCCTGGGCCCGGACCGGGCCTGGCTGACCGTCGACGCGGATGTCCTCGTCCTCGCGGCCGCGGCCGACGCGATCGACCCCGGCTCGGTCCCGGACGTGCGCGCCCGCGTCGTCGTCGAGGGCGGCAACCTCAGCTGCGGCCCCGTCGCGCGCCGCCTCCTGCGCGAGGCGGGCCACACGGTGCTGCCGGACGTGGTGGTGAACGTCGGCGGAGCAGCCCTGACCGGGGCGATCCTGACCGGGGTGGCCCCGTCCGGACTGTCCGCGCCCCGCCTCGCGGACTGGCTGCGCGCCTGGATCGCGAACAAGATCAGACGCAACTGCGCCCTCGTGACCGAGCTGACCGGCCACGGCAGCCCCGACCCCGTCGCGGAGCTCCTCGCACACCGGGCGGTGCACCGGTGAAGACGTCCACCTGGCACGACCCGCGTGCCCTCGTCGCACACACGGCGATGGCCGAAGAGCTGCTGCCTCACCTGGAACCGCTGGTCACGGCAGTGCGGGCCTCCTCCCTCCTCGACCTGTCACGGAGGGAACTCGCCGAGGTCGAGGTGCTGATCGGCCACCACTTCCCCGAACGCTCCCTCGCCCTGCTCCCCGGCCTTCGATGGCTGCACCTCACCGGCACCGGAACCGACCACCTCCCCGCCGCCGGACTCGCCCCCGGGACGCTGGTGACCAACTCGGCGCGCGTCCCCGTCGAATCCGTCGCGGAGTACGCGCTGTCCGCACTGCTCATGCTGCTCAAGGAGTTCCCGACCCTGTCGGCACGCCCCCAACGACGTGCCTGGCACACGTCCACCGCCACGATGCTGTGCGGATCGACCGTCCTGGTCGTGGGAGCCGGAAGGATCGGCCGGTCCGTGATCCGCAAGGTCACCGCGCTGGGCGCCCGGTGCGTCGCCGTCACCCGCACCGGGGAACGGAGCGTGCCGGGGGCGGACCGCACCGTGGGCACCGACCGCCTGGCCGAGGCCGCCGCCACCGCCGACCACATGATCTGCTGCCTGCCGGCCACCGCCGGAACCCACCACCTCGTCGACGGCGACGTACTCGCCGCACTGCCGGCCGGAGCGGCGCTGGTCAACGTCGGCCGGGCCACCACGGTGGACGACAAGGCCCTGCACGAGGCGTTGGGGACCGGAGCACTGCGCGGAGCGCTGCTCGACGTCCACGACATCGAGCCCCTCCCCGCGGACGACCCCCGATGGCGGACACCGGGCCTGGTGATCTCCCCGCACTGCGCCTTCGCCTTCCCCGGCGAACCCGCCGCCGTGGGCCAGGTGTTCCAGGACAACCTCACCGACCTGCGAGCCGGCCGAACGGCCCGGGACGCCGTCGTCGGGACCCAACCCGGGTGAGGGAAACGATGTCCTGATGCCCGCGCCGGACGGAGCCCCGCTCCGCCCGGCACGGGTTTTCTTCGAGCGCGCGCCGGGCGCCGTCGGGCGCCGCCGGGTCGGACGACACCGATGCGGCGAAGAAGACCGCCGCGCGAGCGAAGCACCCTCACACCACAGCCGCCTGATCACCCGTCATGTGCCAGCCGCGGGCCAGCGGACGGGCGGCATCGACCACAGGGGAAATCGTTTCTCCTGGCGGAGATTTCTCTCACTTTCGGCCGCAGACAGGTGATGATGTCGCGAAGTCCCCGTGTCCTCGGGCACCCTGCGAAAAGATCTTGGTCGCCATAGAATCGGATGCCGCCCTAATCTTTCGCAACCTCGATATAAGATCCGGACCATTTCTCGTTGATCTTCTCGCCCAGCCTCGGCTGATTCTCTTTGATTCCAAGCGGTGGAAGACATCCAAGCATGACAGGGATGAGGCAATCCTGAATAATGCGCGGCGGCAAGAGCGTTTCCCTGACCCACTTGTTTGGTTCGAGCCCCTGAGTTCACGCTACGAATCCTTCAGATGCTGAACGAGACCTTGGATGAGATCCAACAGGGGAAGGCCGAACGCTGAATACCTCGGTCCGGCGCCTGGAGAATCCACCACGGAAAACCCGTGTCAGTAACCGCACCAGATGATTCAACGAATCAGAACGAATGCTCATCTTGAATGCGTCGACTGTGCCACCGGACATATCACTTTCCTGAGGGCTGTCCCGTAATCCCACGAGGCCGAGGGTCATGCCGTATCAGGGTCGGCGCCAATGGCACCGGCCGAGCGAAGCGAACGCCCGAGGTCTCCGGTGAGGATGCGGGGGTGACGCCGCCACCACCACAGGTCGGGGCCGGGCAGCCTGTGGAACTGATCGAGTGCTTGACCGTCGTCGTCGATGGTCACGGCTTTGTACTGGTCGTCCAGAGCGTTGATCCGCGGGGTCCAGAGCTGGACGACGTGTTCGTCCAGCAGGAGCCATGCCTCGTGCAGCCAGTTTCGGCAGTAGAGGTCGTTGGTGTACTCGTAGATGTCGTCGCCGTAGCCGCGCTCGATGACGCTCACCAGGGCAGCCCATGCGTTCACCATTTCAGTGACCGTGAATGCCGTCCGCCAGCCGCGCTGGTGCAACAGCTCTCCCACCTCAGTTTCAGTAGCCACGGGCGTGAGGCTCTCATACCGAATCCGTCCGGACGACCGAGATGTCTCCCGTCAGAGGCCGGCGCCCCCGCAGCGTGATCAAGATGGGGCGATCTCACCGTGGCTGGTGTGATCACGGCGGCGGAGCCGTCCTGGACAGCCCCGTTCAGCGGCTGAGCCCGAGGCAGTTCGGGAAGCTGGTGACCGTTCTGCGGCGCAGGGCACGGACGCCGTCCGCAAGGGCCGGCCATGGAGCCTGCCGCTGGAGGACCGGGCACTGCTGGTCGCGGCCTACTGGCGCACGAACCTGACACTGAGGCAGCCCGCCCCGTTGTTCGAATCCAGATCGGCCGCCGACAGCATCGGCGCGCTCTGGCCGTCCTGGGCGAGCAGCTCACGCGCGGTGGCCTCCCGTGTGCGACGGGATGTTGACGCAGATGTACCCCGATCAGGTGGGAATCCCGCTGGCCGACCAGAGACCGCCTGGTCGCCTGCTTTCCTCTTGATCAGTTCTACCGCCCACAGAGGAATGAGGACCCATCCATGAATCGTCTCGCTGTCTGCGCCGCTGTGGCGGTCTCAGCCATCGCTCTTTCTGCTGGGCAGGCCGCGACGGCGGATCCCTCTCCCGGGCGGCACGGGCAAGCAGCCCGGCATCACGCACCCGCGAAGCCGACAAGCGAGTCGGCCCGGCTGGCCCGTTCCGTCCTGAACGCGAAGGGCATCACCTACGCCAAGGCGCACGTGAGCGGTACCGACAAGGTGTCTCTCCCGCAGCAAAATCTGGTCGACGTCTCCAACGGGCGCCTGGCCAAGACCAGCCCGTGGGGCCACAAGAAGGGTGCGCGGGTCGCGCTCGACACACGGATGCTCAACGGTGTCCTGAAGCTCGGCACCCAGTACCACTACAAGTTCGAGATCTCCGAGTTCGTCGGCGGAAGGCACAGCCGTACCTCCAAGCACTACGCGGGCCGCGCGGTCGACGTGACCTGGATCAACGGCCGCCACGTGGGCAAGAGGGCCGATCACCGCGGGCTCATGAATGCCTGCCGGAAGCTCGGCGCCAAGCTGGTCCTCGGGCCGGGTGACAAGAACCACGACACCCACGTCCACTGCCAGTGGTAACCCGCCTCCAGCACACCGGGTGACCTGTGAAACTCCCGCTCCTGTGTGGTGCAGGAACCAGGGCCCCCAACGGCAGATCCCCGGCCCGGCACCCTGCGGTGCCGGGCCACTCCCTTTCACTCAGCCCTGAACGGACAGCTCTTTTACGGACATGGCTCTCGGGCAGACCGGGTCCAGTCCGTGCTTGAGTGGGGCCTCCTCGCCTCCCCGCTCCCCTGCTGGAGGACTGTTGGATGATTCCGCCGCGCTGATGGGGACCGTAAATCGATTGACAGACCGATCTGGAGGGCGCCGCCCACGAAGCAGACGTAGAGCCCGCGGTTCTTCAACGCCTTCTCTCCGGTGCACAGGACACCGTGCTCGCCGGGTGCACTGACCACCTCAACAGCCCGAGCACCACCCCGGGCGAGCCCTGCGCGGAATCATTCCTGGCCTGCCTGGGGTGCGAGAACGCACGTGCCCTGCCCCACCAGCTTCCTCTGCAGATCGCTGCTCTGGACCAGCTGACCATCCTGCGGGCGCACACCGATCCGGCGTCCTGGAAAGTCCTCCACTCGGTGCATCACGAGCGACTGGCGGATCTGGTGAACCACTACCACCAGTCAGAACAGGCGCAGGCACGGCAGAACCTCACCGACCGGCAGGCACAAATGATCAATGACCTGATAGGCGGACGGATGGAACTGCGATGACCACGTCAACCACCGCTCCGGCCGCACCCGAAGATCTCGCTAGCAGGATCGTGCTCCATGCCCGGCCTCTGCGACAGGGGATCGATCCTGCGGCGCTGTCGCGGTTCGCGGACCCCGCCTGGTCCCTGACCGAGGCCCACCCCGGCCAGCACATCGAGCCGATCATGCTGTACTGGCCGACGTTCGCCCCGTTCCACGAGGCGTTGACGAGCGCCGAGCGCCCCGACGTCGCCTTCGCCTGGGTCTCCCGCTCCAAGGCCCGTGACCCCCTGGAACGCATAGGCCGCGACGAGCGGCCCGTTACACACGAGGTCCTCGACGAACTGCCCCCGGGCAAGGTGCTGGCCCACCTGCGCAGTGTCCTGGTCGCGACCGGCGCCCTGCCGCCCCGCGACGAACGGCTGGTCGCCCTGGAGAAATGGATCACCGCGACGGTCCAGGCCCGCACCGATCTCGCCGAACGGCGAATCCTGCACGGCTACGCGGTCTGGCACCACATGCGCCGGCTCCGGCGCCGCCTCGGTGAAGACCACACCACCCGGCTCCAGGACCTGAACGTGCGCTGCCACGTCACCGCGGCAAACAACTTCCTCGACTGGCTCGGCGACGAAGGGCTCACACTGAAGACCTGCACTCAGACGGACCTGGAACGCTGGATGGCCGACCCCACGGTCAGCTACCCCGACGAGACCGGCCACTTCGTCCGCTGGTCGGTACAGCACCGGCACGCCCGCGACCTGACCTACGGCACCGTCCGCTGGACAGGCCCGCTCAGTACCATCGACAGCGAGAAACGATGAGCAGACGCCCGGCGCCTCCTCAACGACGACACGCTGCCGACCCCGGACCGCGTCGCGGGACCGCTGCTGATCCTCTACGCACAGAAGATCGCCACCATCAGCCAACTCACCGTCGATGACGTCGACTTCGACGGCGACACCGTCTCCATCACGTTTGGCACCTCGCCGGTCGTCCTCCCCGCACCGCTGGCCAGCCTGGTCCGCGAACTCGTCGCGACCCGCCGCGGCAAGGCCAAGATCGGCACCCCGGAGGACGCTCCCTGGCTCTTCCCCGGAGGCCAGCCGGGCCGCCCCCTCGGCGACGACCGGATCGGCCAGCGCCTCCACAAGATCGGGATCCGGCCCAAGCAGGACCGCTCTACCGCGCTGTTCACCCTCGCCACCGAAGTGCCCGCCGCGATCCTCGCCCGGATGCTCGGGGTCCACATCAAAGTCGCCGTCCAGTGGCAACAGGCATCAGGCGGGGACTGGGCCGCCTACGCCGCCGACGTCAGCCGTCGCAACGGCGTCACGGAAACGGAATAGCTATCTGCGATTATCTACGACGGGACCTCTGCTTGTCAGATCTAGGTACCACGGGACAGCACGTTGTTGACGGCGGCGGCACGCCAAGGCGTGCTTCCGCGGAACCAGGCGATGACCGGTGATTTCGGGCCCGCTCGGAGGGGCTACTCAGCGGGCAGTCGGTGTGCGGTTGGGCGCCCATAGCTGGTCGGCGTCGCCGGCGGCGAGTCGGCCTCGGTAGACGTCGACCTTGCGAGCGATGAGTTTCAGGTTCTCCTGGAGTTCGGCAATCTTGGCGAGCACCTGGTCATGATGCGATTCAAGCAAGTCCAATCGCTCGTCTTCGTTGCCTCGGCCCGCCGCGACGAGTTCGGCGTAGCGGCGGATGCCCTTGATGGGCATGCCGGTCGCCCGGAGCCTGGTGCAGATGGTGATCCACTCCAGGTCGAACTCGCGGTAGCGGCGCCGGCCGCCGTGGGTGCGGTCGACGGGGGTGACGACCAGGCCGGCGCGTTCGTAGTAGCGCAGGGTGTGCGTGCTCACTCCGGTACGGCGAGCAGCCTCGGCGATACTCAGCCCCGTCTCGGGCACGGGCTCGGGAAGTTGTTGGTTGACTTCGACCACGCTCTAAAACTTAGCGTCCCGGACATGCCCGAACCCATACCTGTACTCAGTCCTCGCCGTCGACTCCTGGTGCTCGCGATCTGCTGCGCCAGCGTGATCGTCGTGGTGATGGACATCTCCATCGTCAACGTCGCGCTACCGTCGATTCGTCGTGATCTGCACGCCTCAGTGTCCGGCCTGCAGTGGACGGTCGACGCCTACACCCTGGCGCTGGCCAGCTTCCTGGTGCTGGCCGGGTCCACCGCGGACCGCGTCGGCCGTCGGCGCGTGTTCCAGATCGGCCTAGCCGCCTTCGGGCTCGGCTCGTTGCTGTGCGGCCTGGCGCCGAGCATCAGTTGGCTGATCGTGGCGCGTACGCTGCAAGCCGTCGGTGGCACGATGCTCAACCCGGTGGCGATGGCGATCGTCGCCAACACGTTTGCCGACCCGGCTGAACGGGCCCGGGCGATCGGCGTGTTCGGGTCGATGACCGGCCTGTCTCTGGCGCTCGGTCCGATCATCGGCGGTGCCCTGGTCGATGGCCTCGGCTGGCACTCCGTCTTCTGGATCAACGTACCGATCGTGGCCGCCGCGATCGTGTTCACCACACTGTTCGTACCCGAGTCCCGCGCCCCCCGGGCGCGCCGATTCGACCCGGTGGGCCAGATCTTGACGGTCCTGGTCCTCGGCAGCGTCATCTTTGCGATCACCGAATCCAAGGAGTTGGGCTGGTCCTCACCAGTCATCCTGGGCCTGCTCGCTGTGGCTGTGCTCGGCGTGCTCGGCGTCCTGGGCTACGAACCACGCCGCGTCGACCCGCTGCTGGAGCTACGCCTGTTTCGCAGCGTGCCGTTCAGCTCGGCGATCCTGATGGCGCTCTTCGCACTGTGTGGGTTCGGCGCGTTTCTGTTCGTGACCACCCAGTACCTGCAGGACGTGCGCGGCATGTCGGCGCTGACGACCGGGCTATGCCTGCTCCCCGTCGGGGCGCTGGTCATTGTGCTCTCCCCGTTCACAGGACGGCTGGTCGTCACACACGGTCCCAGGCTGCCGCTGGTGCTCGCCGGGGGTGCGCTGGCGCTGGGCGGCGGCGCGTCGGTCTGGCTCGGACCGGCCACCCCTCTGCCGACCGTGCTCTCGATCTACCTACTGTTCGGCATCTTCCTGGGCACCGTCAACCCGCCGATCACCAACACAGCGGTTTCCGGAATGCCCCGCTCGATGGCCGGAGTGGCTACCTCGTTGGCCTCCGCTGGCCGGCAGACCGGCACCACCCTGGGCGTCGCGATCTCCGGAACGATCGTGGGGTCGGCCTTGCCTCGCGGTGGGACAACGTTCAGCAGCACGGAGCGCGGAGTGTGGTGGATGGTGGTCGGGTTGGGCCTGGGCATTGTGGTCTTGGGACTGTTCAGCACCGGGGGCTGGGCCTTGGGCACCGCAGTGCGAGCTGCGGCACTGTTCAAGGAGGTGGACCGTGGCTCGGATCTTCGCGCCGCCTCTATCGGCCGCCGTTGATCGGCAAAGCGGCACGCCACATACCAAGGACCCTCGCGGCCAACGCTGTTGACCTCAGTGAGCTCCGAAAGCGGACGGCACCCCCGCCGCGAGCAACGCCGACCTCATCCAGCAGGCATTCGGAGAGTTCCAATACCCGACTCCACCATCAGCCCATGGCGACGATTCCTGGCTGGACGACGTCGCCGTGGAGCGGCTGGAGATGCTCCTCGAGCAGTACGAGGACGACTGGACTCGCCTGGAAGAGGCCAACGAACACGTCAGCGGGCCCGCTGCCACCGAGTACCGACGCCGCACCGCCAGTGCGGCCGCGTTCCTCGGGCGCACCGTCCGAGCCCAGGCCAGCGTCCGGCGTCTCATCGCCCAAACCGACACCGACATCCACCACGGAGACGCCATGACCTGCGTCCACCGCGCCGAGACGGCGGCGTGCCGCACCGAGAAGCTACTGCTCGAACTGCCCGCCGACGACGGACCAGACGAAGCCTTCTGCCGGAGTACCTGCGCCAACCTCGCCTACACGGACCGGGACATCACTGGACACCGCTCGCGGCTGTCTGTCCTGGAACGAGAAGCATCCGATCCGATGACTCCAGGCCCGCGCCGTGACCGAGCCGCCGCCCAGGCAGAGCGGATACGAGCGGTGATCGGACGACATGAAGCATCCCGACCCCGTGCGCTCGACGAAGGCGGCCCACTCGCATGACACGAAGGAACAGAGACAGGGATACCGAGCGCGAGGAGATCCGAGCCGCTGCGGAGCGCCTTTTGGCCGGCACACCACTGCGCTCCAGGGTCGGCACGCTCACGGGAACCGAGCTGATTGCCGAGTGCGGGCTGCGGCGAGACGTCGTCTATGGAGATCACAAGGACCTCGTAGATGACTTCCGAGCGCGGGCCCGGGCCCGGAATTTCACTCCGCAGGTCGTGCAGAACATGGCCGAGGACAATGCCGGGCTCCGAGAAGCCTTGGCGAAGACCAAGACGGACCTCGCCACGGAGAGGGAACGAGTCCGTGCCCTGATACGAGCCGCTGCAGAGCTGTCGCTAGAACTGGAGCAGGCGCGCGAGGAACTCGCCGCAGCCCAGCAGGTCACACGGCTGCCTGGCCGGCCCAGATCCGACAGCTGACGAGAACCAGGGCGATGGCGGCGGTGGAGCTGCCGGGGGGCGTGATGTCGGCGCACGCGTCGGGTCGGACGGTCGAGCAGTAGCGGTCGTGGGTGCGTGAGCGGTACCAGGTCCGCTCCAGCGGCCAGGGCTCTGGCCTAGGAGACGAGGCGTGTCGAGGCGGCGTCGAAGAACAATTCGGCTAAGTTGATCAACAGCCCGTCTCGCGATCCGAACGCGCCGATCCCGGAGGACGAGGAAGATATCGTCAGCGCACTTTGAGCTGAGCTGTCCACTCGCGTTGGCGAGGCCCGCGTCTCTTCCGCTCCCTCGAACGAGGGGCCTGCGGCCGATCCGTCCCCGCTCGGCTCCTGTGGCTGCCTGCCCGTCATGGTGATGACACCCCGGCGCAGATCCCGGGCGGCGCGGTGAAACTCTCGGATTGTCGTACCCGACAGGTTCAATGGAACCGACGAGACGACCGACGGGAGCACCGCGCATGGAGTCAACCTTCTTCTCAAGTCCTGAGGAGTTCCGGGACTGGCTGGAGGAGCACCACGCGACTGCCTCCGAATGCCGGGTGGGCATGTGGAAGAAGGGAACGGGCAAGCCCACCCTGAGCTGGTCGGAGGCGGTCGACCAGGCCCTGTGCTACGGCTGGATCGACGGCCGGCAGAGCCCGATCGACGACTTCTCCTGGACGATCCGGTTCACCCCGCGCAGGCCGCGCAGCAACTGGAGCCAGGTCAACCTCCGCAAGATCGAGGAGCTGACCGCGCAAGGGCTCATGCGGCCGGCCGGCATCGCGGTGTTCGAAGCCCGTGACCGGGACCGCGAGGAGAAGCCGTTCTGGGAGTTCGAGGCGGCGCAGCTGGCTCGCTTCCAAGCGGAACCGCGGGCGTGGGAGTGGTTCAGCGGGCAGGCGCCGTCCTACCGCAAGTCGGCCATCCACCATGTGATCAGTGCCAAGCGGGACGAGACTCGGGAGCGGCGGTTGGACCAGCTGATCGCCGACAGCCTGGAGGGGGTGCGGCTCAAGCCGTTCCGGCGACCTGGAACCTGAGGGCCCGCTGCAACAGGCCGAGCGTGATCGCGTAGTCCTCCAGCTCGGCCGTCCAGCGCGGGACCTGCCGCTCCGGGAACCCTCGGGCTGGCCTTAGCCGCCCATGGCCCACAGCCCGTGATCGACAGCGCCGCCTACGAGGCGCCAGCCGCCGCCACAACCTGCACCGCCCGTCGCGACCTCGACCCCGGAAGCGCGCCGAGTGCGTGGCGATGCTGGCCCGGCACGAGACGGTCCACCCTCAGCGAGCCAGGCCGGCAGACCCGCCGACTCGTGACCAGGCGACTGCCGGAACGGACAAACCCACCCTATTGAGCGGAACTGTTCTCGAAGCCCTGCCTCGTCCGCTTCAAGACGGGTGAAGGTCTCCGCTGGTGCGCGGCCGGCCGTATCGTTCGACGAGGGCGTTGCCGATCGAGGCCAGGTGGTCTCGGACCCCCGGAGGGCCGGTCACCTCGACCCATTCGACCAGCCCGGAGAGCTCGCCGGCGAGGATGTACTCATTGGGGCCGCGGATCACGACCTCGATGCGGCCATCGGTCGTGGAACCTCCCACGTCGAGCCGGTCGCCGAGCGCCATCCGGAGTATGCCTATCCCGTCAGGTGTGCATACCGCCTGGACCTCCAGCGGCGTTCGTTTGCGATCGACCTCTTTGGCGATCTCATTCCAGCTCTCGGCAAGGTCGAAGTCCCCGGGCCGGTGCACAGGGTCGCCGGTCGGGTCGGCGGACGACACGCGGTCGATCCGGAAGACCCGTCGGCCGGTCTCGGTGTTGGAGACGAGGTACCACACAGGACCTTTGGCGACGATGCCCAGCGGGTGGACGGTTCTCCGGGTTTCGACGCCTTTGCTGTCGACGTAGCCGAGCGACACCTGGACGCCGCTGATCACCGCGTCCTGGAGTTCGTCGAGGAAGCGAGGCGGCCGGTGCTCGATCCGGCTCGCCCCCCATCGCTGCGGGTCTACGACCAGCGACGCCGCCGCTGCCTCGGCCTGCACCTGGAAGGGCTTCGGTAGAGCATGGACGAGCTTGCGCAGAGCTGCCTTCATCGCCGGCGTCGCATCCGAGGCCGGACCGACAGCCAGGAACAGGGCGCGTGCCTCACTGGCGGTCAACCCGGACAGGTCGGTACGAGCACCGCCCACCAGGCGCCAGCCGCCACCTCGGCCCTGTACGGAGTACACGGGCACCCCGGCCATGGCCAGGGCGTCGAGGTCACGGCGGGCGGTGCGCTCGGAGACGTCCAGCTCTCGGGAGACCTCCGCGGCTGTCACCTGCTCGCGCCGTTGGAGCAAGAGGAGTATGGCCACCAGCCGATCGGATCGCATACTGACAAAACTCTCATAAAAACCGGTCATGGGGTGACCGGTTTGGTGACCAAGATGGCGACATGACCTCATCGAGGAGGTCGACCGCCAGCGAACGCCCCCAGAGAGGAAATGCAGTGTTCAATCAAGCAGAATTTCCCGAGCCCACCCTCATCCAGGTCAACGGTGTGGAGCTCGAAGTCTTCGAGGCAGGCCGAGAAAACAAGGGCAAGCCCATCGTGCTCTGCCACGGCTGGCCGGAGCACGCCTTCTCCTGGCGTCACCTGATGCCCGTCCTCGCAGCGGCTGGCTACCACGTCATCGCACCGAACCAGCGGGGTTATGGCAACTCATCCCGCCCGACCGAGGTGACGGACTACGACATCGAACACCTGACGGGTGACCTCGTCGCGCTCCTGGACCACTATGGCTACGAGGACGCCACCTTCGTCGGCCATGACTGGGGTGCGTTCGTCGTCTGGGGACTGACCCTGTTGCACCCCGACCGGGTGAACAAGCTGATCAACCTGAGCCTGCCTTACCAGGAACGCGGAGAAACGCCGTGGATCGAGGTCATGGAAACCTTCCTCGGCGGCGACTTCTACTTCGTCCACTTCAACCGGCAGCCGGGCGTCGCGGACGCCGCATTTGATGCCAACACCTCCCAGTTCCTCCGCAACCTCTACCGGAAGAACGTGCCCCCCGCACCCCCTGAGCCGGGCATGGCATTTATCAACCTCGCCAAGGCGGAAACACCACTCGGTGAGCCCATCATGAGCGACAGCGACCTGGCCGTCTACGTCTCCGCGTTCGAGACGTCGGGATTCACGGGCGGCATCAACTGGTACAGGAACCTCGACCACAACTGGCACCAGCTGGCGGACGCGGACCCGATCATCAAGCAGCCCGCCCTCATGATCTACGGCGACCAGGACTTCGCGATCCCGAGGTTCGAAAGACTGGCAGAGTTCGTGCCCAACGTGGAAGTGGTCGGCCTGGACTGCGGTCACTGGATCCAGGAGGAAATGCCAGAAGAAACCAACCAGGTGATTTCGGAATGGCTGGAACGGCAGGGCTAAGGGCTGTCCCGTAATCCCTGGTGGATCAGCGTGCGGCGTCAGATGCGGTGCATCGCAAGGCGGAGGGATGCCCGAATACTGGATGTATTCGGGCGTTCCGACAACGCGGCGAGGTGCCGTAGCTGTCGTCGCACGCCCGCCAGGGATTACGGGACAGCCCTTAG